>JBEBDJ010000182.1:0-9972 GCA_041157045.1 Pseudomonadota bacterium
TGCGCAAGTAAAAGCTGTTTAACTCGGGTTTACCCCTAATTTTGACGGTTGGCAAAACCTGCACTTTATTGCACAATCCTTGAAGTTGAAAAATAATGCATCCCCGCCAGGCAGTGGCCAGTCCCTGCCGGTCTTGCCGGTGGGGGCGCAGAGCGAAGCGAACAAGAGGCCGGTGGCCCAAGCCCAATGGGGGCATGGCACCACCCGACCCATCCATCCAAACGGCACCCCGAGGAGACACGCATGCAAGTCCTGACCCCGCCCCCCGAGGCGTTCAATTTCGCGCAGCACATCATCGCCAGCAACCAGGGGCGAGCGGACAAGGTGGCGCTCATTGACGACGTGGGCCAGATCACCTACGGCGAGCTGAGCGAATCGATCCGTCGCTTTGCCGGCGCCCTCAAGGCCCTGGGCCTCAAGCGCGAAGAGCGCGTGCTGCTGCTGATGCAAGACAGCAGCGATTGGGTGGTGGCCTTTTTGGGCGCGCTCTATGCGGGGGTGGTGCCGGTGGCGGTCAACACGCTGCTCACGGCCGAGGACTACGCCTACATGATGAGCAACAGCCGCGCGCAGGCCGCCCTGGTCTCGGGCGCGCTGCTGCCCACGCTGCAAAGCGCGCTGGGCCAGGCCACGCACGAGGTGCAACATGTGGTGGTCTCGCGCCCCACTGGCGAGCTGTCTGCGGGGCAGCACGACATGGCCACGCTGCTGGCGCAGGCCCAGAGCGGACTGCCGGCCGACACGCTGGCCGATGAGCCGGCCTTCTGGCTGTATTCCTCGGGCTCGACGGGCAAGCCCAAGGGCACGGTGCACAGCCAGGGCAATCTGTATTGGACGGCCGAGCTGTACGGCAAGCGCATTTTGAAGCTGCAAGAGAGCGACACCGTTTTCTCGGCCGCCAAGCTGTTCTTTGCCTATGGCCTGGGCAATGCCATGACCTTCCCCCTGAGCGTGGGCGCCAGCGTGGTGCTGATGGCCGAGCGGCCCACGCCGCAAGCCACCTTCAAGCGACTGGTCGATCACCAGCCGACGGTGTTCTACGGCGCGCCCACCGGCTACGGCGGCATGTTGGCCAGCCCCGATCTGCCGGCGCGCACGCAGGTGGCCCTGCGCCTGTGCTCGTCGGCCGGCGAGGCCCTGCCGCGCGACATCGGCGAGCGCTGGACCGCGCACTTTGGCTGCGAGATCATCGACGGCATTGGCTCGACCGAGATGCTGCACGTGTTCTTGTCCAACCGACCCGGCGATGTGCGCTACGGCACCACCGGCCGCCCGGTGGAGGGCTACGAGGTGGAGCTGCGCAACGAAGACGGCTCGGTGGTCACCGGTCACAACCAGATTGGCGACCTGTTCATCAAGGGCCCCAGCGCCGCGCTGATGTACTGGAACAACCGCAGCAAGACGCGCGACACCTTCCGCGGCGAGTGGACCAAGAGCGGCGACAAATACACCCGCGACATCGACGGCTACTACACCTACGCCGGTCGCAACGACGACATGCTCAAGGTCAGCGGCATCTACGTCTCGCCCTTTGAGGTGGAGGCCACGCTGGTGCAGCATCCGGCGATTCTGGAGGCGGCGGTCATTGGCAAGGAAGACAGCGACGGCCTGACCAAGACCAAGGCCTTCATCGTGCTCAAGGCGGGGCAGCAACTGGACGAGGCCGCGGTCAAGGCCTTTGTCAAGGAGCGCCTGGCGCCCTACAAGTACCCACGTTTCATCGAGTTTGTGGCCGAGTTGCCCAAAACGGCCACCGGCAAGATCCAGCGTTTCCGCCTTCGCGATCTGGAAGGGCAGGCCCACTAAACGGCTGGATGCAGAACGCCCGAATCGGGAGAGTCTCTGTGCCAAGGCACAGAGCGCCGAAGGAGCAACCGCCCCGGAAACTCTCAGGCAAAAGGACCGATTCGGAACGGCACATCGGTGCCCAATACTCTGAAGAGTGATCGGGATGCGTCATCCCGGTCCACCGCAGGAGCAAGTGCCCAACCCCCACGGGGCCGGCGCGAATCTCTCAGGTCTCAAACAGAGGGGGTCATGCAGTCCACATCCGGTGGACCGCGTGTCTTTCAATTCGAGACGTTTTTTAAAGAGAGAGATCGCGCTATGAAAAAGCACATGGTGGTCATTGGGGGTGGCATCACGGGCGTCACCTCGGCCTATGCCCTGATTCAGCAGGGCTTTGAGGTCACCCTGATCGAGAAGAACCGCTACCCGGGCATGGAGACCTCGTATGCCAACGGCGGTCAGCTCTCGGCCTCGAATGCCGAGGTCTGGACGCACCCGTCCACGCTGATCAAGGGCATCAAGTGGATGTTCAAAAACGACGCGCCCCTGCTGATGAACCCCACCCCGACCTGGCACAAGCTGAGCTGGATGGCCGAGTTCATTGCCGCGATTCCGAAGTACCGCGACAACACCGTGGCCACCGCGCAGCTGGCCATTGCCTCGCGCGAGCACCACTTTGCCTGGGCCGAGGCCGAGGGCATCGAGTTTGACCACAAGCGCAAAGGCATTCTGCACTTCTACCGCGACAAAAAGGGCTTTGACCACGCCGCTCAGGTCTCGAAGTTGCTGGCCCGCGGGGGCTTGCCCCGTCGCGCGGTGACGCCCGACGAGATCAAGGCCATCGAGCCCACCTTGCACGGTCAGTTCTACGGGGGCTACTTCACCGAGAGCGACTCGACCGGCGACATCCACAAGTTCACCTACGGCCTGGCCAAGGCCTGCGAGCGCCTGGGCGTGAAGTTCCTCAACGAGCACGAGGTGCTGAGCGTGGGGGCCAACGGCCAGAGCGCGTTTGTGCAGGTCAAGCATGCGGGCGATACCGACTCGCTGACCTTTGACGGCATCGTGGTCTGCGCCGGTGTGCACGGCCGCCGCCTGGCCGCGCAGCTGGGTGACCGCCTGAACATCTACCCTGTCAAGGGCTACTCCATCACGGTGAACCTGCCCGATGGCGCCAGCCAGGCCGCCGCCCCCGAGGTGAGCCTGCTGGACGACGAGACCAAGCTGGTGACCAGCCGCTTGGGCGTGGACCGTTTCCGGGTGGCGGGCACGGCCGAGTACAACGGCATCAACCTGGACATCCGGGCCGACCGCATCCAGCCGCTGATCCAGTGGGTCAACCAGTGCTTCCCGGGCATCGATACCCGCAAGGTGGTGCCCTGGGCCGGTCTGCGCCCGATGATGCCCAACATGCTGCCGCGCGTGGGCCAGGGCAAAAAAGCCAATGTGTTCTACAACACGGGCCACGGCCACCTGGGCTGGACCCTGTCGGCCATCACCGCCCACCAACTGGCCGGGCACGTCATGGCCTGGGCCCAGGAAACGCAGACCAGCGTTTCGGGCCGCACGGCGCTCCAGCAGGCCTGAAGCCCGCGCCGTTCAACCATTTTTTCCCCGCCGCAGAGCAGTACAAAAGACCGAATGGGTCAGCGGCATTTTTTCCCTGAGGAGACAAGCATGTCCATGATCAGTTACCAGGTCGAGGCCTTCGGCCGTCCGCTCGCGCAGGTGATGCGCGACATCCCCACCCCCCAGGGCAGCGAGGTCGTGCTGCGTGTGGGCAGCTGCGGCGTCTGCCACAGCGATGTGCACCTGCACGATGGCTTCTTTGACCTGGGCAACGACGTCAAGCTGGACATGACGCGCACCGTGCAGCCGCCCCGGACGCTGGGCCACGAGATTGCCGGCACGGTGGTGGCGGTGGGGCCGGACGCCACCGGCGTGCAAGTGGGCGACCGTCGCGTGGTCTTCCCATGGATTGGCTGCGGCACCTGCTCGCTGTGCGCCGCAGGCGATGAGCACCTGTGCAACAGCCCGCGCGCCCTGGGCATCCACCGCGACGGGGGCTTTGCCACCCACACCGTGGTCCCGCATGCCAAGTACCTGCTGGACTACGGCCAGCTGGCCGAGGAACAGGCCTGTACCTACGCTTGCTCGGGCCTGACGGCGTACAGCGCGCTCAAAAAAGTCGGCCCGTTGGGCCCCAAGGACCCCTTGCTGATCATCGGTGCAGGCGGTGTTGGCCTCTCGGGCATTCGGCTGGCGCGCCAGATGTTCGACACGCCCCCCATCGTGGTCGAGATCGATCCGAGCAAGTGGGACATGGCCCGCGAAGCGGGTGCAGGCCAGATCATCGACCCCAGTGCCGACGGCGCGCTCAAGTCGCTGCTCAAGGCCACGGGCGGTGTCGCAGCGGCCATCGATTTTGTGGGCGCTGCGGCCACCTTCAACTTTGGCTTTGGTGCCTTGCGCAAGGCGGGCAAGCTGGTCTGTGTGGGCTTGTTTGGCGGCTCGACGCCCATCGTGCCCGCCATGGTGTCCATGAAGGCGGTCAGCGTGACCGGCTCCTATGTGGGCAGCCTTGAGGAGATGCAGGAGCTGATGGCGATTGCCCGCTCGGGCGTGCTGCCCGATTTGCCGCTGGGCACCCAATCGCTGGCCAGTGCCACCGAGGCGCTGGACGCACTGCGCGCGGGCCGCATCCGCGGCCGCACCATCTTGAAGGCTTGAACACAGGAGTATCCCCATGGAACAAACCGATTGGCACAAGCTCAACCCGACGCATATTTGGCGTGAATGGATCGCCAAGAGCGAGGCGCAGTGGAGCGAGGCGGTGTCGCACCTGCTCAAGGACGAGCGCACGGGCGAGGCCCTGAACCGGCAGCTGAGCGAGATGCAGCTGATGCACCGCCAGTTCACCGAGCTGGCACAGGCCTCGCTTGCGGCGGCCAACCTGCCTTCGCGCAGCGACCTGGAGGCCCTGGACGAGCGCATGGGGCGGCTGGAAGACGGCCTGGCCCAGGTGGCGGCCGGCCTGTCGCAGCTGCAGCAAGCCATCACGGCCGCTTCGCTGGCACACACCCCGGTGCTCACGCCGCGCCCATCGCGCGGACGCAAGCCGGCTGCGGCCAAAGCCAGGGGCTGATGATGCACCCCGCCGCCCGCCCGGCCGCCTTGTCCGCGCTGCCCAACCCCGTTCAGCGCACGCTGGAGCGGATGGGCTTGCCGGGCACCGACTTTGCCGAACTGACCGGCCCCTTGGGGGCCACGCCCAAAGACACCATTTACGCGCAAGGCACGCTCAAGCTGCATCACTTTCGGCCGATGTGCCAGAGCGTGTACCGCGTGCCAGTGCTGATCGTGACCTCGCTGGTCAACCAGCCCTACATCCTGGACCTGGTGCCTGGGCAGAGCATGGTCGAGTTCCTGCTCAAGCAGGGTTACGACGTCTACATGATCGAATGGGGCCGTCCGCGCAAAGCGCACCAGCACCTCACGCTCGAGGACCATGTGCTCGATCGCCTGCCGGCTTGTGTGCAGCAGGTGCAGGCGCACAGCGGCGAGCGGGAGCTCTCCATCATCGGTTATTGCGTGGGCGGTTTGCTGGCGGTGCTGTGGGCGGCGCTGAGCGCCAGTGGCAAGGGCGGCAAGGCCACGTCGCCGCTGAAAAACCTGGTTTGCATGGCCACCCCGGTCAACAGCGACGGGCTGGCATCGCTCAAGGCCTGGATGGGCGAGGACTTTGACGAGGAGGCCCTGCTGGCCGAGCACGGCAATGTGCCCGCCGAGTGGGTGCAAAATGCCCTGCGCGCACTGCGGCCCTTTGGCAAGGTGGCCGGCGCGATGAACCTGCTCAACCAGGCCGCCAAGCAAGAGGTCGTGCGCAGCAACCTGCGCATGGGCAAATGGGAATCGGACAACATCCCCTTCCCGGGGGGCGTGTTCCGCCAGATGGTGAACGACTTTTTGCGCGGCAACCGCCTGGTCAAGGGCGACTGGCAAATCGGCGGTCAGACGGTGGACCTGGGTCGCATCCGCGTGCCTTTTTTGCACCTGCTGGCCCAGGAGGACCACATCACGCCCTACGCCTCGTCGCGCGACCTGGTGCAAGCGGTTGGCAGCGCCGACAAACAAGAGCTCACGCTCAAGGGGGGGCATGTGGGCCTGGTGGCCGGGCGTGGCGCCGAAATGCGCATGTGGCCCGCCCTGGACGCCTGGCTGGCCCCCCGCTCGGTTTGACCCCTATTTTTTTCATACACAGAAGGACATTGAATGCGTTGCTATTGCGTGCTTCATCACGGCCAAGCCCTTGAGCTGGTGGAAACGGCCATTCCCGAACCGACGGGCACCGAGGTGCTGGTGCGGGTGCAGGCGGCGGGTGTGTGCCACACCGATCTGCACCTTTGGGAGGGCCATTACGACATGGGCGGTGGCAAGAAGCTGACGCTGGCCGAGCGCGGCATCAAGCCGCCGCTGACCCTGAGCCACGAAATCGTGGGCGAGGTGGTGGCCGCTGGCCCGGCAGCGCAAGCGGCTGGCGGCGTGCAGATGGGGCGCGAGGCCCTGGTGCACCCCTGGATCGGCTGCGGCGAGTGCGCGGCATGCCTGCGCGGTGAAGAAAACATCTGCATCAAGCCCCAGGCCCTGGGCGTGGCGCGGCCGGGCGGTTTTGCCGACTATGTGCTGGTGCCGCATCCGCGCTACCTGGTCGACATCGACGGCTTGAACGCGGCCGAGGCGGCGCCGCTGGCTTGCGCGGGCGTGACCACCTACAGCGCGCTGAAAAAACTGGGCGCCCGCATCACCACCGACCCGGTGGTGATCATTGGTGCGGGCGGCCTGGGCCTGATGGCCATTGAGGTGCTCAAGGCCTTGGGCGGCAAGGGCGCGATCGTGGTCGACATCGATCCGGTCAAGCGCGAGGCGGCCCTGGCCGCTGGCGCCTTGCAGGTGGTCGATGCGCGTGCCCCTGACGCGGTGCAACAGATCCAGCAGGCCACCGGCGGCGGTGCGCGTGCGGTGCTGGATCTGGTGGGCGCCACGCCCACCGTGACCCTGGCCATGGGCAGCGCCGCCCGCGGCGGGCACATCGTGATCTGCGGTCTGATGGGGGGCGACCTGACCCTGTCGCTGCCGGTGATCCCGATGCGGCCCCTGACCATCCAGGGCAGCTATGTGGGCACCCTGCAGGAGCTGCAGGAACTGGTGAGCCTGGTCAGGCGCAGCGGCATGAAGCCGATCCCGGTCAACACGCGCCCGCTGGCCGAGGCCAACGATGCGATGCAAGATCTGCACCACGGCCGGGTGGTCGGACGCACGGTGCTGGTCCCCTGATGCCGCCTTGCGCCCCCCCGCGCCCCTTGTTCGATGGTTCCGACCCCTCTGCCCATCACCGGAGTATTTGATGACCTACCCCACCCTGAGCTTGTACATCGATGGCGAATTCCTGCCCGCTGACGGCCGCAAGACGCAAGACATCCTGAATCCCGCCTCCCACGCTGTGCTGGGGCAGTTGCCCCATGCCAGCACCGGGGACCTGGACCGGGCCTTGGCCGCGGCCGCCCGCGCCTTCGAGCACTGGAAAAAGACCTCGCCACTGGAGCGCAGCAAGATCCTGCGCAAAGCTGGCGAGCTCATGCGCGAGCGCGCGGCCGAGATCGGCCGTGGCATCACGATGGATCAGGGCAAGCCCCTGGCCGAGAGCACCGGCGAGGTGATGACCTGCGGCGAGCATGCCGAATGGCACGCCGAAGAGTGCCGCCGCATTTACGGCCGCGTCATTCCGGCGCGCAACGATGCGGTGCGCCAGACGGTGCTGCGCGAGCCGGTGGGGGTGGTGGCAGCGTTCTCGCCCTGGAACTTCCCCTTCAGCCAGGCGGTGCGCAAGGTGTGCGCGGCCTTGGGCGCCGGCTGCACCATCATCCTCAAAGGCCCCGAGGACGCGCCCAGCGCCGTGGTGGCGCTGGCCAAGATCTTCCACGACGCCGGTCTGCCCAAGGGCGTGCTGAACGTGGTCTGGGGCGTGCCGTCCGAGGTGTCCGAGCATTTGCTCAACAGCCCGGTGGTGCGCAAGATCACCTTCACCGGGTCGACGCCGGTGGGCAAGATGCTGGCGGCCAAGGCCGCTGCGCAGATGAAGCGCTGCACCATGGAGCTGGGCGGGCATGCCCCGGTGATCGTGTGCGATGACGCCGATCTGGAACTGGCCCTGCGCAACCTGGCGCCTTTCAAGTTTCGCAACGCCGGCCAGGTGTGCATCTCGCCGACGCGCTTTTATGTGCAAGAGGGCGTGTACGAGCGCTTTGTGGAGGGCTTTCTGGCCAAGGCCCGCTCGCTCAAGGTGGGCGATGGCCTGATCGAGGGCACGCAGATGGGGCCGCTGGCCCAGCACCGCCGGGTGTCGGCCGTGTCGGCCCTGGTGGACGATGCCCGCGAGCGTGGCGCCAGCGTCTTGCTGGGCGGCGCAGCGCTGCCGGGGGTGGGCAATTTCTATGCCCCCACCGTGATCGCCGACCTGCCCGAGAACGCCCGCCTTCTGCACGAAGAGCCCTTTGGGCCGGTGGCCAGCATGATCCGCTTCAAGGGCATCGACGAGGTGCTGCAGCGTGCCAACAGCCTGCCGTATGGCCTGGCCTCGTATGTGTTCACCCAGTCCAACCGCAACGCCCATGCCCTGAGCACGGGCCTGGCGGCCGGCATGGTGTCGATCAACCACCTGGGCCTGGCCCTGGCCGAGATGCCGTTTGGCGGCATCAACGACAGCGGCATCGGCAGCGAAGGCGGCAGCGAGACCTTTGACGGTTACCTGAACACCAAGTTCGTGACTCAACTCAACTGAGCACGCTTCATGCCAAATACATCCTGTTCTTCATCACCCGCGCGTGCACGATGGCGTTGATTGATCGAGGCGATGCGCGCGTCTACTGGAACTCGCTCGGCCAGGGCGAACCGGTGGTGCTCATCATGGGCTTGGGCTGCAGCTCGGCCATGTGGTTTCGGGTGGCGCCCCAACTGGCGCGCACCCACCGCGTGATCCTGTTGGACAACCGGGGCAGCGGCCAGACGCGCACCGGCTTTGCCCTGGTGCACCGGATCTCGGCCATGGCGGGCGATGTGGCCGCGGTGCTCAACGCCGCCGGCGAGTCGAGCGCGCATGTGGTTGGCTTCTCGATGGGCGGCATGGTGGCCCAGCAATTCACGGTGGACCACCCCGGCCGCGTGCGCTCGCTGGCGCTGTTGGGGACCCACCCGGGAACGCCCTGGGCGGTGCAGGCCCCCCAGCCGGTGCTCAGCCTGCTGTTTGACAAGGCCCATCTGTCGGCCGAGGAAAGCTTGCGCCGCATGCGGCCGCACACCTATGGCCGGCAGACGCCCGATGGATTGTTCGAGGAAGACGCTCTGGTCCGGCTGGCCAACATGCCGTCGGCGCGCGACTACCTGGCGCAGCTGCATGGGCTGATTTACTGGTCGGTCTATGCCCGGCTGCCGCAGATTGCCGTGCCCACGCTGGTGATGCACGGGCTGCAGGACGAGCTCATCCCGCCCGCCAATGGCCGCCTGCTGGCCCAGCGCATTGCCAAGGCCCGCCTGGTGGAAATCGCGCATGCCAGCCATTGGCTGATGACCGACGCCAACGCCGAATGCATCGCGGCGCTGCAGCAGCACTTGAATCCTCGCCCATAAAGACCGCCCCCTGGCCGGCGCCCCTGGGGCCGGGCGCGGCCGGTCCTGACCGGGTTTTTCCGGTGGGGTGGGCCTGGGCCGAACAGGCACAATCACCCGGGTGCCCACATCTCCCAAACCCACCCAAATCCGCCTGGAGCTGACCGCCGAGCTGCACAAGTGGCGGGCCTTTTTGGCCATTGCCGAGTTGGGCAGCTTGACCCGCGCGGCCTTGTTCCTCAACAGCAACCAGTCGCTGCTCAGCCGCCAGCTCAATGCGCTGGAGCGCGACTGCAAGGCGCGCCTGTTCACCCGCACCGGGCGCGGCGTCACGCTCTCGGACGTGGGCCTGCGCATCCTGCCCCAGGTCAAGGCCTTGCTGGGCAATGCCGAGGGGCTGGAGCTGGAAATCCGTGGCGAGGCGCGCGAACCTGCGGGCCAGGTCGTGCTGGGCTCCTTGCCCTCGATCACCAACGCCATCGTGGCCCAGCTCTATCTGCGCCTGCGTGCCAAATACCCCGA
>JBEBDJ010000183.1:0-3758 GCA_041157045.1 Pseudomonadota bacterium
CGAGTTCCGCAAGGTGCACCAGTTCAATGTGTTCACCATCAACACGCCCATGCAGCACGCGCTGGCGCGCTACATGGCCGACCCGCGCCCCTACCTGGACCTGCCGGCTTTCTATCAACGCAAGCGCGACCTGTTCCGTGCGGGCCTGGCCAACACACGCCTTCGCTTGTTGCCCGGCGAGGGCACCTACTTCCAGTGCGTGGACATCTCGGGCCTGGCCGTGCCCGAGAAAGACCTGGGCGAGGCCCGTTTTTGCCAGTGGCTCACCACCGAGATCGGGGTGGCCGCCATCCCCTTGTCGGCGTTTTACGGCAATGGCTTTGACCAGCAGGTCGTGCGCTTTTGCTTTGCCAAAAAGGACGAGACCCTGCAACTGGCGCTGCAACGCCTGGCGCGCTTGTAAGGCCGCTTAGTCGGGCAAGCTCAGCAGCAGCAGGCGCGAGTAGTCGCGCAGCGGCAAGGCCTCGTCGGGCCAGATGCCGGGCGGCTCGTCGCGCATCGACCAGCGCTGCGCGACCTGCCAGCCCGCCTGCTCGGCCATGGCCGTCATCTGCTCGTCCGAGAAGCGGCTGATCATGGGCTCGCCGCGCTGCGCCACAAAGTCGCGCAGCTGCGCATACACCGCTTGCGTGGGCGCGTCCAGGCTGGCGTCGTCCAGCCCATGGTCGAGCAGCAGCTGGCTGCCCGGTCCCACCAGCTCGCGCAGGTCCGTCAAGGTGCGGGCGATGGTGTCGGGCTGCAAGTAGTAGGTGGTGCCCATCCAGGCCACGATGCTGCGCTGGCGGGGGTGCCAATCGCATCGCTCGGGCAAGCTGCGCAAGGGGTCGCGCTCCAGATCCATGGCCACCAGGCGCAGGGCCTCGGGCAGGGGCAGGCCGGCGGCTTGCAAGCGTTCGCGTTTGAAGGCTTGGGTGAGCGGATGGTCCAGTTCAAACACCCGCAAACCGGGCAAGTCCGCGGCCTGTCGCCAGGCAAAGCTGTCAAGCCCAGCACCCAGCAGCAGGTATTGCCGCGTGCCGGCGCGCCACGCTTGCTCGATCTGTGCCTCGGCGCGGCGGGCCCGCCAGAGGATCTGCCAGTGGCTGGCCCGGACCTTGCCCAGCAACACGCGCCCCACCCAGCGAAAGAGCCAGCGGTGGCGCACCACGGTGGTCCAGGGAAAGCCGATCAGGCGCTCGGCGATCGGATCGGAAAAAACGCGGCCACCATCGTGGCGGGTGTGGCCGGCCCGAACGGCGGCCACCAGTTCGGCGGTTTGGCTGCGGGCTTGTTTCATGTCCCCTGCCCCCAGCCCGCCCAGGCGTGAAGCAAGCGGCCTGCCTGCAGGCTGGACCGCCAGATGTGGACCCTTTGCATGGTCATCCTCCCGTTGCTGTTGTGCCGGCATGATAGCTTGCGCCATCCGGGAGCGGTCAAGCCGTGCAAGGGTGATTAAAAAATAGGCAATCCGTGGAAGGCCAGCATCCATGCGGTCTGGCGGGCTTGTTCAGCGGTTTGTCCACAGGTCTGACCACAGGCCGCGGGGACAAGAACTGGGGCTCAATCGTCTTCGGCGGCCGCGATCTGCGGAAAGAGGATGTCGGTAAAGCCAAACTGCTGCATGTCGCGGATGCGCGAGGGGTACAGGCGTCCGATGAGGTGGTCGCACTCGTGTTGCACCACGCGGGCGTGGAAGCCCTCGACGGTCCGGTCGATGGGCCGGCCCATTTCGTCCACACCGGTGTAGCGGATGCGGCGCCAGCGCGGCACCTGGCCGCGCAAGCCTGGCACCGACAGACAGCCCTCCCAATCGACCTCCTCCTCGTCGCCCAGCGGGGTGATGACCGGGTTGATCAGCACGGTGGGCGGCACCAGGGGGCGGTCGGGGTAGCGGGGATTGGGCTGGTCGCTGCCAAAGATCACAACCTGCAGCGACACGCCGATTTGCGGGGCCGCAATGCCCGCCCCTTTGGCCGCGGCCATGCTGTCGCGCAGGTCCTGCACCAGGGCATGCAGCTCGGGCGTGTCAAAGGCGGTGACCGGATCGGCCACCCGGGCCAGGACGGGTTCACCCATGCGCAAAATGCGGCGTGCGGTCATGGTTGGATTCCATTCAGAAGTTGAGCCAGGCCGGCTTCATCCAGGACCGGCACGCCCAGGGCCTGCGCTTTCTCGAGCTTGCTGCCCGCATCGGCGCCGGCCACCACATAATGGGTTTTTTTGCTCACCGAGCCGGCCACCTTGGCGCCCAGGGCCTCCAGCCGATCTTTGGCCTCGTCGCGGCCCATGCTGGACAAGGTGCCCGTCAGCACCACGGTGCAGCCGGCAAGCGGCATCTCGGTGGGGGCCAGGGCCTCGCCTTCGGCCCATTGCACCCCGGCCTCGCGCAACTGCTGCACCACCTCGCGGTGGTGCGGCTGCGCAAAAAAGGTGTGCAGGCTGTGCGCCACCACCGGGCCGATGTCGGCCACCTGCAGCAACGCGTCCTCTGAGGCGTCCATGATGGCCTGCAACTGGCCGAAATGACGGGCCAATTCCTTGGCCGTGGCCTCGCCCACATGGCGGATGCCCAGGCCAAACAGAAAGCGGGGCAAGGTGGTCTGGCGCGATCGGTCCAGCGCCTCCAGCAGGTTTTGCGCCGACTTCTCGCCCATGCGGTCCATCTCGGCCAATTGGGGCAGCTGCAGGCGGTACAGGTCGGGCAGGGTGCGAACCATCTGCGCATCCACCAGTTGATCGACCAGCTTGTCGCCCAGGCCCTCGATGTCCATGGCGCGGCGGCCTGCAAAATGCAGCAGCGCCTGCTTGCGTTGCGCCGGGCAGAACAGACCGCCGCTGCAGCGCCAATCGGCCTCGCCCTCCTCGCGCTCGGCATCGCTGCCGCAGACCGGGCAGTGGCGCGGCATGCGAAAGAGCTGGGCGTCCTGCAGGCGGCGCTCGCCCACCACCGCCACCACCTCGGGAATCACATCGCCGGCGCGGCGCACGATCACGGTGTCGCCCACGCGCACGTCCTTGCGCTGTGCCTCGTCCTCGTTGTGCAAGGTGGCGTTGGTCACCGTCACACCGCCCACAAACACCGGCGCCAGCTTGGCCACCGGGGTCAGCTTGCCGGTGCGGCCCACCTGAACATCGATGGCCAAGACCGTGGTCATTTCTTCTTGGGCGGGGTATTTGTGCGCCACGGCCCAGCGCGGCTCGCGGGTGACAAAGCCCAGCTGTTGCTGCAGGGCCAGGTCGTCGACCTTGTAGACCACGCCGTCGATGTCAAAAGGCAAGGCGTCGCGCGCGGCGGCCATGGCCTGGTGGTAGTTCACCAGGCCATCGGCGCCCAGCACCTGCGCGGTCTGCTGGGCAACCGGAAAGCCCCAGTCGCGCAAGCGCATGAGCAGCGCGTGGTGGGTGGTCCAGTGCGGCAGGCCGTCTGGGGACGGGCTCACCTCGCCCACCCCATAGGCAAAAAAGCTCAGCGGCCGGTCGGCGGCAATGGTCGAGTCCAGCTGGCGCACCGCCCCCGCCGCCGCGTTGCGCGGGTTGACGAAGGTTTTTTCCTGTTTGGCGCCGGCCGCAATCCGCGCACGCTGGCGCTCGTTCAGGGCCTCGAAATCATCGCGGCGGATGTACACCTCGCCACGCACCTCCAGCACCTCGGGCACGCCGCTGGGCAGGCGCAGCGGCACCTGGCCGATGGTGCGCACATTGGCGGTCACGTCCTCGCCGGTCTCGCCGTCGCCACGGGTGGCGGCCTGCACCAGCACACCCCCTTCGTAGCGCAGGCT
>JBEBDJ010000184.1:0-3247 GCA_041157045.1 Pseudomonadota bacterium
CTTCCCCTGCGATGCGGTGTTCGCCATGCACAACATGCCGGGCCATCCGCAAGGGCATCTGGTGCTGCGTCAAGGCCCGATGATGGCCTCGTCCGACTATGTGTCGATCGTGCTTGAAGGGGTGGGCGGCCACGGCGCCATGCCGCACCGCGCCGCCGATCCGGTGGTGGCGGGTGCGGCCATTGTGCTGGGCCTGCAGAGCATCGTCGCGCGCAATGTGGATCCGCAGCAAACCGCGGTGATCACCGTGGGCGCCTTCAACGCCGGGGTGGCCAACAACGTGATCCCGCACACCGCGCGCCTGGAGCTGAGCGTGCGCTCGCTCGATCCGCAGGTGCGCGAGCTGCTGGCCCAGCGCATCCAGGACCTGGTGCACGGGCAGGCACAAAGCTATGGCGTCAAGGCGCAGGTGAACTACCAGCGGGGTTACCCGGTGCTGGTGAACCATGCGGGCCCGACCGAGTTGGCCGCTGCCGTGGCCGAAGAACTGGTGGGCGCAGGGCGTGTCAAACGCCAGGGCCCCGCGCTGACCGGTAGCGAGGACTTTGCCTTTTTCCTGCAGGAGGTGCCGGGCTGCTACCTCCTGATTGGCAACGGCGATGGCCAGAGCGACGGCCACGGGGCCTGCATGGTGCACAACCCCGGTTACGACTTCAACGACCGCAATGTGGCGATCGGCTCGGCCTACTGGTCGCTGCTGGTCAAGCGCTTCCTGGCCGATTGAGCCAGCGCGTCAGTCGTACAGAACCGCGGCGATCTTCGGATCGCCCATGTTCGACTTGTCGTAGTAGTAGAAGCCGGTGTCGATGATCTTGGGCAGCTTCTCGCCCTTGATCGCCTTCACCGCCGCTTCCACGGTCCGGTAGCCAATCCCCACTGGGTTTTGCGTGATGGCGCCCGCGATGGTGCCGTCGCGGATCATGTCTTTCTGGGCCTTGCCCGAGTCAAAGCCAATGATCACCAGCCCGGTCTTCTTGGCCTCGCGGATGCCACGGCCCGCGCCGATGGCCGAACCCTCGTTGGTGCCAAAAATCCCCTTGAGCTGCGGGTGGGCCTGCACCAGCGTTTTGGCGATCTCGGCCGACTTCAGGTGATCGCCCCCCCCGTACTGCACATCGACCACCTGGATGTTGGGATAGCGCGACTTGATGCGCTCGACAAAGCCGTCGCGCCGCCCAGTGCCCGTCGTGCTGGTCTGGTCGTGCCCGATCACCGCCACCTGGCCCGCGCCACCGATCTTCTCGGCCATCTTGTCGGCGGCCAGCGCCGCTGCGGCCTTGCTGTCGGTCTGTGCGGTGGTCAGCGGAATGTCGCTGTCCACGCCCGAGTCAAAAGCAATCACCGGGATGCCCGCCTGCTGGGCGCGGCGCAGCAGTGGAATGGCGGCCTTGCTGTCCAGCGCCGCCAGGCCAATCGCACGCGGCTTTTTGGCCAGCGCGGCCGACAGCATGTCAAGTTGCTTGTCGACCTGCTGCTCGGTCTCGGGTCCTTCAAAGCTGACCCGCACCTTGAGGTCTTTGGCGGCCTGATCGGCCCCCGACTTCACGGCCTGCCAGAACTGGTGCTGAAAGCCTTTGGAGATGATCGGGATGTAGATCTCTTGCGCCTGTGACAGACCGGCCAGACCGGCCAGGCTGAGCGCGGCCAGCGCGCCGCGCCAATGGTTGAGTGGGTTCATGTGGGCCTCCTTGATGGGTATTGAATGGGTCGCCGCCTGGTGGGGCCGATCGGGACCGGGCGGTGCGGTCTCGGGCCGGTGAACAGGGCTCAGTTCTGCTGGCGGCGCAGCTTGTCGGTGTAGACGGCCAGGATGATGATGGCGCCCGTCAGCACCATCTGCCACTCCTGCGCGACCGAGAGAATGCGCAGGCCGTTGATGAGCACGCTCATGATGAAGGCGCCGATCACGGTGCCCAGCAAGCTGCCCACCCCGCCGCTGAGCGAGGTGCCGCCAATCACCACCGCCGCAATGGCGTCGAGCTCGTAGCCCTGCCCGAGCGCTGGTTGCGCCGAGTTCAGGCGCGAGGCGATCAGCAAACCGGCCACGCCGCAGATGCCGCCCGCAAAGCCATAAATCAGCACCTTCCAGCGCGACACATTCACCCCCGAGAGGCGCACCGCCTCTTCGTTGCTGCCGATGGCCAGGGCATACCGGCCCAGCACGGTTTTGCGCAGCACCACGGCGCTGATCACCGCCACAGCGGCAAAGATGAGCACCCCGTTGGGAAGCGGCAGGCTGGGCAGCCAGATTTCGATCCAGGAGCCCAGGGCGATCTGGTCAAAGCCCTCGACATCGCTGAAGTAGATCGGCTTGGTGCGGGTGATGATGAGCGACAGGCCCTTGAGCAGCATCATCATGCCCAGGGTGGCGATAAAGGGCGGCACGCGCAGCCGGGTGATGGCCAGGCCCGAGAGGGCCCCGCACAGCGCGCCCGTGCCGATGGTCGCCGGCACGCCCAGCCACAGGGGGGCGCGCCACTCGGCCATCACCACGCCGCCGGTCACCGCGCAAAAAGTCATCAGCACCCCCACCGACAGATCGATCCCGCCAGTGACGATGACGAAGGTGCTGGCAATCGCCAGCACCCCGATGACGGTGGTGGATTGCAGGACCCCGATCAGGTTGTCGGTGGTCATGAAGGCCTCGGGCTTGAGCAGCGAGAAGACCAGCACCAGGGCCAGCAAGCTGGCCATGGCCAGCAGCATCTGGCGCGCTTGCGCCGACCAGTTGGAGGCGGGGCGAGAGGTCATGTGGGGTCCAGGGCTTGGGGGAGGGTGGCCAGGTGCATGAGCTGCGCCTGGGTGATGCCGGGGCCATGCAGCTCGCCGGTGATGCGTCCTTCCTTCATGACCAGGATGCGGTGGCACAGGGCCAGCACCTCGGGCAGTTCGGACGAGATGACGATCACGGCCTTGCCTTGCGCGGCCAGGTCGCGGATGAGTTGGTGGATGTCGGCCTTGGCCCCGACATCGATGCCCCGCGTGGGCTCGTCAAAGATCAGCACCTCGCCCTGGCTCAGGAGCCACTTGGCCATCACCACCTTTTGCTGGTTGCCGCCGGAGAGCAGGCCCACCGTCTTGCGCGGGTGGTCGGTTTTGATGCTCAGCCTCTGTATGAAGTCCTTCACGGCCTTCGCGGCTGCAGGCAACTGCATCGCACCCCAGCGCTGGAACAGGCGCAGATTGGGCAGGGTGAAGTTGTCGAGCACGGAGTGCGAGAGCACCAGGCCTTGGGTACGGCGGTTTT
>JBEBDJ010000185.1:0-7537 GCA_041157045.1 Pseudomonadota bacterium
GACCTCAGCCCCTGGGCCGAGGACCTGCGCGGCGTGCGCATGGACCCGTGCTGGACCCTGATGGTGGCGTGGCCGCAAGCCGTGCAGCCGGGCCTGGTGACCCTGGGTCCGCAATGGAACGTGGCGCGCAGCACCCACCACCGCCTGGCCTGGATGGCACGCGAGTCCTCCAAACCCGGTCGTGGCGCCATCGAGCGCTGGACCCTGCAGGCCAGCGCCTCGTGGTCGGTCGAGCATTTGCAGGACACGCCCGAACGCGTGAGCGCCAAGATGCTCAAGGCCTTTGGCGAAGTCAGCGGCCTGCGCGCCGAACCCGCGCATGTGCAGGCGCACCGCTGGCTCTATGCCAAGACGCGCGACCCGCTGGGCCAGACGCATTTGTGGCACCGCGATCCAGGCCTGGGCCTGTGCGGCGACTGGTGCCTGGGCCACCGCGTCGAGAACGCCTTTGTCTCGGGCCTCTCGATGGCCCTGGCCATGATCGGCCGCCACTGAAGGCGCATGGCCTCGTCGGACTGCGGACGTTTTGCCCCCTCGCCCACCGGCTTGCTGCACGCGGGCTCGCTGGTGGCCGCGCTGGCCAGCTGGCTGGACGCGCGGGCCAAGGGCGGCGCTTGGTGCGTGCGCATCGAAGACGTGGATACCCCCCGCTGCGTGCCCGGTGCGGGCGACGCGCTGCTGGCGCAACTGGCTGCCTGCAGCCTGGTCTCGGACCGACCGGTCTGGTGGCAACACCAGCGCCACGAGGCCTATGCCGCCGCCCTGGCCCAATTGGTGGACCAAGGCCTGGCCTATCCCTGTGCCTGCACCCGGCAAGACATTGAGCGCGCCCAGCCGCAACCGGTGCTGCGACACCGCACACCGGTCTACCCAGGCACCTGCCGCCAGGGCCTCAAGGGCCGGCCCGCGCGGGCCTGGCGCCTGAATGTGGCTGCGGTGCGCACGCGCCTGGGCCTGCCCAACATCACCGCCTGGCACGACCGCCGTTTGGGCGCGCAGGCCGAGGACGTGGCCGAGGCGGTGGGCGACTTTGTGCTGCGCCGCGCCGACGGCCTGTGGGCCTACCAGCTGGCGGTGGTGGTGGACGATGCCGCGCAAGGCGTGAGCGATGTGGTGCGCGGCGAGGACCTGTGCGACAACACCGCGCGCCAGATCCTGCTGCAGCAGGCCCTGGGCCTGCCCACGCCGCGCTATCTGCACACCCCGCTGGTGCTGGGCCCACGTGGCGAAAAACTGTCCAAGCAAAACGGCGCCACCCCGCTTGTGCTGGACGACCCGCTGGCGGCCTTGAACGCCGCGGCGACGGTGCTGGGCCTGCCCCCACACACCGGCCCGGTGCCCGCTGCGCTGGGCGCGTGGACGGCGGCCTGGGCCGAGCGCTACCCCTGAGGCCGCAGCAAAGGCCACAGGGTCAGGTCTGGCCACCGCGATAATCGGGGGTTTGCCCTTTGCACTGCCCTGCCATGTCCGAGCCCACGCCCCACCCCGAGTCCGACGCCCCCGAGGTCGCTGCCGACACACCGTTTCGGCGCACCATCAAAACCTATGTGCTGCGAGCTGGCCGCATGGGCACCGGGCAGATGCGCGCCTTTGACCTGTACGGGCCGCGCTTTCTGCTGCCCTACCGGGCCGAGGCGCTGAACGCGGCCGAGGCCTTTGGCCGTCAGGCCCCGCTGATCCTGGAGATTGGCTTTGGCATGGGCGACGCCACGGCGCGCATCGCGCAGCACCGCCCTGGCGACAACTTTCTGTGCTGCGAGGTGCACGAGCCCGGGGTGGGTGCCCTGCTCAAGCGCTGCGGCAAGGAGGACATTGGCAACATCCGCATCGTGCAGCACGATGCGGTCGAGGTGATGGACCACATGCTGGGCGAGAACAGCCTGGACGGCGTGCACATCTTTTTCCCCGACCCCTGGCACAAGAGCCGCCACCACAAGCGCCGCCTGATCCAGCCGCCGTTTGTGGCGCGGCTGGCCCGGCACATCCGCCCCGGCGCTTACCTGCACCTGGCCACCGACTGGCAGCCCTATGCCGAGCAGATGCTGCAGGTCTTGAGCGCCGAGCCGCAGTTGCGCAACCGGGCCGGCGCCGAGGGCGGCGGCTATGCCCCCAAGCCCGACTACCGGCCCCTCACCAAGTTCGAGAACCGGGGCCTGAAGCTGGGCCACGGGGTGTGGGACCTGGTGTTCGAACGCTGCTGAGCGCGCCCCGGCCATGGCCCATGTGCCCAAGAACCCGCACATCGCCATGCGGGACGGCGTCTCGCCCAGCTGCCTGGCCCTGCCCCGGGTGCGGCAAAGCCCCTGGCCGGGCCTGATCGACCACCTGTGCGAGCGCCTGCCACGGATTGATCGCACGGACTGGCTGGCGCGGCTGCAAGCGGGCCAGGTGCTGGACGAGGCCGGGCAGCCGCTGGCACCCGACGCCCCCTATGTGGGCGGAACGCGGGTGTACTACTGGCGCCATCTGGCCGACGAGGCCCCCATCCCGGTGCAGGCACGGGTGCTGTACGAGGACGAGTTGCTGGTGGTGGCCGACAAGCCGCATTTTTTGCCCGTCACGCCGGGGGGACGCTATGTGCGCGAGACCCTGCTGGTGCGCCTGAAGGCGCAGCTGCAATGCCCCGACCTGAGCCCCCTGCACCGCATCGACCGCGAGACCGCCGGCCTGGTGCTGCTGTGCAAACGGCCGCAAGACCGCGACGCCTACCAGGGCCTGTTTCGCGAGCGGCGCATCGACAAGGTGTACGAAGCGGTGGCCCCCTGGCGGGCCGACCTGGCGTTTCCGCTGGCGCGCGAAAGCCATTTGCTGGAGGACGAGCAGGCCTTCTACCGCATGCGCGAAGCGCAAGCGCATGAGGGCCTGGCGCCCAACAGCCACACACGCATCGAGTGCCTGGCGGTGCAGGGCCCGCGCGCGCTGTACCGCCTGCTGCCCAGCACCGGCAAGCGGCACCAGCTGCGGGTGCACATGTGGGCGCTGGGCCTGCCGATCGAGGGCGACCAGTTCTACCCGGTGGTGCGCCGGGGCCCCGACGAGCCCGAGGACTATGCCCAGACCCTGCAGTTGCTGGCGCGCGGTCTGCGCTTTGTCGACCCCATCAGCGGCCAACCCCGCGCATTCGAGAGCCAGCGCAGCCTGGCCTGGCCCCAAGCCGCTGCGGCCGCCACCTGAAGCAGGCCCCGGCCAGCGCGCTCGCTCAGGCCTTGAGCACCTCATGCATGGACGACCAAAGCCCTTGCGAGCCCGCCAGCGCCAGGGTGTAGCGGCTGGCATCGAGCAGATCCTGCAAGGCCTCTTGCGAGGCCAGTGAGAGGATCAGATAGCCCATGGGCACGAGGGCCGAGCCGGCCATCAGGCGCTCGCTCAAGCGCTGCCAGGACCCCAGCCATGGCATGGCCCGATGCGCCACATCGGGCCCAAGTTGCCGGTTGGTCCACCAAACCCGGCCATTGGTCCACAACCACGCCACCGGGATCATGGCCACCGCCACGCTGTAGGTGGCCATGTCCACCACATGGCCGTCGATGGAATAGCCCAGCAAGGTGTTCATGCGTCCCGGGTGCAATGGCGAATGGTCAGGAAGACGATGGCCCCGATGGCAATGCCCGTGATCCGGGTGGCATCGGTATCGGGCAGACCAAACAGGGTGGCCAGGCAGCCCACCCCGGCGCTGCCAAGCAGGCCGCCACCCAGCGCAAACTGGACCACATCAGGACGACGACGGGCGGGGACCGGCGCCGGGCTTGGGGTGATGGTGTTGGACATTTCTGACATGCAAACCTCCCTTGGAAGCCATTGACGGATTGATCATCATGGCGGGAGGATTATCGGTCAATCATCCCCCTTTATCCATCATTCGCCACATTTCTAAAATACTTTTTGCCTCCTTTAATTCTTGCTGTGCCATTCACTTGGGACAAGAAAAACCCCCTCTGGGCTGGCGCCGCAGAGGGGGTGGAGAAGCAGCGGTCGGCGCTGGATCAGAGGCGCTCGGCCACCCAGGCCGGCACGCTGGCCAGGGCATTGGGCAGGCCTGCAGGCTGGGTGCCGCCGGCCATGGCCATGTCGGGTTTGCCACCGCCCTTGCCGCCCACCTGGGCCGCCACAAAGTTGACCAGCTCGCCGGCCTTGACGCGGCCAATGCTGTCGGCGGTCACGCCGGCGGCAATCTGCACCTTGTCACCATCGACCGCCGCCAGCACGATGGCCGCGGTCTTGAGCTTGTCCTTGAGCTTGTCCAGCGTCTCGCGCAGCACCTTGGCGTCGGCGCCCTCCAGGCGCGCGGCCAGCACCTTCAGGCCTTTGACGTCCACCGCCTGACCCAGCAGCTCGTCGCCCTGGGCAGACGCCAGCTTGCCCTTGAGGGCAGCCAGGTCCTTCTCCAGGCCGCGCACCTGATCCAGCACCTGGGCAATGCGCGACTGCAGCTGGTCCACCGGCGCCTTGAGGGTGCTGGCGGCCTGCGCCACCGTGGCCTCAAGCGATTGCAGATAGGCCAGCGCGTTCTCGCCGGTCACCGCCTCGACGCGGCGCACCCCGGCGGCCACGCCCGATTCGGCCACGATCTTGAACAGACCGATGTCCCCGGTGGCGCGCACATGGGTGCCGCCGCACAGCTCGCGGGTCGAGCCGATGTCGAGCACGCGCACGGTCTCGCCGTACTTCTCGCCAAACAGCATCATGGCGCCGGTTTTTTGCGCCGACTCGATGTCCATCACGCGCGCCTGCGTGGCGGCATTGGCCAGGATCTCGGCGTTGACGATGGTCTCGATGCGGCGGATCTGCTCGTCGCTGACCGGTGCGTTGTGCACAAAGTCAAAGCGCGTGCGCTCGGCCGTGACCAGCGAGCCCTTTTGCTGCACATGATCGCCCAGCACCTCGCGCAGGGCCTTGTGCATCAGGTGGGTCGCGCTGTGGTTGCGCACCGTGGCCGCACGGGCGGCGGTGTCCACATGGGCTTGCAAGGCATCGCCCACTTGCAGGCGACCGTGGGTCAGCTCGCCATGGTGGCCAAACACATCGGCCTTGATCTTCTGGGTGTCGTGCACATCAAACTGCGCGCCGCCGTTGTGCAGCATGCCGCGGTCGCCCACCTGGCCACCGCTCTCGGCATAGAAGGGCGTGGTGTCCAGCACCACCACCCCGGCCTGCCCGGCCTCCAGCGCCGACACCGGCACACCGTCCACATACAGGGCCAGCACCTTGGCGTGGCTGCTGAGCTGCTCATAGCCCACAAAGTCGTTGCCTTGGCCGCTGTAGTCCAACGCCTTGTCCATCTTGAACTTGCCGGCCGCGCGGGCCTGCTCTTTCTGGCGCGTCATGGCGGTGTTGAACCCGTCGGCGTCCACGCCCACGCCGCGCTCGCGGCAGACGTCGTTGGTCAGATCGAGCGGGAAGCCAAAGGTGTCATGCAGCTTGAAGGCCACCTCGCCGGGCAGCACGCGGGCGTCACCGGCCAGCGCCGCATCCAGGATCTGCATGCCGTTTTCCAGCGTCTCGTAGAAGCGCTCTTCTTCGGCCTTGAGCACGCCCATCACGCGCTCGGCCTGCGCGGCCAGGTGCGGGTAGGCCTGGCCCATCTGCGCAACAAGATCGGGCACCAGCTTGTGGAAGAAGGGGCTCTTGCGGCCCAGCTTGTAGCCGTGGCGGATCGCGCGGCGGATGATGCGCCGCTGCACATAGCCGCGGCCTTCGTTGCTGGGGATCACGCCATCGGCCACCAGGAAGGCGGTGGCGCGCAGGTGGTCGGCAATCACGCGCAGGCTGGGGCTGTGCAGATCGGTGCAGCCGGTCTCGCGCGCAGCCGCGCCGATCAGGGCCTCGAACAGATCGATCTCGTAGTTGCTGTGCACGCCCTGCAAGATGGCTGCCAGGCGCTCCAGGCCCATGCCGGTGTCCACGCAAGGCGCAGGCAGCGGGGTGACCGAGCCGTCCTCGTGCATCTCGAACTGCATGAACACGTTGTTCCAGATCTCGATGAAGCGGTCGCCGTCTTCGTCCGGGCTGCCGGGGGGGCCGCCAGGGATGTGCGGGCCGTGGTCGTAGAAGATTTCCGAGCAGGGGCCGCAGGGGCCGGTGTCGGCCATCATCCAGAAGTTGTCGCTCTTGTAGCGGCCACCCTTGTTGTCGCCAATGCGGATCACACGCTCGGGGGGCAGGCCGATCTCCTGGGTCCAGATCTGGTAGGCCTCATCGTCCTCGGCGTACACCGTGGCCAGCAGGCGCTCGGGCGGCAGCTTGTAGACCTCGGTCAGCAGCTCCCAGGCCCACTTGAGCGACTCGCGCTTGAAGTAGTCGCCAAACGACCAGTTGCCCAGCATCTCGAAGAAGGTGTGGTGGCGGGCGGTGTAGCCCACGTTCTCCAGGTCGTTGTGCTTGCCACCGGCGCGCAGGCAGGCCTGCACCGAGGCGGCACGCACATAGCTGCGCTTGTCGGTGCCCAGGAAGACATCCTTGAACTGGACCATGCCCGAGTTGGTGAACATCAAGGTCGGGTCATTGCCCGGCACCAAGGGGCTGGAGGCGACCACGGTATGGCTTTTGGAGGCAAAAAAGTCCAGAAAGGTGCGCCGAATGTCGGCGACGCTGAAACGGGTGCTCATGGTGTTGCTGCGGTAGGTGGTGGCCGGACCCCTGTCTGGCCAAACGCGCTATTTTCGCAAATTGCGCGGCCTCCTGGAAAAACAGGCCGCAAAGCCGTTTTGGCCCCCCTCGGGCCGGTGCACAATGCGCCCATGAACGCGACCCAAGACCTTCACCTGAGCGGGCAGCATGTGCAGCTGGTGCCCCTGGCCCCCGAGCACCACGATGCGATGGTGGCGGCGGTGCAGGACGGCGAACTCTGGCGCCTGTGGTACACCGCCATCCCCCACCCGGACGGCATGGCCGCCGAAATCGAGCGGCGCCTGGCGCTGCGCCGTCAGGGCAGCATGATGCCGTTTGCGGTGCTGGACGCGCAGGGCCAGGTGGCGGGCATGACCACCTACATGAACATCGACGCGGCCAACCAGCGCCTGGAAATCGGCTCGACCTGGTACCGCCGCTCGGTGCAGCGCACCGCCTTGAACACCGAGGCCAAGCGCCTGCTGCTGGCGCATGCCTTCGAGGCCCTGGGCTGCATCGCGGTCGAGTTCCGCACCCACTGGTTCAACCACGCCAGCCGCCGCGGCATCGAGCGCCTGGGGGCCAAGCTCGACGGCGTGCTGCGCGCGCACCAGATCAACCGCCACCCCGACGCACCCAACACCTTGCGCGACACCTGTGTCTACAGCATCGTCGCGACCGAGTGGCCCAGCGTCAAGGCGCACCTGGACTTTCAGCTGCGTCGCCCGCGCGGCTGAGTCCCCCAGCCTTGCACCGGCGACTGCAAGCCGGCCCACAAAGGCTTAGACTTGCCCCTTTTCACCCCCATCCCCCCTGCCCCATGGACATGAACAGCTCCCCCCTGGCCCTGCTCAAAGACCCCAGCCTGCTCAAGACCGACGCCCTGATCAACGGGCAGTGGGTGGG
Organism: Pseudomonadota bacterium; assembly: GCA_041157045.1. Classification (GTDB taxonomy): domain Bacteria; phylum Pseudomonadota; class Gammaproteobacteria; order Burkholderiales; family Burkholderiaceae_C; genus Limnohabitans_A. Next base: position 7,513 of record JBEBDJ010000185.1, read on the forward strand.
CGCCAGCCAGCGCTTTTCGGTGCTG
>JBEBDJ010000186.1:0-6761 GCA_041157045.1 Pseudomonadota bacterium
CAGCACAGCAGGCACCATGTTCTTGAAGTCTTCGGCATTGGGCATCAGACCTTCCACCTTGCCGGTGAAAACTTCGCGGTCTTCTTCCTTGTGCGACAGGTTCTGGATGATCTCACCGTAACCGAAAACACCCATGGCAATGGTGATGAAGCCAATGCCATCGGTCAGTTCAGGGATGTCGAACGAGAAGCGGGCCACGCCAGAGTTCACGTCGGTACCCACCAGACCCATCAGCAGGCCCAGCACGATCATGGCCACAGCTTTGATGAGCGAGCCCGAAGCCAGCACCACAGCGCCGATCAGGCCCAGCACCATCAGCGAGAAGTATTCGGCGGGGCCGAACTTGAAGGCGACCTCGGTCAGCGGCGCGGCAAAGGCGGCCAGGATCAGGGTGCCAACGCAACCAGCGAAGAAGGAACCCAGACCGGCAGCGGCCAGCGCGGGGCCGGCACGGCCCTTGCGGGCCATCTGGTAGCCGTCGATCATGGTCACGACCGAAGAGGCTTCACCGGGCAGGTTCACCAGGATGGCGGTGGTCGAACCGCCGTACTGGGCACCGTAGTAGATGCCGGCCAGCATGATCAGCGCAGCCACCGGGGGCAGCGCGTAGGTGGCGGGCAGCAGCATGGCGATGGTGGCCACAGGGCCCACGCCCGGCAACACGCCAATCAGGGTGCCCAGCAGGCAGCCGATGAAGGCGTAAATCAGGTTCTGCATGGTGAAGGCCACGCCGAACCCCAGCGAGAGGTTGGTAATCAGTTCATTCATGATGTGTTGTCCTCAAGCCGTGATGAACGACGGCCAAACCTGGAACTGCAGATTCAGCAGCATGATGAAAGCCCCGTAGCTCAGCAGCGAAAGGAAGGTGCCCAGAATCAGGCTGTCGCGCAGGCGGGGCTTGTGCCCGGCCAGCGAGGCCACGATGGTCAGGCCGTAGATGGCGGCGATCAGGCCCATGGCCGGAATGCCAAAGCGCGGCAGGCCACCCAGCAAGATGCCGAACAGCACGTTGGCCCCAATGATGAAGCACAGCGGACGCCAGGCCCACTTGCCAATCTTGTCGCCATCCGGGGTGCCTTGCCAGAAGGAACGGGCCGAGACGAAAACGCCCAAGAGCGCCAAGATGATGCCCAGCAGGGTCGGGAAATAGCCCGGCCCCATGCGGGCGGCGGTTCCGAGGTTGTAGTTCTGGGCGCCGAGCGCAAACGCGCCACCGATCACCATGAACACCACACCCGAATAGAAGTCTTTTTGACTTTTGATCAGCACGGATAACTCCTCACGTCGTTATGACCCGGCCGATTGTGCACAGCGCCCCTTTGATTGCGCATGTGGGTTCCACCTATATGTCCCCTTCGGAACACAGTGAAAACCCTAGGGCGCCGGGACCTCGCGCAGGGGCCGCAAGGCCTTGAGCCATTTGACGGCAGGCAAGCCCCAGCGCGCGCGCACATGCTCGGCGCGCGCTTGCAAGGCCTCGCGTTCTGGCTGCTGCGCGTCGCGCAGGGCCAGCACAATGGTGTTGCCTTCGCGGGTGGGCCGGAAAACCCAGACCGCGTCCTCGCCGAAGGCCTGCACGATGTGCGCCAGGCTGCGCTCAAACGAGACGCTGCGGCCAAACAGATTGACCGTCATGGCCGCACCCGGGCTGAGCAGCGCGCGGCAGTCGGCATAAAAGTCGGGGCTGTCGAGCACCGGGGCGGCGGCCTCGTGGTCGTACAGGTCCACCATCAGCGCGTCGGCGTTGCCGCGCCACTCGGGGCTGCGGATTTCCTGCCCCGCGTCGGCCAGCACCACGCGCAGCCGCTCGTTGTCGGCCGGCAGGCGAAACCAGCCCCGGCAGGCGTGCAGCACGCCCGGGTTGATCTCGATGGTGGTGCAGGTCATCTCCAGGCGCTTGTAGCAAAACTTGGTGAGGCTGCCCGCCCCCAGGCCCAGTTGCATGGCGTGCGCGCCGGCCACCTCGGGCTCGGGGGTGAACAAGAGCCAGGCCATCATGCGCTGCACATACTCCAGGTCCAGGTCCCAGGGCTTGTCGATGCGCATCGAGCCCTGGATCCAGTCGGTGCCCAGGTGCAGGTAGCGGGTGCGGCCATCTTCGGAAAAATGGACCTCGGGCAGGTCTTGGTCAGGGGTGTTCACGGTGCAAAGCGCTGGATGAGGGACTGGCGCCGATTGTGCCCGAGCGGTCCCGGCGCGCAGCGCTTGGGGAGCGCGCCCGGTCAACGGCGGGCCAGCCAGGCCGCCAGGCGTGGCAGCACGCGGCAGGTGTTGGCGTGTTGCATGGCCTGCACCTGGGCCAGGGTCTGGCCGCGCAGCGCGGCCAGCTCGGCCGCCATGCGCGGCAACTGGGCCGGTTCGTTGCGCCCCTGCGGCACGCCCGCCGCGCGCGCGGCCGCGGTCTGGTACAGCCACTGCGGCGGGATGTCGGGTGCGTCGGTCTCGAGCACCAGGGCGGTGTCGGGCAGGGCCTGCACCAGGCGGCGCAGGGCGCTGGCGCGCTCGTAGGTCAACGCGCCGCCCACCCCCAGCACCAGGCCCTGGGCCTGCATGCCCTGGGCTTGCACCAGGCTGCCGTTGAAGGCGTGCGCAATGCCGCCATGGCTGCCGATCTGGCGCAAGCCTTGCAGCAGGGCGTCGGCGCTGCGCCGCACATGCAGCAGCACCGGCAGGCCATGGCGGCGCGCCAGACGCAGCTGCTCGCGGTACAGCCATTGCTGGCGCTGGCGCGCTGCGGGGGTGCACAGGTCGGGCACCCAGAAATCCAGCCCGATCTCGCCCACCGCCACCAGTTGCGGATCGTCCCGCGCCGCGTGCAGGGCGGCGTCGAGCGCAGCCAGGTCCTCGTCCGGTGTGGACAGCGCCCACAGGGGGTGCACGCCCAAGGCATAGACATCGCCATGCCGATGCGCCAAGGCCTGCACCTGCGGCCAGTCCTGGCGGCAAACGGCTGGCAGCACGCACAGGCCCACATCCGCTGCGCTGGCGCGCGCGCGCACCGCATCACGGTCGGCGGCAAATTCGGGGGCGTCCAGATGGCAGTGGGTGTCGATCCACATGGTGGGCGCTCTGGCGTGGGCGCAATCGCCGGTGGTCAGGCGCCGGCCGGGTCCAGGCGGCCGCGGCGCAGCAGGCGCTGCGCGCCGCAACGGGCCGCCAGGGCGGTGTCGTGGGTCACCACCACAAAGGCCGTGCCCTGGTCGTGTGCCAGCTCAAGCATCAACTCGAAGACCTGCTCGGCGGTGCCGCGGTCCAGGTTGCCGGTGGGCTCGTCGGCCAGCACGCAGGCCGGCTGCGTGACCAGTGCGCGCGCCAGCGCCACGCGCTGGCGCTCGCCCCCCGAGAGCTCGGACGGCCGGTGTTGCAGGCGCTCGGCCAAGCCCACGCGCCCGAGCCAGTGCGCGGCCGCGGCCTCGGCTTCACGTCGGCCCATGCGCCGGATCCACAGCGGCATGGCCACGTTCTCGAGCGCGCTCAACTCGGGCAGCAAATGGTGAAACTGGTACACAAAACCCAGGTGCTGGTTGCGCCAGCGCCCCTGCTCGGCCGGATCCAGGGCCTGCCAATCGCGCCCCATCAGGCGCACCTGGCCGCTGCTGGGGCGGTCCAGCCCTCCCAACAAATGCAGCAAGGTGCTTTTGCCCGAACCCGAGGCGCCCACAATGGCCAGGGTCTGGCCGCGCTGGACCTGCAGGTCCACGCCCTGCAGCACCGGCACATCCAGCGGCCCCTCGGTGTAACGGCGGCCCAGGCCGCTCGCGAGCAGGACGGTGTCGGGATCATTCATGGCGCAAGGCCTCCGCAGGGCGCACCCGGCTGGCGCGCCAGCTGGGGTAGAGGGTGGCGGCAAAGGCCAGCAACAAGGCCATCAAGACCACCGGCACGATGTCGGCGGCCAGGGGCTGGCTGGGCATGCGGCTGATCAGGTAGATGTCACGCGGCAAAAAGCTGGCGTTGAACAGGCGCTCGAGGGCCGGCACGATGACGTCGATGTTGAAGGCCACCAGCAGGCCCAGGCCCAGGCCCGAGAGCGTGCCCACCACCCCCACCGTGGCGCCCTGCACCACGAACACCCCCATGATGCTGCGCGGGCTGGCGCCCAGGGTGCGCAGGATGGCAATGTCGGCGTGCTTGTCGGTGACCGACATCACCAGCGTGCTGACCAGGTTGAAGGCCGCCACCGCCACGATCAGGGTCAGGATGATGAACATCATGCGTTTTTCGACCTGCACGGCGGCAAACCAGGTGCGGTTCTGCTGCGTCCAGTCGCGCACCCGCACCGAGGCCCCGAGCTGCTGCTGCAATTGCGCCGCCACGTCCTGGGCGCGGTGCAGATCGGCCAGGCGCACGCGCACGCCCACCGGCCCTTCCAGACGGAAGATGCGCGCCACGTCCTGCCAGTGCATCAGGGCCATGTTGGCGTCGTACTCGTAGTGACCCGAGGTAAAGCGCCCGGCCACCTCGAGCATTTTCAGGCGCGGCATCATGCCCGCGGGGGTGACCTGGCCCGAGGGCGTGATGAGGGTGACCGGGTCGCCCTCGCGCAGACCCAGCATGAGCGCCAGGTCGCGCCCGGGCAGCACCGCAAACGCCCCCGGCTGCAGCCGCGCCAGCAAGGCGCTGCGCTGCTCGGCCTGCTGGCCCAGATCGGAGACCTCGGGTTCGAGCGCCGGGTCGATGCCGCGCAGCAGCACGCCCTTCATGTCCTCGCCCACCGCCAGCAGGGCCTGCGTGGCAATAAAGGGCGCGGCGCCGCGCACCTCGGGGTGCGCACGCACCTGCGCCATCAGCGCCGTCAGGTCGGGCAGCGGGCCGCCGTCGGCGCTGCTGATCTCGATGTGCGAGACCACGCCCAGCATGCGGTCGCGCACCTCTTTCTGGAACCCGTTCATCACGCTGAGCACGATGATCAGCGCGGCCACGCCCAGCGCAATGCCCAGCATGGACACGCCCGAGATGAAACTGATGAAGCCGTTGCGCCGCGCAGCGCGGCCGGCGCGGGTGTAGCGCCAGCCCAGCCGCCACTCGTAAGGCAGGGATTGAAACCAGGACATGGCCGTATTGTCGCCCGATTGGGCTTGGCCCCGGGGCCGTGCGGCCAGATGGGCTCTGCGACAATCGCCGCATGCATGTGATTGTTGCGTTTGCGGCCCCCTCGGCGGCCTCGTGGTCAGCGGCCGAGGCCGGCCTGCGCGCGCTGGCGCCGGCGGCCCTGCGCGCGCTGGACGACTGGCAGCCCCAGGCCGCGCAAGCCTTGGCCCCGCACGACGCCGCCTGGCCGCACGAGCGTGCCCTGGCCCGCGCCCTGGGCTGGCCCGATGAGGGTGATCTGCCCATGGCCGCCTGGTCGCAGGGTCGCAGCGGCCAGGCCATGGCCTGGCTGAGCCCCTGCCACTGGCAGCTGGGCATGGACCAGGCCTGGCTGGGCTCGCCCGAGGACGCGGCCCTGCACCCAGACGAGGCGCACGCGCTGTGCGCCGACCTGGCCGCGCACCTGGCGCACGACGGCCTGAGCCTGCAGCCCGATGGCCCGGGCCGCTGGCGCAGCGAGGGCGCGCTCTGGCAAGGCTGGTCGAGCCCCTCGCCCGAGCGCATGGCCGGTCAATCGGTGCGCGACTGGGTGGGCCCCGCCCGCTGGCCCGCCGCATGGCGCCGCCTGCATTCCGAGCTGCAACTGCTGCTCGACCAACACCCCCTCAACGAGGCCCGCGCGCTGCGTGGCCTGCCCCTCATCAACGCGGTCTGGCCCCATGGCGTGGGCGTGCTGCCCGCCCCCTTGGACCAGGTTCGGCTGGAGACGCGGCTGCTGGCCCCGGCGCTGGCCGGCGACCTGCCGGCCTGGCTGGCCCAGTGGCCGGCCCTGCTGCAGGAATGGGCCGGCATGCCCGATCTGCAAACGCTCAGCCTGTGCGGTGCGCAGGGCGTGCAGGTCTGGCAGCGCCAGCCGCCGGCCTGGCCCGCGCGGCTGTGGCGCCGCTGGCAGACCCCGGCGCTGCTGCAGGCCTGGCAGACCCTTTCCAAGGAACACCCCTGAGGTATGAAATTCCAAGTGCGAGACGTGCCGCCGCGTGCGGCCTGGACGCTTGAGCAGGCCGGCCTGCACCCCCTGCTGGCGCGCCTCCTGGCCGCGCGCGGGGTGCAGCAGGCCGAGGAAATGGACGACCAGCTCAAGCACCTGCTGCCGCCCGATGGCCTGCGCGGCATGGCCGAGGCCAGCGCGCTGCTGCAAGCGGCGATTGCCCAGCAGCGGCGCATCTGCGTGGTGGCCGACTACGACTGCGACGGCGCCACCGCCTGCGCCGTCGCCCTGCGCGGCCTGCGCATGCTCGGCGCGCGCCATGTGGACTACCTGGTGCCCGATCGGGTGGCCGATGGCTACGGCCTGACCGCCAGCATCGCCCGGCGCGTGAAGGCCAAAGGGGCCGACCTGCTGATCACGGTGGACAACGGCATTGCCAGCGTCGAGGGCGTGCAGGTGGCGCGCGAGGCGGGCCTGCAGGTGCTGATCACCGACCACCACCTGCCCGGTCAGACCCTGCCGCAGGCCGACGCCACGGTCAACCCCAACCAGCCGGGCTGCGGCTTTGCCAGCAAGGCGCTGGCCGGTGTGGGCGTGATGTTTTATGTGCTGCTGGCGCTGCGCGCGCGGCTGCGCGATGCCGGCGCCTTCGACGGCCGCGAACAGCCCCGGCTGGACACCCTGCTGCCGCTGGTGGCGCTGGGCACGGTGGCCGATGTGGCGCGACTGGATGCCAACAACC
>JBEBDJ010000187.1:0-41577 GCA_041157045.1 Pseudomonadota bacterium
GCGCTGGGCCAGGGCCCGCTCGTCCAGCGGCGCGCCGGGCGGCAGCTTGCCGCTCTCGATTTCCTCTTGCAGCGCGTTGCGGATTTCCAGCGCCCGGCCACCGCGCGGGCGGCTGTCGTCGCTGGCGCTGTCGGCTTCGGGGGTGTCGGTCAAAACCAGGGGGTCGGGGGTGTTCATGCTGGGCATTATGCAATAAAGCGTCTGTGGTATGCAATAGATCGGGGTCAAGTTTTGAAGAAATGCAGGATCTGGCTGGGTTGAAGGGCGGCGATCTGATCAGATCAGATTCAAAAAAGATCGATATTTCAAGCACTTATGTTGAGGATGACGGGCCTGAATGGCGCCTGGCCCACGGCAGGCAGGCGCCAGTGCGCCTCGCCTAGGGATTACCCTAGGTATTGAAAACAACGGTTTCTGGTGTGTTGAAAACAGCTTGTTTGTATGCCAGAATCCGTTCCAACGATGCCAGAGACCATGGGGGTCCTGGTGTGTCGATCTGGATTTTTTGGAAGGTGTGGGCATGAGCGAATCCCTGTCCGGCCGGCCTGGCGCCCTTGATGCGCGGCCGCCCATGGACCTGATCCTGCGGCCGCGGTCGATCGCCATCGTGGGCGCATCGGCCGATCCGCGCTCTTTTGGCGGCTTTGTGCAAGGCAATCTGGAGCGCTTTGGCTACGACGGCCAGCTGCACCTGATCAGCCGCAGCAGCGAGCGCATTGGCGGGCGGCCCTGCCTGCGCACCATCGACGAGCTGCCCCAGGGCGTGGACCTGGCGGTGCTGGCCATTCCCGAGGCCGGGGTGCTGGACGCGGTGCGCGGCCTGGCCGCACGCGGCTGCCGCGCGGCGGTGCTGTTTGCATCGGGCTATGCCGAGGCCGGCCCCGAGGGCCAGATCAAGCAGCAGCAGCTGGCCGAGGCGGCCCGTGCGGGCGGCATCTGGCTGGTGGGCCCGAACTGCATGGGCTTTACCAACTTGACGGCCGGTGTGGCCCTGACCTTTGAGCCCTTGGCGGCCCGCGAGCGCGAGACCCGCGCCGGCGTGGCGGTGCTGGCGCAAAGCGGTTTCATGGCGGCCAATCTGCGCGACGCCTTGCTCGCCCGTGGCGCGCCGGTCACCACGGTCTTCTCCACCGGCAACGAGGTCTCGGTCAGCATCGAGGACGCCTTGCAGGCCTTCATCGAGGACCCGCAGGTCCGCGTCATCACCCTGTATGCCGAGCAGGTGCGCCGCCCGCAAGCCTTTGTGGCGCTGGCCCGCCAGGCGCGCGCGGCGGGCAAGCCCATCGTGCTGCTCATGCCCGGTCGCAGTGCGCGGGCGCGCGAAGCGGCACAGTCGCACACCGGCGCGCTGGCCGGCGACCACGCCAGCGCCATGGCGCTGCTGCAGCGCGAGGCGGTGGTGGCGGTGGACACGCTGGACGCGCTGATCGATGTGTCGCTGATCCTGCTGCGCCACCCCACGCCGCCGGCTGGTGGCACCGCCTTCATGACCGGTTCGGGCGCGATGAAGAACATTGCGCTGGACTTTGCCGACGACATCGACCTGCCGCTGCCGCCGCTGGGCGAGGCCGTCACCGCGCGCCTGACGCAGATGCTGCCCGCGTATGCGGTGGCCGAGAACCCGCTGGACTACACCACCATTGGCGTGCGCCAGCCCGGCCTGATCGGCGAGTTGCTGCTCACCATGCTGGAGGACCCCGGGATCGCCAACCTGGTGCTGGCCATTCCGGTCGGTCCGGTGGTGGCCCAGCGCGACAAGGCCGACCACATCGTGCCGGCCCTGGGCCGCGCGCAAAAGCCTGCGGTGCTGGTGCTGACCGGCGACAACAGCCCCATCGAGCCCTTTTTTACCGAGGCGATCGAGGCCAGCGGCGTGCCGCTGTTCCGCTCGGCCGACCGCGCCCTGCGCGCCCTGCGCCATGTGGCGGCTTACGCCAGTGCGCGGGCGCTGGCCGAGCGCGCCGAGGCGGTGCGCGCCCGCCCGGTGACGGCGCTGGCCCTGCCGGGTGCGCGCCCGGCCAACGGCATCTACGCCGAGTACCAGGGCAAGGCCTGGCTGGCGGCCGCCGGTCTGCCGGTGCCCGCCGGTGGCCTGGCCACCAGCGCCGACGAGGCGGTGGCGCAGGCGGCGCGCATTGGCTACCCGGTGGTGCTCAAGGCGCAGGCCAGCGAGTTGCCGCACAAGAGCGATGTGGGCGGGGTGATCGTGGGCCTGGCCGACGAGTCCGCGCTGCGCCAGGCCTGGACGCGCCTGCACGAGAACGTGCGCACGCACCGGCCCGAGCTGGTGCTCGACGGTGCGCTGGTCGAGGCCATGGGCCCGCGCGGCCTGGAGCTGGTGGTGGGCGCTCGCCGCGACCCCGACTGGGGCCCGGTGGTGCTGGTGGGTCTGGGCGGCATCTGGATCGAGGCGCTCAAGGACGTGCGCCTGCTGGCCGCCGACCTGGACGAGGCCGACATCGTCGCCGAGCTGCACCGCCTGAAGGCCGCCGCTGTGCTGCACGGCACGCGCGGCGCGGCCGGCGTGGACCTGGCGGCGATTGCCCGGGTGGTGGCGCAGGTGGGGGCGCAAATGCGCGCCAACCCGCAGATCGCCGAGATCGACATCAACCCGCTGGTGGCCTATCCGGCCGATCCGGCCCGCCCGGCGGTGCTGGCGCTCGATGCGCTGGTGGTGCTGGGCCAGGAGGGCACCGCATGAGGCTGCAGTTCACCCCCGAAGAGCAGGCCTTCCGGCTGGAGGTGCGCGAGTTCGTGCGCACCCAGCTGCCCGAGGACATCCGCCGCAAGGTGGCCCTGGGCCTGCGCCTGGAACACGAGGACTATGTCCGCTGGTTCAACATCCTCGAAGCGCGCGGCTGGCTCACCCCCGGCTGGCCGGTCGAGCACGGCGGCCCGGGCTGGAGTCATGTGCAGCGCTACCTCTTTGACGAGGAGACCCTGCTGGGCCAGGCCCCGCGCATCATCGCCAGCGGCATCCAGATGCTCGGCCCGGTGCTGATCGCCTATGGCACCGAGGCGCAAAAGCGCCGCTACCTGCCCGACATCCGGCAAAGCCGCACCTGGTGGGCGCAGGGCTTTTCCGAGCCAGGAGCGGGCTCGGACCTGGCCACGGTGCGCACCACCGCCACGCTCACGCCCGACGGGCGCCACTTTGTGGTCAACGGCCACAAGGTCTGGACCTCGTACGCGCACTGGTGCTCGATGATGTTTGCGCTGGTGCGCACCGACCCGCAGGCGGCCAAGCCGCAAGAGGGCATCTCCTTTTTGCTGATCGACATGAAGAGTCCCGGCGTGACGGTGCGCCCGATCCGCATGCTCGAAGGCGGTACCGATCTCAATGAGTGCTACCTCGACCAGGTGATGGTGCCGGTCGAGAACCTGGTGGGCGAGTTGCACCAGGGCTGGGGCTACGGCAAGTTCCTGCTGGGCCACGAGCGCACCGGCATTGCCGGCATCGGCTCGTGCAAGCAGCAGCTGGCCCGCGCGCGCGCCCTGGCCCCCGAGCTGGGCCTGGCCGACGCGCCCTGGTTGCAAGAGCGCCTGGCCCAGTTCGAGGCCGAGCTGATGGCGCTGGAGTTCACCGCGCTGCGCCTCCTGGGCGCGCACCAGCGCAGCCGCACGCCCGAGGTCGAGGCCTCGATGCTCAAGGTGCGCGGCACCGAGCTGCGGCAGGCGATTTATGCGCTGCTTGTCGAGATGGCCGGCCCTGCGGCCACCGCCTTCTCGCGCGAGGCGCAGTTTCTGGCGCACCTGGACGAGGCGCCGCAGGCGCCGGAGCTGGCCACCTTGGCGGCCAATATGCTCGATTCGCGCAAGGTGTCGATTTATGGCGGGACCAACGAGGTGCAGCGCAACCTGATGGCGCGCGCCGTTTTGAATGCCTGGTGAAGCATGGACTTTTCTTATACCGATGACCAGGTGGCCTTGCGCGATGCGGTGCAACGCTACTGTGACGACCAATACCCGGCGACCGAACGCGGTGACGCGGCGACGCCCGCACAACTGGCCACGCGCTGGCAAGGCCTGGCCGAGCTGGGCCTGACCGGCTTGCTGGTGGCGCCCGAGCACGGCGGCAGCGGCCTGGGCCCAGTCGAGGCCATGCTGGTGGCGCAGACCCTGGGGCAGGCGCTCGACGCCAGTGCCTGGCTGCCGCACAGCGTGATGGCCTGCGGCCTGATGCAGCGCCTGGGCAGCCCGGCGCAGCAAGCGCAGTGGCTGCCGGCCTGGGCGCAAGGCGAGGCCACCACCGTGCTGGCCTGGCACGAAACGGCCGCACGCCACGACCGCACCCGCGTGCAGACCCGCGCCCGCCAGGATGGTGAGGACTGGGTGCTGGACGGCCAGAAAGCGCTGGTCTGGCAGGCCGAGCAGGCCCGCTGGCTGCTGGTGCTCGCGCGCAGCGCAGGCGCCGACGACGCCCCCGAGGGCCTGGCGCTGTTCCTGGTGGCCAGCGACGCCCCCGGGGTGACGCTGCAGGGCCATGATTTGCTCGACAACCGCCGCGCCGCCACCGTGCGCCTGGCGGGCGTGCGCGTGCCCGAAGGGCAGCGCCTGGCCGCGGGCGATGTGGCCACCGCCCTCGATGAGGTGCTCGACACCGCCACCGCCATGCTGGTGGCCGAGGCCAGCGGGGCGGTGCAGGCCTTGCTCTCGCTGTGCGCCGAGCACCTGCGCACCCGCCGCCAGTTCGGCGCCCCGCTGGCCAAGTTCCAGGCCCTGCAGCACCGGGTGGCCGATCTGGCCATGGACGCCGAGCAGCTGCTGTCGATGGCTTGCGCCGCGGCCATGGCGGTGCAGGACGCCGCCCCGCTGCAGCGCCAGCGCGTGGTCTCGGCCGCGAAGGTGCTTGCCGGCCAGATGGGCCAGCGCGCCGGCCTGGAGGCCATCCAGTTGTTTGGTGCCATGGGCATGACCGACGAATGCCGCGTGGGCCACTATGCCAAGCGCCTGCTGGTGATCGGCCAGAGCCTGGGGGACCGCCAGTGGCACCTCCAGCGCCTGACCCGGCTGCCCGCCGCCTCCCTTTCCCACTGACCTGTTGTTTCGATTCCCCCCAACCCCAAGGAGACAAGCCATGAATCGACGTCATACCCTCAAGACCGTGTTGACGAGCGCGTTGCTCGGCCTGGGCCTGCTGGCCCCCACTGTGCAGGCGCAGGACAAGCCGCCCATCAAGATCCTGGTGGGCTTTCCGGCCGGTGGGTCCTCTGACCGCCTGGCCCGCCTGCTGGCCGACAAGCTCAAGGACCAGCTCAAGCAGCCGGTGCTGGTCGACAACCGCCCGGGCATTGGCGGCCGCGTGGCCGCCCAGGCCGTCAAGAACGCTGCGCCCGATGGCCTGACCTATATGGTGGCGCCCAACGCCACCTTTGTGTTCCAGCACCTGACCTACCCGGTCTCGGTTCTGGGTTACGACATGAACACCGACTTCACCTCGGTGGCCCGCCTGTCCTCCTACCCCATGGCGCTGGTGGTCAACAGCAGCACCGGCGTGAAGAACGCGCGCGAGTTCATCACCTGGGTCAAGGGTGGCAACAACCGCAACAGCTTTGGCACCGCCGGCCTGGGCGGCGACACGCACTTCAACGGTCTGCAGCTGGGCAAGCTCGCGGGCGTCAACATGGAGGTGGTGCCCTACCGTGGCAACGCCCCGCTGATCACCGAGTTGCTGGGCGGCCAGATCCTGGTGGGCGCCATGACGGCGGGCGACGCCATCCAGCATGTGCGCGCCGGCAAGCTCAACTATGTGGGCACTTTTGCGCCCAAGCGCTCGGCCCTGTTGCCCGACGTGCCGACCATGGCCGAGCAAGGCTTTGACACCGGTGGCGACGACGGCTGGATGGCCGTGTGGGGCCCGGCCAAGCTGCCGCGCGCCGAGCTCGAGCGCATGCAGTCGGCCATCCAGAAGGTGCTGGCCATGCCCGATGTGCGCGAGATCCTGCTCAACGGCATGCTGATGGTGCCCGACTACCAAAGCGGCGCGCAGGTCGACCGCCAGTTGCAGGCCGAGCTGGCCCACTGGGGCCCGATCATCAAGGCCTCGGGCTTCAAGCCGCAGTAAACCGTTCACGACAACCGACGCATGATCGCGGCTGATTGGGACTATGTGGTGGTGGGGGCCGGTTCGGCCGGCTGCGTGCTGGCCAACCGACTGAGCGAGGACGGGCGCACGCGCGTCCTGCTGCTCGAGGCCGGTGGGGGCGACGCGCACCCGCTGGTGCGCATGCCGGTGGGCTTTCTCAAGGCCTCGGGCCAGCGCTCGCTGACCTGGGGCTACGAGAGCGAGCCCGAGCCTTGGCTGGGTGGGCGCCGCCTGCCGATTCCGCGCGGGCGCCTGCTCGGCGGCTCCTCGTCCATCAACGGCATGTTCCACATCCGCGGCCATCGCCTGGACTACGACGAGTGGCGCGATCTGGGCTGCGAGGGCTGGGGCTATGCCGATGTGCTGCCCTACTTCCGCCGCAGCGAGCGCAACTGGCGCGGCGAGAGCGCCTACCACGGCGGTGACGGCCCGCTGCAAATCCGCGCCATCGACACGCGGCACCTGCTCGAGACGCCGCTGCGCGAAGCGGCGGCCCGCGCGGGTCATCCGCACACCCCCGATTACGACGGCGCCGAGCAGGCCGGCTTTGCGCGCGGCGATGTGGCCATCGATGCGCGCGGTCGGCGCAGCAGCAGCGCCAGCGCCTACCTGCGCCCGGCCATGGGCCGCGCCAACCTGACCGTGCTCACCGGCGCGCAGGCGCTGCGCGTGCTGACCGAGACCGGGCCGCAAGGCGTGCGCGCCACCGGCGTCGAGCTTTTGCACCGCGGCCAGCGCCTGCAGGTGCGCGCCCAGCGCGAGGTGGTGCTCTCGGGCGGCGCCTACAACAGCCCGCAGCTGCTGATGCTCTCGGGCATCGGCCCTGCGGCCCACCTGGCCGAGCACGGCCTGGCCTGTGTGGCCGACCTGCCCGGCGTGGGCGCCAACCTGATGGAGCATCCGCGCCTGATGCTGATGTACCAGGCGCGCTCACCCGTCACCTTTGTCTCGCAGCTGCGCTTTGACCGCGCCACCCTGGCCTTCTGGCAGTGGGCCTTGTTCGGTCGGGGCCCGTTTGCCAACCAGATCTGCAGCGGCACCATCTTGCTGCGCACCCGCCCCGAGCTGGCGCGCCCCGATGTGCAGCTGCTGTGCAATCCGGTGCGCTTTGACGCCGGCCTGTGGTTTCCGGGCGTGGTGCCGCCCAAGCCGCACAGCTTCTACATCACCGTGTGCCTGCTGCGCCAGGCCAGCCGGGGCCAGGTGCGCCTGCGCTCGGCCGATCCGCTGGCCGCGCCCTCGATTGCGCTGCGCCTGTTCTCGGACGAGCGTGATCGCCAGGCCATGCGCGCGGCCTTGCGCGCGGCCCGCCAGATCTATGCCCAGACCCCGCAGGCCGACATGATCGAGCACGAAACCATTCCCGGCCCGCAGGTGCAAAGCGACGAGGACATCGACCAGGCGCTGGCCCAGTACGGCGGCATCACGCACCACCCGGTGGGCACCTGCGCCATGGGCGTGGACGCCCTGTCGGTGGTCGATCCGCAGCTGCGCGTGCGCGGCGTGCAGGGCCTGCGTGTGGCCGACGCCTCGGTGATGCCGCGCATCCCCGGCGCCAACACCAATGCCGCCACCGTCATGATTGCCGAGAAGGCGGCCGACCTGATCCGTGGCCGCGTGGCCGCACCCGAATACCCAGCCGAGCTGAACCAGGAGCGCGCATGAGTGCCCAACCCGCCTTGCCCGAGCTGCTGCAGCGCCCGCTGCGCATGCTGATCGACGACCAGTGGGTGGCGGCCGACGACGGCCGCACGCTGGCCGTGCACAACCCCGCCGATGGCGCGGCCCTGGCGCACATGCCCCTGGGCGGTGCGGCCGAGATCGACCGCGCGGTGCAGGCCGCCCGGCGCGCCTTTGACGGCGGCGCCTGGCCACGCCTGCGCCCGGCCGAGCGCACCCGCATGCTGTGGCGCCTGGCCGAGCTGATCGAGCAACACGGCGACGAGCTGGCGCTGCTGGAGACGCTCAACACCGGCAAGCCCCTGCGCATGGCGCGCATGTTCGACGTGGGCCTGGCCGCCGAGTGCCTGCGCTACAACGCGGGCTGGGCCACCAAGCTCAACGGCGAGACACGACCGGTGTCGCTGCCGGGCGAGTGGCATGCCTACACCCTGCGCGAGCCCGTGGGCGTGGTCGGCCTGATCGTGCCCTGGAACGTGCCGCTGGCCATGGCGGTCAGCAAGATCGCGCCCGCCCTGGCGGCCGGCTGCACCGTCGTGCTCAAGCCCGCCGAGCTCACCCCGCTGACGGCCCTGCGTCTGGGCGAGCTGGTGCAGGCAGCGGGTTTTCCGGCCGGCGTGGTCAACATCGTCACCGGCCTGGGCCCCGAGGCCGGGCAGGCCCTGGTCGAGCACCCGCTGGTGGACAAGGTCTCGTTCACCGGCTCCACCGAGGTCGGCAAGCGGCTGCTGGCCAGCGCCGCTGGCAACCTCAAGCGCATCTCGCTGGAGCTGGGCGGCAAGTCGCCGGTGTTCATCTTTGCCGACGCCGATCGGCCGCGCGCCATCGACGCGGCCGCCCGCGGCATTTTTGGCAACACCGGCCAGGTCTGTGCCGCCGGTTCGCGCCTGTTTGTGCAGCGCGCCATTGCCGACGAGGTGATGGCCGGGCTGCAAGCGCGTGCCAATGCCTTGCGCGTGGGCCCGGGCCTGCAGGCCGACGCCGAGATGGGCCCGGTGATCTCGGCGCGTCAGCGCGAGCGCGTGCTGGGCTATATCGAGAGCGCACGCAGCGAAGGCGCCGACTGCGTGCTGGGCGCGCAGGTCTTGCCCACGCAAGGCTTTTTTGTCCCGCCCACCCTGCTGTTCAATACCCGGCCCGAGATGCGCGCGGTGCGCGAAGAAATCTTTGGCCCGGTGCTGAGCGTGCAGACCTTTGACGATGCCGAAGACCTGGCCGCCCTGGCCGCGCGCGGCAACGACACCGTGTACGGCCTGTCGTCCTCGATCTGGACGCGCGACCTGCGCCGCGCGCACCTGCTGGCGCAGCGCCTGCGCGCCGGCAATGTGCGCGTCAACGCGCCGGTGGCGCTGGACTTTGCCATGCCGTTTGGCGGCCACAAGCAATCGGGCTGGGGCCGCGAGAACGGCCGCGAAGGCGTCGAGGCCTACACCGAGCTCAAATCGGTCGCCATCGACCTCAACTGAACCCCCTATCCTCAAGGGCAAGCCATGAGTCTGAACGGAAAAGCGTGCATCGTCGGCGCTTACGAACACCCCACCCGCCTGGCCGAAGACCGCTCGGTGCTGCGCCTGCACGCCGATGTCGCCCTGGGCGCCTTGCGCGACGCCGGCCTGAGCGTGCACGATGTCGACGGCTATTTTTGCGCCGGTGACGCGCCGGGCCTGGGCACCGCCACGGTGGCCGAGTACCTGGGTCTGAAACTGCGCCACCTCGACTCGACCGAGTGCGGGGGCTCCGCCCCCATCCTGCATGTGGCGCACGCGGCCGAGGCCATTGCGGCGGGCCGCTGCAACATCGCCCTGATCACCCTGGCCGGTCGCCCGCGCGCGCAGATGCAGGCGGCGCAAAAAGCGGCGGCCGACGGCAAGGCGCGGGCCCCGCTGGCGCTGCGCCCGCCCGATCCCGACGCCCCCGAGGTGGCGTTTGAGTTGCCCTACGGCCCGGCCACGCAAAACCTGTACGCGCTGGTGGCCAAGCGCCACATGCACGAATTTGGCACCACCAGCGAGCAGCTGGCCTGGATCAAGGTGGCCGCGTCGCAGCACGCGCAGCACAACCCCAACGCCATGCTGCGCAAGGTGGTGACGGTCGAGGACGTGCTCGCCTCGCCCATGGTGAGCGACCCGCTGCACCGCCTGGACTGCTGCGTGATGAGCGATGGCGGCGGCGCACTGATCGTCACCCGCCCCGAGATCGCGCGCACGCTGGCGCGCCCGATGGTGATGGTGCGCGGCAGCGGCGAAGCGCCCAAGCACGGCATGGGCGGGCACATCGACCTGACCTACAGCGCGGCGGCCTGGTCGGGCCCGGCGGCCTTTGCCGAGGCGGGCATCTCGCCAGCGGACATCCAGTACGCCTCGCTCTACGACAGCTTCACCATCACGGTGCTGATGCAGCTCGAGGACCTGGGCTTTTGCCGCAAGGGCGAGGGCGGCCGCTTTGTGATGGACGGCAACCTGATCTCGGGCGTGGGCCGACTGCCCTTCAACACCGATGGCGGCGGCCTGTGCAACAACCACCCCGCCAACCGCGGTGGCGTGACCAAGGTCATCGAAGCGGTGCGCCAGCTGCGCGGCGAGGCGCACCCGGCGGTGCAGGTCCCGGGCTGCCAGTGGGCCCTGGTCAACGGCATTGGTGGCGCGCTCGCCTCGCGCCACACCGCCGCCACGCTGATTCTCGAAAGGCTTTGAATGCGCAAGATTCCTGCTCCCCGTGTGTTGCCCGAGAGCCTGCCCTTCTGGCAGGCCGCCGATGCGGGCCGTTACCTGGTCAAGCGCTGCAGCGACTGCGGCCAGGTGCACCATTACCCGCGCGACATCTGCCCCTTCTGCCACAGCGAGCGCACCGTGTGGGAAGACTCGCCGGGCACCGGCGTGGTCTACGCGCACAGCACCATGGGCGAGGGCGAGCGCGCCTACACCCTGGCCTACATCACGCTCGATGAGGGCGTGACCGTGATGAGCAATCTGGTCGACTGCGATCCGCAGCAGGTGCGCATAGGCCAGCGCGTGCGCGTGGTCTTCAAACCCTCCGACGGCGGCCATGCGGTGCCGATGTTCACCCCCATCTGAAGGCGGCCCATGCACGCAACCGACACCCCTGCCCGCCGCCACGGCCCCCTGGCGCACCTGACGATTCTGGACGCCACCCGGGTGCGCGCCGGCCCCACCGCGATCCGCACCTTTGCCGATCTGGGCGCGCGCGTGATCAAGCTGGAAATTCCGCCCGGCGCGCCCGGCGGTGACGACATGATCGGTGGGCGCGACCACAACCGCGCCGACTACGAGAACCTGCACCGCAACAAGGAGAGCCTGACGCTCAACATGAAGACGCCCGAGGGCCTGGCCATCCTGCACCAGCTGGTGCGCCAGGCCGATGTCTTCATCGAGAACTACCGCCCCGATGTGAAGTACCGACTGGGCATTGACGCCGAGGCGCTGCGCGCGCTCAACCCGCGCCTGGTCTACGCCAGCATCTCGGGCTTTGGCCAGGATGGCCCCTACGCCAACTGGCCGGGCTTTGACTCGATTGCCCAGGGCATGGGCGGCCTGATGAGCGTGACCGGCGAACCGGGCCGTGGCCCGATGCGGGTGGGCATTCCGCTGGCCGATCTGTGCGCCGGGCATTTCTGCGCGCAGGCCATCATGGCGGCGCTGCTCGAGCGCGACGTGACCGGTGAAGGCCAGTGGGTGCAGACCTCGCTGCTGGAGGCGCAAATTGCCATGCTCGACTTCCAGGCCGCGCAGTGGCTGATCGAGGGCAAGGTGCCGCAGTCCACCGGCAACGAGCACCCACTGACCGTGCCCACCGGCGTGTTTGCCACCCGCGATGGGTTTTTGAACCTGGCGGCGATTGGCCAGACCATGTGGAAGCGCCTGTGCGTGGCGCTGGGCGCGCCGCATCTGATCGATGAGCCCGGCATGGGCTCGGACCCCGAGCGCGTGGCCAACCGTGCCCGCGTCAACGAGGCGGTGGGCGCCCTGTTTGCCACCCGCGACACGGCCGAGTGGACCGAGATCCTGCTCAAGGCCGGCGTGCCCTGCGGCCCGATCCACCGCATCGACCGCGTGTTCGAGGACCCGCAGGTGCGCCACCTGGGCATGGCCCGGCGCATGCACCACCCCGAAATGGGCGAGATCGACGTGGTGGCCTTGCCCATCCGGTTCTCGCGCCACCCGCGCGAGCAGCTGCCCATGCAGCCCGCGCCCCACCAGGGCGACCAGACCGACACCATCCTGGCCGGCCTGGGCTATACCCCCGAGCAGATCGCGCACATGCGCGAGCGCTGCGTCGTCTGAACCCCCCAGCACCTGGCAGAGGCACCCCCCATGGCCCAACTCGTTGCCGCATTCGGCTCCTCCCACAGCATCATGCTGGTCTCGCAACGCGAGGACTGGCAACACGGCTTCAAGCAGATTGATCCGTCCAACGCCCACTACTACGACCGCCAGGGCCGCAAGACCGACTATGCGCAGCTGCTGGCCCAGGCGCCAGCGGGCAGCGAGGCCCAGGTCACGCCCGAGCGCATGGGCGAGCGCTTTGACGCCAGCCAGGCCGCCATGGACGAGCTGGCGCGGCGCATTGCCGCGGCGCGCCTGGACGTGCTGCTCATCGTGGGCGACGACCAGACCGAGATGTTTCGCATCACCAACAACCCGGCCATTGCGATTTACTGCGGCGACAGCATCCGCAACACCCGGCGCGACCCGCCGCAGCCCGGCGAGCACTGGACGCGTGCGGCGCGCATGTGGCGCCACGAGCCCGAGGAGGACCGCGAGTACCCCGTCCCGCGCGAGCTGGCCCGCTGGCTGATCCGCGAGCTGTGCGACCGCGACTTCGACATTGCCGCCCTGGACGGCATGCCGGCAGGCCAGTCCGAAGGCCATGCCTTCCAGTTTGTGCACCGGCGCCTGATGGCGGGGCTGAACGTGCCCACCCTGCCCATCATCCTCAACACCTTTGACCCGCCCAACCAGCCCACGCCGCGCCGCTGCGTGGCCCTGGGCGCGGCGCTGCGCGAGCTGATTGCCGCCTGGCCCGAAACGCTGCGCGTGGGCGTGATCGCCTCGGGCGGGCTGAGCCATTTCCTGGTCGACCAGGCGCTCGACCAGCGCGTGCTGACCGCCATGCGCGAGCGCGACATGGCCACCCTGGCGGGGCTCGACCCCCTGCAGCTGCAGGCCGGCAGCTCCGAAATCCGCAACTGGCTGGTGGTGGGCAGCATGGCCCGCGACCTCGACCTGGAGTGGGTCGAGTACGTCCCCGGCGTGCGCACCCCCGCCCTGACCGGCACCGGGCTGGCCTTTGCCGCCTGGCGCACCCTCGACTGATCCCTCACCGATTGCCCACAAGGAAGCTTTTCATGGCCCATCGCCCCGATCCCCTGGTCCAGCGCCTGCGCCGCCTGGACGCCTGCGCCGTCTCCGATGCGCTCGACAAACTGCAGCTGCCCGGTGTCGTCACCGGCCTGCCCCTGCGCAGCAGCGGCCCTGGCGGCACCAGCCGCGTGGCCGGCCGCGCCGTCACCATGAAGGTGGGCCCCGGCCAGCCGCCACCCGGTCCGGCGGTGCACCTGGGCTGCCGTGCCATTGAACTGGCCGGCCCCGACGACCTCATCGTGGTCGAGCAGCGCTCGGGCCTTGAGGCCGGCTGCTGGGGCGGCCTGCTCACGCTGGGCGCCAAGGTGCGGGGTGTGGCGGGCGTGATTGCCGACGGCCCGCTGCGCGATGTGGACGAGGCCATTGCCTACGACATGCCCATCTACAGCCGCAGCCTGACGGCGCGCACCGCGCGCTCGCGGGTGGTGGAGCTGGGCACCCAGGTGCCGGTGCAGATCGGCGCCGAGCAGGGCGGCCTGGTGACGGTGCAGCCCGGCGACTATGTGCTGGCCGACCGCAGCGCCGTCATCTTCATCGCCGCCGAGCACATCGAGCGCGTGCTTGAGGCCGCCGAGGCCATCGTCGCGCGCGAGGCCGCCATGGCCCGCGCCATCCTGGCCGGCACCCCCATCAGCGCCGTCATGGGCGGCCAGTACGAGCACATGCTCAAATGATTTCGAACCCCACCTCCACACCCACCATGAACGCTTCTGACCGCAACGTCGCCCGCGCCCTGGCGCTCGACACCGCCACCCTCTCCGACGCCCTCGACCGCCTGGGCATTCTGGGCCAGTGCTACAAGATCAAGCCGCGCGACAGCGACTTTCGCATGGCCGGCCGTGCCTGGACCCTCAAGTACGGCCCCGCGGCCAAGCCCTGCGGCACCGTGGGCGACTACATCGACGATGTGGCCCCTGGCAGCGTGATCGTGCTCGACAACAACGGCCGCGACGATTGCACCGTCTGGGGCGACATCCTGACCGAGATCGCGCACCGGCGCGGCATTGCCGGCACCGTCATCAACGGGATCAACCGCGACACCCACCTGTGCCTCTCGCTGGGCTATCCGGTGTTCTCGATCGACCACTGGATGCGCACTGGCAAGGACCGGGTGCAGGTGGAGGCCACCGGCGTGCCGGTCAATATTGGCGGCGCGCGCGTGGCCCCGGGCGACATCCTCAAGGGCGACACCGACGGCGTGGTGGTGATCCCGCGCGAGCACGAGGACGCGGTGCTGGACGCCGCCGAAGCGATCGAGGCGGCCGAGCAGAACATCCGCCAGGCCACCCGCAGCGGCCTGCGCCTGGACGAGGCGCGCCGCCAGCACAAATACCACCAGCTGCAAACCCGGAGCGACACATGAACCGCGTGGACCCCCAACTGACCACCCGCACCGATGTGCCGCGCCTGCCGGCCGAGCTGCTGCAGGCCGCCAGCACCTTGCCCACCGCGACCTTGCACGAGGCCGGCGGCAAGATTGGCGCGCTGCCCTCGGCCCTGCGCCCGCTGCACCCCGCCACCCGCCTGTGCGGCCAGGCCCTGACCGTGCATTCGCCGCCCGGCGACAACCTCTGGCTGCACCGCGCGCTGGCGATTTCGCAGCCCGGTGATGTGCTGGTGGTGCACGTGAGCGGCGCCTACGAGCACGGCTACTGGGGCGAGATCATGGCCACCATGGCGCAAACGCGCGGCGTGGCCGGCCTGGTGATCGACGGCGGCGTGCGCGATGCGACGCTGCTGACCGAGATGGGCTTTGCCGTCTTCTCGCGTGGGCTGTGCATTCGCGGCACCGGCAAGGACTTTGGCGCCACCGGCTGGATCAACCACCCGGTGCTGCTGGGCGATGTGACCGTGCACGCCGGCGACCTGGTGGTGGGCGACGCCGACGGCCTGGTGGTGCTGCCGGCCGCGCGCGCCGCGCAAGTGGTGGCCGCCGGCCAGCAGCGCGAGCGCGACGAAGCCGCCATCCTGGCGCGCCTGCGCGCCGGCGAGACCAGCATGAGCGTGTATGGTTGGGGCACATGAACCATCCCGACACCCCCCTGAGCGCCCCGAGCGCCCCGCTGCTGCATTGCGCCGGCGGCGTGGCCACCATCACCCTCAACCGCCCCGCGCAGCGCAACCGCCTCGAGGTGGGGGACCTGGACACCTTGCTGGCGCATTTTCGCGCCATCGACCAGGACCCCGAGATCCGCGTGCTGCTGCTGACGGCCAACACCGCAGGCCAGCCCCGACCGGTGTTTTGTGCCGGCTTTGACATTGGCGGCTTTGACACCCCGGGGCGCGGCGCCACCGACTTCGAGTCGGTGCCCGAGGCGCTCTCGCGCCTGCGCCCCATCACGGTGTGCGCGCTCAATGGCAGCGTCTATGGCGGCGCCACCGACCTGGTGCTGGCCAGCGACCTGGTGCTCGGTCTGCAGGGCCTGGAGTGGCGCATGCCGGCCACGGCGCTGGGCCTGCACTACTACCCGAGTGGCCTGCGCCGTTACATCAACCGCCTGGGCGAGGCCGGCGCGCGCCGCGCCTTCCTGACCGCCCGCCCCTTTGACGCCCAGCGCCTGCACAGCCTGGGCCTGCTGGAGGCGGTGGTGGCGCCAGAGGACTGGGAGACGCAGGTGCAGGCGCTGGTGCGCGATGTGCTGGCCCTGGCCCCGCTGGCGGTGCAGGCGACCAAGCGCTCCCTGCACGAGATTGCCACCGGCGACTACCAGCCCGAGCGCCTGCGCGAACGCCAGAAGGCCAGCAGCCAGACCGAGGACTTTGCCGAGGGCCGCCGCGCCTTTGCCGAGCGCCGGCCGCCGGTGTTCCGCGGCCGTTGACCGCAGGGCCTGGCCCTCAGGGTGGGTCGGCGGCGGGCGGCGTGCGCGCCGACCAGGCGCTGCCCATCGAGGCCAGCATCAGCAGCAGCATGGCCGTCCACTGGCCAAGCGTGAGCCGCTCGGCCAGCACCAGCCAGCCCGCCATCGCCCCCACCGCCGGCTCCAGGCTCAGCAAGATGCTGAAGGTCTGGCGCGGCAGGTGGCGCAGGGCAAACATCTCCAGGGTGTAGGGCACCGCGCTCGAGAGCAGGGCCACCGCCAGGCCAAACAGCAGCACCTGCGGGTCGATCAGCGCGGCCCCACCCGCCGCCAGCCCCATGGGCAGCACCGCCAGGGTGCCAAACATCATGCCCATGGGCGTGGCCATGGCGCCAAAGCGCTGCGCCACCCGTTGGCCAAAGACAATGTAGAGCGCCCAGCAGGCCCCGGCCCCCAGCGCCTGCGCAATGCCCACCGGGTCGAGCGCCCCCGGTGCATCCAGCCCCTGCCAGGGCAGGATCAGCGCCAGGCCGGCCACCGCCAGCGCCACCCACAGCCCGTCGCTGGCACGGCGCGAGGACCACAGCGCCACCGCCAGCGGGCCGGTGAACTCGATCGCAATGGCCAGGCCAAAGGGCAGGCGCCCGATCGAGAAATAAAACAGCAGGTTCATCACCCCCAGCGTCACCCCGTACAGCGCCAGGGGCGGCAGCTCGGCCCAGGTCCAGCGCCGCCGCCAGGGCCGCCACAGGGCCATCAGCATGAGCATGGCAAAGCCAATGCGCAGCAGCGTCGTGCCCGCCGGGCCCAGCACGGGGAACAGCGATTTGGCAAACGAGGTGCCCAGGCTGAGGGACACCAGGCTGCCCAGCAAGGCCAGCACCGGCCAGAGGACAGAGCGCATCGGGCGCAATCGGAGGGGCGTGCCGCCAGCACGAATGCACCGGCGACCACGGGGTTGATGGGAGCCGCATCATAGCGCCGCATACAATTGCCGATTGGTTCTGCGCCGCCCACGGGCAAGCGCAGGTGATATTGACCCGTCCGGCCATGACCGGACCGCTGGAGACCCCATGTTCATCTCTTCCGCTTTTGCCCAAACCGCCGCTGGTGGCAGCGACATGCAATCGACCCTGGTGGGCATGCTGCCCCTGGTGCTGATGTTTGCGGTGCTGTACTTTGTGATGATCCGTCCGCAAATGAAAAAGCAGAAAGAGCACCGTGCCATGATCGACGCCCTGGCCAAGGGTGACGAGGTGGTCACCGCCGGTGGCCTGCTGGGCCGCATCAGCCGCATCGGCGACAGCCACATCGGCGTCGAATTGGCGGCGGGCGTGGAAGTGCAGATGCAGCGCTCGGCCGTGGTGCAGGTGCTGCCCAAGGGCACGATCAAGGCCTGAGGCCATGCGGGCCCCCCGGCCCGCCCCAGCGCTGGCCCCGCCCTGTGCCCGGCCAGACCGCGCAACGCTTAACGCCAAACGTCCATGAACCGTTATCCCCTCTGGAAGTACGCCATCCTGGTGATCGCGCTGCTGCTGGGTGCCATTTACACATTGCCCAACTTTTTTGGCGAAGCCCCCGCGGTGCAGGTCTCCTCGGGCAAGGCCACGGTCAAGGTGGACAACGCCACGCTGCAGCGGGTCGAGCAGGCCCTCCAAGGCGCAGGGCTCAAGCCCTCGCAACTGGCCCTCGAGGGCAACTCGGTGCGTGCGCGTTTTGACACCACCGACAACCAGCTCAAGGCCAAAGACGCGATCTCCCGGGCCCTCATCCCCGACCCGGCCGAGCCCTCGTATGTGGTGGCCCTGAACCTGGTCTCGCGCACCCCCAACTGGCTGGCGGCCTTGCATGCCGCGCCCATGTACCTGGGCCTGGACCTGCGCGGCGGCGTGCACTTCATGCTGCAGGTGGACATGCAGGCGGCGCTGACCCAGCGCGTCGAGGCCCTGGGCGGCGATCTGCGCACCCTGCTGCGCGAAAAAGACATCCGCCATGGTGGCATCCGCCGCGATGGCCAGCGCCTGGAGATGCGGGTGCGCGATGCACAGCAACTGGCCGCCGTGCGCCGCATCCTGGCCGAGCAGCTGCCCGAGCTGGTGGCCCAGGAGACGCCCGAGGGCAGCGAGTTCGTGCTGCAACTGAGCGTGCGCCCCGAGGCCGCGCGCAAGGTGCAAGAGCAGGCGCTCAAGCAAAACATCACCACCCTGCACAACCGCATCAACGAGCTGGGCGTGGCCGAACCGGTCATCCAGCAGCAGGGTCTGGACCGCATCGTGGTGCAGCTGCCGGGCGTGCAGGACACGGCCAAGGCCAAGGACATCCTGGGCCGCACCGCCACCCTCGAGGTGCGCATGGTCGACGAAAGCAGCGAGGCCCGTGGCGCCGAGCAGGGCAACGGCCCGGTGCCCTTTGGCAGCGAGCGCTATCTGGAGCGCAACGGCCAGCCCTTGGTGGTCAAAAAGCAGGTCGTGCTGACCGGTGACAACCTCACCGATGCGCAGCCCGGCTTTGACAACCAGACCCAAGAGGCGGTGGTCAACCTGACGCTGGACGCCAAGGGCGCCCGCATTTTCCGCGACGTCACCCGCGAAAACGTCGGCAAGCGCATGGCCATCATCCTGTTCGAGAAGGGCAAGGGCGAGGTCGTGACCGCGCCGGTGATCCGCACCGAAATCGGCGGCGGTCGCGTGCAGATCTCGGGCCGCATGACCACCGTCGAGGCCAACGACACCGCGCTGCTGCTGCGCGCGGGCTCGCTGGCCGCACCGATGGAAATCATCGAAGAGCGCACGATTGGCCCCAGCCTGGGCGCCGAGAACATCGCCAAGGGCTTCAACAGCGTGACCTGGGGCTTTGTGGCCATCATGGTCTTCATGTGCATCTACTACATGGCCTTTGGCCTGATCTCCAGCGTGGCCCTGGGTGTGAACCTCTTGCTGCTGGTGGCGGTGCTGTCGCTGCTGCAGGCAACGCTGACCCTGCCCGGCATGGCCGCCATGGCGCTCGCGCTGGGCATGGCCATTGACGCCAACGTGCTGATCAACGAACGCGTGCGCGAAGAGCTGCGTGCCGGCGTGAGCCCGCAAGCGGCCATCCACGCCGGTTACGACCGGGCCTGGGCCACGATTTTGGACTCCAACATCACCACCCTGATCGCGGGTGTGGCCCTGCTGGCCTTTGGCTCGGGTCCGGTGCGCGGCTTTGCGGTGGTGCACTGCCTGGGCATTCTCACCAGCATGTTCTCGGCGGTGTTTTTCTCGCGCGGCCTGGTCAACCTCTGGTATGGCGGGCGCAAAAAACTCAAGAGCGTGTCGATTGGCACCGTCTGGCGCCCCGAGGGCGACGCGGGCCAAGCGCAGCGCCTGGGCGGCAAGTAAAGGGAGCGGCAAATGGAATTTTTCAAGATCCGGCGTGACATCCCCTTCATGCGCCATGCGCTGGTGTTCAACGTCATCTCGTTCGTCACCTTTGCGCTGGCGGTGTTCTTCCTGATCACCCGTGGCCTGCACCTGTCGGTGGAGTTCACCGGCGGCACCTTGATGGAGGTCAGCTACAGCCAGCCGGCCAACCTGGAGCAGGTGCGCGGCACCGTGGCCGGCCTGGGCATGAGCGAGGTGCAGGTGCAGAACTTTGGCAACGCGCGCGACGTCATGATCCGCCTGCCGGTGCAAAAAGGCGTGACCTCGGCGCAGCAAAGCGACCGCGTGCTGACGGCCCTCAAAGAGAAAAGCCCCGATGTGCAGCTGCGCCGCACCGAGTTCGTGGGGCCGCAGGTGGGCGACGAGCTGATGGTCGACGGCCTCAAGGCGCTGGGCTTTGTGGTGGTGGGCATCATGATCTACCTGGCCATCCGCTTTGAGTGGAAGTTTGCCGTCTCGGCCATCATCGCCAACCTGCACGATGTGGTGATCATCCTGGGCTTTTTTGCCTTCTTCCAGTGGGAGTTCTCACTGGCGGTGCTGGCGGCGGTGCTGGCGGTGCTGGGCTACTCGGTCAACGAGTCGGTGGTGATTTTTGACCGGATCCGCGAGAACTTCCGCCGCTACCGCAAGATGGACACCGTGGGCGTGATCGACAACGCCATCACCTCGACCATCAGCCGCACCATCATCACCCACGGCTCGACCCAGATCATGGTGCTGTCGATGTTGCTCTTTGGCGGCGAGACCCTGCACTACTTTGCCATGGCGCTGACCATTGGCATTTTGTTTGGCATCTACTCCTCGGTCTTTGTGGCCGCAGCGATTGCCATGTGGCTTGGCGTCAAGCGCGAAGACCTGATCAAGCCGCTCAAGAAAGACGGCGACAGCAGCGACGAGAACCGCGGCGCCGTGGTCTGAGACCCCGCACCCCACGGGGTGCGCGGCGCCCACCGGCCGCTGGCGTCCCCCCGGGGCAGCGGGCGCCTAGCCGGCGCGCACCAAGCGCTGGTAGCGCCCGCCGGGCAGTCGCTCGATCTGCCCGGCCAGTTCCAGATCCATCAGCTGCGGCAGCAGTTCCCCAGCCCCCTGACCGCTGTGCCGTTGCAGCTGGTCCAGGTCCATGGGCTCGTGCCCCAGGTGGGCCAGCAGCGGGTGCGCTGGCCCACGGTCCAGCGGTTCGGGCGGCGCGGCCATGCGCGGCGGCAGGCGCATCTCCTCCAGCACATCCTGCGCCGACTCCACCAGCTTGGCGCCTTGCCGGATCAGGGCATGGCAGCCCCGGCTTTGCGGGCTGTGGATGGAGCCCGGAATGGCCATCACCTCGCGGCTTTGCTCCAGCGCCAGCCGGGCCGTGATCAGCGAGCCCGAGTCGGGCGTGGCCTCGACCACCAGAATGCCCTGGCACAGCCCCGAGATGATGCGGTTGCGGCGCGGGAAGTGGGCGTTGAGCGGCGGCGTGCCCAGTGGGTACTCCGACAGGATCAGGCCATGTTGCGTGATGCGCTGCGCCAGCGGTTTGTGCGCCAGGGGGTACACCCGGTCCAGCCCGGTGCCGATGACGGCCACCGTGGGCACCCCGGGGCTGCTGCTCTCGCGCTGGCTGTCGAGCGCGCCCAGGTGCGCCGCGCCATCGATGCCCTGCGCCAGCCCCGAGACCACGCACAGGCCCGAGAGCGACAGGTGTCGGGCGAAGGCCTGGGCATTGAGGCGGCCTTGCGGCGTGGGGTGGCGGCTGCCGACCACCGCCAGCTGCGGCATGGCCTGCCACGCCGCCCAGCGCTCCAGCCGCCCCTGCACAAACAGCAAGGGGGGTGGGTCGTCAATTTCCAGCAGCGCCGCAGGGTAGTCGGGGTCACCCAGGGCCAGCACCCCGCGCTCGTGCGGGGCGGCGCGCAGCCAGTCCCAGGTGCGCTGCCACAGCGCGCGCCAGCCGGGCGGTTCGTTGGCCAGGGCCTGGGCCACCTTGACCCCGCCCTGGGCCACCTTGACCCCGCCCTGGGCCACCCAGTCGGCCACCGGGCGCGACCACAGCGTGGTGGGGGGACCCAGCGCCAGCAGGCGCCGGGCGGTGCCCGGGCCCACGCCGGGGGTGGCGAGCAGGCGCAGCCACGCCCCGAGCTCCTCGCGGTCTTGCATCATCATCAACTCCCTGTGCGGTCCTTCAGGACACTGGGCGCGATTCTGGGTCAAAGCGCGGGGGTCGGCAAGACGGCGCCAGGCCTGCGACAATCGCCCCATGGCACTTCTGACGATTCTTCGCTATCCCGACCCGCGTCTGCACACCGTGGCCCGCCCGGTGGCGGCCGTGGACGAGCGCATCCGCGGCATTGCGGCCGACATGATCGAGACCATGTACGACGCCAACGGCATTGGCCTGGCGGCGACCCAGGTCGATGTGCACGAGCGCCTGATCGTGATCGACACCTCCGAGACGCGCGACCAGCCCATGGTGCTCATCAACCCCGAGCTGGTCTGGGCCAGCGCCGAGCGCGTCAAGGGCGACGAGGGCTGCCTCTCGGTGCCCGGCATTTACGACGGCGTGGAGCGCGCCGCCCAGGTGCGGGTCTCGGCCCTGGACCTGCAGGGCCAGGCGCGCACCATCGACGCCGAGGGCTTGCTCGCGGTGTGCGTGCAGCACGAGATGGACCACCTGATGGGCAAGGTCTTTGTCGAATACCTCTCGGGCTTCAAGCAAAGCCGCATCCGCACCAAGCTGCAAAAACAGCTCAAGGACGCCCAGCGTCCGGCGCGCCGCTGAGCCGAGGCGCCCCATGCGTCTGGTTTACGCGGGCACGCCCGAATTTGCGCGCGAGGCGCTGGCGGCCCTGCACGATGCCGGTCACGAGATCGCCCTGGTCCTGACCCAGCCCGACCGCCCCGCCGGCCGGGGCATGAAGCTGCAGGCCTCACCCGTCAAGCAATGGGCCCTGGCGCACGGCGTGCCGGTGCTGCAGCCGCGCAGCCTGCGCCTGGATGGCCGCTACCCCGAGGAGGCGCAGGCCGCCCAGGCGGCCCTGCAGGCGGCGGCCCCCGAGCTGATGGTGGTGGCCGCCTACGGCCTGATCCTGCCGGCCTGGGTGCTGGCGCTGCCCCCGCGCGGCTGCATCAACATCCACGCCTCGCTGCTGCCGCGCTGGCGCGGCGCCGCCCCCATCCACCGCGCCATCGAGGCGGGTGACCCGCTCACCGGCATCACCCTGATGCAGATGGACGAGGGCCTGGACACCGGCGACATGCTGTCGGTTCACCCCCTGGCCATCGACCCCGAGGACAGCACCGCCACCTTGCACGACCGCCTGGCCGCCCTGGGCGCGCAGGCGGTGGTGCAGGCCCTGGCCACCCCCGACACCTGGGTGCGCACGCCGCAGCCCAGCGATGGGGTGAGCTATGCGCACAAGATCGAGAAGCACGAGGCCCCGCTCGATTGGGCGCAGGACGCGGCCCTGCTGGCGCGGCGCATCCGTGCCTTCGACCCCTTTCCCGGCATGACCGTGCCGCTGGACGTGCCCGGCGCGCCGCGCGAGACCCTCAAGATCTGGCGCGCCCAGGCCCTGCCCGAAACCGCCCCCGGCGTCGCCCCCGGCACCGTGCTGCGCGCGGATGCCAGCGGTCTGGTGCTCGCCTGCGGCACGGGGCAGCTGCGCCTGCTGCAGGTGCAGCGCCCCGGCGGCCGGCGCCTGGCGGCCGAGGAGTTGCTGCGCGGCTGCCCGCTCACGCCGGGTCGGCCGCTGGCGGCCTGAGCCCCGACGTCGATGAACTTTTTGCTGCCCCACCTGCGCCGCCATCCGGCCTTTGCCGAGGGCGCCCGTGCCAGCGTGCACGGCGCCACCGGCCTGGCCGCCTGGGGCCTGATGACCGGGGTGGCGATGTCGCAGTCGGGCATGAGCACCTTCGAGTCGGTGCTGATGACGCTGATCGTGTACGCCGGCAGCTCGCAGCTGGCGGCCATCCCGCTCATCATGGCCGGTGCGCCTTTCTGGGTGATTCTGGCCACGGGCTTTTGCGTCAACCTGCGCTTTGTGGTGTTCAGCCTGCACCTGCGCCAGTACCTGATGCACCTGCCGCGCTGGGAGCGCCTTCTGCACGGCTATGTGACCGCCGACATCAGCTATGTGAGCTTTGTGCAGCACCACCCACAGCCCGGGCGCACCCCGGCAGAACAGCGCGCCCAAGAGGCCTGGCTGGCCGGCTGCGACGGCCTGATGTGGCTGGCCTGGGTGGGCAGCAGCCTGCTGGGCATTGGCCTGGCGCAATGGGTGCCCACCCAATGGGGCCTGGGCTTTGCCGCGATTTTGTGCCTGCTGGGCATTCTGTGTTCGCTCGCCAGCACCCGGCTGCGCGTGCTGGCGGCGGCGGTGGCCACGGTCACGGCCATCAGCGCCTGGTCGCTGCCGCTCAAGCTCAACATCGTGCTGGCCATTGGCGCGGCGGTGCTGCTGACGGTGGGCGTGGAGCGCGGCCTCAAAAGCGGAGCGCGCGCATGAGCCCGACCCTGCCCGCCCAGACCGATGGCTGGAGCCTGGCCGTGATCGTGGGCCTGGCGGTGGTGACGGTGGTCACGCGCGGATTTTTTCTGTATTCCGAGCGCGAGTGGCCGCTGCCGCGCTGGGCCGAGCGGGGCCTGCAATACGCCCCGATTGCCGCCATGGCCGCGGTGGTCATGCCCGAGATCCTGACCGTGCAGGGCCAGTGGCTGCCGAGCTGGCAGGACGCGCGCCTGTTTGCCGCCGCCGTGGGCGCCGCGGTGTTCTTCTGGCGCCGCAATGTGCTGCTCACGATTGTGCTGGGCATGCTGGTCTACCTGCCCTTGCACCTGGGCCTGGGCTGGTGAGCGGCCGTTAAAATCGGCGCATGACCGCTTGCCTGCAGGGGGGGCGGCACCGCTTTGTTGCAGAAAGACCGCCATGCAAGTCCAACGCTTTTCCGATCTGTGCGCCCAGGGCCTGGCCAAGGGCCGCCGTGTGTTCATCCGGGCCGACCTGAACGTCCCGCAGGACGCGCAGGGCCACATCACCGAAGACACCCGCATCCGCGCCTCGGTGCCCTGCATCCGCATGGCCCTGGAGGCTGGCGCGGCGGTGATGGTCACCTCCCACCTGGGCCGCCCGACCGAGGGCACGCTGCGCCCCGAGGACTCGCTGGCCCCGGTGGCCGAGCGCCTGGCGCAGTTGCTGGGCTGCCCGGTGCCGCTGCGCCAGGACTGGGTGGGCGGCGTGGACGTGGCCCCGGGCCAGGTGGTGCTGCTCGAGAACTGCCGCGTCAACCCGGGCGAGAAAAAGAACGCCGAAACGCTGGCACGCCAGTTGGCCGCCCTGTGCGATATTTTTGTGCACGACGCCTTTGGCACCGCCCACCGCGCCGAGGCCACCACCTACGGCATCGCCCAGTTTGCGCCGGTGGCCTGCGCCGGCCCGCTGCTGGCCGCCGAAATCGACGCCATCACCCGTGCCCTGGCCCATCCGCGCCGCCCGCTGGCGGCCATCGTGGCCGGCGCCAAGGTGAGCACCAAGCTGACCATTTTGCAAAGCCTGTCGCAAAACGTCGACCAGCTGATCGTGGGCGGCGGCATCGCCAACACCTTCATGTTGGCGGCGGGCCTGAAGATTGGCAAAAGCCTGGCCGAGCCCGAGCTGCTGGACCAGGCGCGTGCCGTCATCGCGGGCATGAAGGCCCGTGGTGCCGAGGTGCCCATCCCCACCGACGTGGTCGTGGCCAAGACCTTTGCCGCCGATGCCCAGGCCACCATCAAGGCCGCCGACGCGGTGGCCGACGACGAGATGATTCTGGACATTGGCCCGCAGACCGCGGCCCGCCTGGCCGCGCAGCTCAAGGCAGCCGGCACCATCGTCTGGAATGGCCCGGTGGGGGTGTTCGAGTTCGAGGCCTTCTCGCACGGCACCGAAACCATCGCCCGCGCCATTGCCGAGTCCGACGCCTTCAGCATTGCCGGCGGTGGCGACACCCTGGCGGCCATTGCCAAGTACGGCATCGAGGCGCAGATGGGCTATATCTCGACCGGCGGCGGCGCCTTCCTGGAGGTGCTGGAGGGCAAGACCCTGCCCGCCTTCGAGATCCTGGCGCGCCGTTTCGCGGGCTGATCGCCCGCTTCGACAAGCCGCGCCAGCAAGACCGGGCCAGGCGGCCCGGCACAGCGCCATGCCGCCTGCGCTGGCGGCACGCGCCGCTTCAGGCGCTGGGCAGGTTGGCGCGCACCGGGCTGGTCATGCGGCCCTTGAAATCGGTCCAGCACTCGCGGCCAAAGTCATACAGCTTGCAGGCGCGGGCGGTCTCAAAGTACCACCTCCACGAGAAGGGCTGGACGATGATGCGGCCCGGCAGCATCTCTTCGAGCTTGGCCTGTGCCTGCTTGAGGCGATACAGGGGGATGCTCATGTCCACATGGTGGGCGGTGTGCTCCATGATGTGGTGCATCAGCGCGCCGATGCGCAGCGGAAACGTCAGGTGCACGGTGGTCGAGACAAAGGGCGCGGCGCGCATCCAGGCGGCCTTGTTGTCGTGCCAGGAGACCTTGACATGGGTGTGGTGCACGTACACCACAAAGCCAATCATGCTGTTCCAGAACAGGAAGGGCACCACCACGCCCATCAGCAGCGACAGCAGCACCGACTCGCCGGCCCACAGCGCGCCCGCCGTCACCGCCGCGATCCAGACCAGGGCAAAGGCGCTGACCAGCAGGCTGTCCTTGACAAAAATCGGGCGACGGGTGGGCATGTGCTGCGCATTCGGGAAGAACTCGCGCTTCCACCAGATCTCGATCATGTAGTACAGGCCCGGGGCCCAGCCGCTGCGGTAGATGCGCTGCAGCAGGCGACCCATGGGCGAGAGCGCGGCGTATTCCTCGGCCGTGAGCGGGGTCCAGACAAAGTCCACACCCTTGAGGTTGGTGTAGCCGTGGTGCACCACGTTGTGGCCGGTGTCCCACAGGCTGTAGGGGGTGATGGAGGGCAGGAAGGCGATGCGACCGAGCACCTTGTTGAGTTCGCGGTGCGGCGTCAGGCTCTGGTGGCAGGCGTCGTGGCCAATGATGAACAAACGGCCGATCACAAAGCCGGCGGCCAGGCCGCACAGCAGCTTGGCCCAGACCGCATCGAGCAGCAAGGTGGCCACCACCAGGCCCACAAACAAGGTGTAGTCCATGGCCAGCAGCACGAACGCGCGCCAGGTGGTGCGCTGCGACAGCGGGATCAGCCATTCGCGCAGCACCTTGCGGTGCGGCAAGGGATCGGTCAGGGCAATCGGGCGGGGGGTTGACGACTCGGGGGTCAGGTCAGCAGAGCTCATGAAACAGACGTGTTCGGGATCGCTTCGGATCGCGGTGGGTGCGAAATGGCTGCGCCAGTGTAGTGATTTGCCCCTAACCAAGCCTGACATGGGCCCATGTCAGGCACGGCTGGGCGCTGGATATGTGTGCGCAAGTATCGATTTTAGCCGCCGACCGGGCCACATCTTGTTGCGGCCATGAAACAAGTTCGTGCCAGAATGCAACACGTATTGAACACGTCGCCATTGTGCGACCCATCGGAGATGTCCCCCATGCCCCGCCGCGCCACCAAGATTGTTGCCACCCTCGGCCCCGCCTCCAGCAGCCCCGACATGTTGGAGGCCATGATTCGTGCCGGCGTCAACGTCGTGCGCCTGAACTTCAGCCACGGCAGTGCCAAAGACCACATCGAGCGCGCCGAATTGGTGCGTTCGGCCTCGCTGCGAGCTGGGCGCGAGGTGGCCATCATGGCCGATCTGCAGGGCCCCAAGATCCGCGTGGGCAAGTTTGCCCAGGGCAAGGTCATGCTCGAGCCGGGCGCCCCCTTTGTGCTGGATGCCTCGCGCAGCGAACCGGGCGACGAGCACGGCGTGGGCCTGGATTACAAGGAGCTGCCGCGTGATGTGCGCGCCGGCGATGTGTTGCTGCTGAACGACGGCCTGATCGTGCTGGAGGTCACCGCGGTGCGCGGCGAGCAGGTGCACACCAGCGTGCGCCTGGGCGGCGAACTGTCGAACAACAAGGGCATCAACAAGCAAGGCGGCGGCCTGACCGCGCCGGCCCTGACCGCCAAGGACATGGAGGACATCCGCACCGCCATGAGCTTCAACGCCGACTATGTGGCGGTGAGCTTCCCGAAAAACGCCACCGACATGGAAATGGCGCGCCAGCTGTGCCATGTCGCCTGCAGCGGCACCGGCCACCGGCCGGGCCTGATCGCCAAGATCGAGCGTGCCGAGGCCATCCCGCGCCTGGATGAGATCCTGGCCGCCAGCGATGGCATCATGGTCGCGCGTGGCGACCTGGCCGTCGAGGTGGGCAATGCCGCGGTGCCGGCGCTGCAAAAACGCATGATCCGCATGGCGCGCGCCTGCGACAAGGTGGTCATCACCGCCACGCAAATGATGGAGAGCATGATCACCAACCCGGTGCCCACCCGCGCCGAGGTTTCGGACGTGGCCAATGCGGTGCACGACGGCACCGACGCCGTCATGCTCAGCGCCGAGACCGCGGCCGGCAAATACCCCCTGGAGACGGTGCGCCAGATGGCGCAGATCTGCGAGGCGGCCGAGGCGGCCGAGCAGGTCGAGCTGGACGCCGGTTTCATCGGCCAGACCTTCACCCGCATCGACCAGACGATTGCCATGGGCG
The DNA here is from genome assembly GCA_041157045.1 of Pseudomonadota bacterium. Classification (GTDB taxonomy): domain Bacteria; phylum Pseudomonadota; class Gammaproteobacteria; order Burkholderiales; family Burkholderiaceae_C; genus Limnohabitans_A. The sequence goes on from JBEBDJ010000187.1 coordinate 28,020, forward strand.
CGCTCTTTACCGCCCACCACCTGGGGGCCAAGGCCATCGTGGCGCTGACCGAGTCGGGCTCCACCGCCTTGTGGATGAGCCGCCACCGGGTGCAGGTGCCGATCTACGCCCTGACCACCCAGCTTGCCTCGCAGCGGCGCATGGCGCTGTACCGCAATGTGCGCCCCTTGCTGATGGACACCAGCCACGACCGCGACCAGGCGCTGGCGCAGGCCGAGGCGCACCTCAAATCGCGCCAGATCGTGGCCAGCGGCGATGTCTACGCCATCACCTGCGGCGAACCCATGGGCGCGCCCGGTGGCACCAACATGCTCAAGATCTGCCGCTCGGCCTGAGCGGGTTGGCGGGCGTCATCGGCGCCCGCCCGGGCCGGTTGGCGCCCATGGGGCAGGGGGGGCCGTAAAATCGGGGCAATCACTTGACTCCCAGGACCTCACCATGCCCCTCGTTTCCATGCGCGAACTGCTGGACCATGCCGCCGAACACGGCTATGGCATCCCGGCCTTCAACGTCAACAACCTCGAGCAGGTGCAGGCCGTCATGAGCGCGGCCGACGAGGTCGGCGCCCCCGTGATCCTGCAGGCCAGCGCCGGTGCGCGCAAATACGCCGGCGAGCCCTTCATCAAGCACCTGATCCAGGCCGCCGCCGAGCAGTGGCCGCACATCCCGCTGGTGATGCACCAGGACCACGGCACCAGCCCCAAGGTCTGCGAGGGCGCCCTGACCCTGGGCTTTGGCTCGGTCATGATGGACGGCTCCTTGCACGAGGACGGCAAGACCCCGGCCGACTTTGACTACAACGTGCGCGTGACCCGCGCCGTGGTCGACATGGCGCACCGCGTGGGCGCCACGGTCGAGGGCGAGCTCGGCTGCCTGGGCTCGCTCGAGACCGGCCAGGCCGGTGAAGAGGACGGCATTGGCGCCGTCGGGACCCTGGACCACAGCCAGATGCTCACCGACCCCGAGGAGGCCGCGCAGTTTGTGCAGGCCACCCAGCTCGATGCGCTGGCCATCGCCATCGGCACCAGCCACGGCGCCTACAAGTTCACCCGCCCGCCCACCGGTGACGTGCTGGCCATCGACCGCGTCAAGGCCATCCACGCGCGCATTCCCAACACCCACCTGGTCATGCACGGCTCCTCCAGCGTGCCGCAAGACCTGCTGGCCCGCATCAACCAGTACGGCGGCAAGATCAAAGAGACCTATGGCGTGCCGGTCTCCGAAATCCAGGAAGCCATCAAGCACGGCGTGCGCAAGGTGAACATCGACACCGACATCCGCCTGGCCATGACCGCGGCGGTGCGCCAGTTCCTGGCCGAGAACCCCGACAAGTTCGACGCGCGCGAATGGCTCAAGCCCGCCCGCGCCGCCGCGCAATCGGTGTGCCGCCAGCGCTACCTGGAGTTCGGCTGCGAGGGCCAGGGCGCACGCATCGCCGGCCGCAGCCTGGCCGACATGGCCCGCCGCTACGCCGCTGGCGAGCTCGCCCAGCGCGTGCAGTAAGCCCTCGCCCTGTCCTGATCCCGTGTCCCGGCCGCTGTGCCGGGGCGCCCCCACGCCCCCAGAACCGATTGCCATGAGCGCTGCCCTTCACACCTCGACCCTGAGTTCCCTGCCCCTGCTGGCCCGCGGCAAGGTGCGCGACAACTATGCGGTGGGGGACGACCGCATCCTGATGATCGCCTCGGACCGCATCAGCGCGTTTGACGTGATCATGGGTGAGCCCATCCCGGGTAAGGGCGAGCTCCTGACCCGCATGGCGCTGTACTGGTTTGAGCAGCTGGGGCCGCAAGGCCTGAACCTGTGCCCCATCCACCTGACCGGGCAAGCCCCCGAGTCGGTGGTGACGCCCGAGGAGGTGGCGCAGGTGCGCGGCCGCGCCATGCTCGTCAAGCGCCTGACCCCGATCCCGGTCGAGGCGGTGGTGCGCGGCTACCTGGCCGGCAGCGGCTGGAAGGAATACCAAGAGAGCCGCTCGGTCTGCGGCGTGCCCCTGCCCGAAGGCCTGGTCAACGCCAGCCGCCTGCCCACGCCCATCTACACCCCGGCGGCCAAGGCCGCGGTGGGCGAGCACGACGAGAACATCACCTTTGAGCGCACGGTCGAGATGATCGGCGCCGATCTGGCCACCCGCATCCGCGACATCTCGATCCGCCTGTACCAGGCCGCCGCCGAGATTGCCGCGCGCAAGGGCATCCTGATTGCCGACACCAAGTTCGAGTTTGGCCTGGATGCCGACGGCACCCTGACCCTGATGGACGAGGTGCTCACGCCCGACTCCTCGCGCTATTGGCCCGCCGACCAGTACGCCCCAGGCCAGAACCCGCCCAGCTACGACAAGCAGTTTTTGCGCGACTGGCTCGAGAGCGCGCAAGTGGGTGGAAAGCCTTGGGACAAAACCCCGCCGGCGCCGCGCCTGCCGCGCGAGGTCATCGAGAAGACCGCGGCCAAATACCGCGAGGCCCTGGCGCGCCTGCTCGCTTAACGCAGCGCGCCGGCTTCGCGCGCGATCTGCTCGCGCATGGGCGCCAGCAGGCCCATCACCATCAGCGCCTCGCCCACCAGAAACATCGGGCCGACCAGCAGACCGACCACGTCGTCGGCAAAGGCCGGTTTGCGGCCTTCCCACAGGTGGCCCAGGAACTGGAAGGCCCAGCCGATCACAAACACCAGCAGGCCCAGCAGGGCCGGGCCCATGCCCCACAGCGGCGTTAGCGCGGCCAGTTGCATGCCCAGCAGGATCATCACGCCGTTGAAGAGCGCGGTGGCGGCGCCCAGAAGCAGCGCGCCCCGGCCCAGGTACCAGGCGGTGCTCAGGGCCCAGAACAGCGCGGCCCAGCTGAGGCTGGCCAGGCCGGGCAGCGGCGCGGCCAGCCAGACGCCCAGGGCGACGATGATGAGCGGAATGCCCACCCAGTGGGTGGCGATGTTGCGGCGGTCGCGGTGGTACTGCGCGTACTGCACCATCAGCGTTTGCGCCGGACGAAACGGGCTGGCCATGTTCGGGTCTCCGCAAAAAACGAAGCCCGAGTCTAGGCAGGGGATGCGGCCGGGCGCAAGCGGGTTGACCCGCAGCGCCGGCGCGCGATCAGTTGAGCGCCATGCTCAGCTTGCGGCGGTAGCTCGAGACCAGGGCGGCCTGCGGGTCCTGCTCCTGCGCGGCCTTGCCCGTCAGCTCGATGCCCCCGGCGCTCTTGCCCACCTGGGTGGGGTCCACCTTTTGCGGCGGCGGCGAGAGCAGCTCCAGGATCGCGACAAAGGTCTTGCGCGGGGCCTCGTCGGCCCATTTCTTGTCGCGCATGATGATCTCGAGCAGCTCGTCCATCGCGGCGGTGAACTGGCCCGCCACCATCAGCAGCCGCGCCTTGGCAAAGCGGGTGTCAAAGTCGCGTTTGTTCTGCGCAATGGCCTGCTCGAACTGCGCCAGATCCCAGCCGCCGCGCGGGTCGGTGCTGACAAACTCGAAGGCCTCCAGCATTTGCTGCAGCGCCTGAAAGCGCAGCGGCACCGGGATGCGGTTGAGGCCCGGGGCCAGCTGGCGCCCGGCCTCTTGCAGCTCGCCCTCGGCCATCAGCAGGCGCACCAGCTCAAAGCGCGCGTCGTCGTTGTTCGGGTCGGCCGCCAGCGCCTCGGCCAGCGCCTCGCGTGCGCCTTCGGTGTCGCCCGCGGCCAGTTGCTCCTGCGCCTCCTCGGCGGCCGATGCGGCCATCAGCTCGCCCTCGGCGGGCAGGTGCTTGTCGAGGAACTGGCGCACCTGGCCCTCGGGCAGCGCGCCCATGAAGCCGTCGACCGGGCGGCCGCCCATCAGCAGGATGCAGGTCGGGATGCTGCGGATGCCAAAGGCGCCGGCCAGCTGCTGCTCGTCGTCGGAGTTGATCTTGACCAGTTTGAAACGACCCGCGTAGGCCTCCTCCAGCCGCTCGAGCACCGGGCCCAGCGATTTGCAGGGACCGCACCAGGGCGCCCAGAAATCCACCAGCACCGGCACCGACATCGAAGCGGCAATCACCTCCGCCTCGAAGTTCTCCATGGTCACGTCAATCATCACAACACCTTAAAATAGACAGTCTGGCCTCTATTATGGCCAGCCCTTCAAGCCCTTTTCCCGCCGACCCCATGCGGTTGGCCCTCTCAGGCCCGACATGACCCAAGCCCTTATCGGCGTGGTGATGGGTTCCAGCTCCGACTGGGACACCATGCAACACGCTGTCCAGATCCTGCAGCAGTTCGGTGTCGCGCACGAGGCGCGCGTGGTCTCGGCGCACCGCATGCCCGACGACATGTTCGCCTACGCCGAGGCGGCGCAGGCGCGGGGTCTGCAGGCCATCATTGCCGGTGCGGGGGGCGCGGCCCATCTGCCGGGCATGCTGGCGGCCAAGACCTGCGTGCCGGTGCTGGGCGTGCCGGTGGCCAGCCGCCATCTGCAAGGCGTCGACTCCCTGCACAGCATCGTGCAAATGCCCAAGGGCGTGCCGGTGGCCACCTTTGCCATTGGCGCGGCCGGCGCGGCCAATGCGGCGCTGTTTGCGGTGGCCATGCTGGCGGTGCACGACAGCGCCCTGATGCAGCAGCTTGCGGCCTTCCGGGCCCAGCAAACCGAGGCGGCGCGTGCCATGACGCTGCCCCCCGTCGCATGAGCGGCCCCCTGTTGCCGGGCGCCCTCTGGCAGGGCCAGCCCGTGACCCTGGGCGTGATGGGTGGCGGCCAGCTGGGCCGCATGCTGGTGCACGCGGCGCAGGCCATGGGCTACTACACCGCGGTGCTCGACCCCGATCCGGCCAGCCCGGCCGGTCTGGTGAGCCACCACCACATCCGCTGCGACTACCTCGACCAGGACGGCCTGGCGCAGCTGATGCAGCGCTGCGCGGCCATCACCACCGAATTTGAGAACGTGCCCGCACCGGCGCTTTTCACCCTGGGCGCGCAGCGCGTGGTCGCCCCCGGCGCCGACGCCGTGGCCATCGCGCAGGACCGCGCCGCCGAGAAGGCCCATTTTGTCCGCTGTGGCGTGCCCGTCGCCCCGCATGCGGTGATCGAGCAGGCGGCCGATCTGCAGGCCGTGCCCGCATCGCTCCTGCCCGGCATCCTCAAGACCGCGCGCCTGGGCTATGACGGCAAGGGCCAGATCACCGTGCAGACCCCGCAGGAGCTGGCGGCGGCCTGGGCCAGCCTGGGGCAGGTGCCTTGCGTGCTCGAGCAGCGCCTGCCGCTGCAAGCCGAGTGCTCGGTCATCGTGGCGCGCAGCGCGCAGGGCCAGATGGTCCATTTCGCGCCGCAGCGCAACCTGCATCGCCAGGGCATTCTGGCGGTCACCGAGGCCTGGGACGGCGTGTTGCCGGCCGCCCTGGCCGAGCAGGCCGTGCAGGCCACCCGCGCCATTGCCGAGGGCCTGGGCTATGTGGGCGTGCTGTGCGTCGAGTTCTTCATCCTGGCGGGCGGGCAGCTGGTCGTCAACGAGATGGCCCCGCGCCCGCACAACAGCGGCCATCACACCCTGGATGCCTGCGACCAGTCGCAGTTCGACCTGCAGGTGCGCACCCTCATGGGCCTGCCCCTGACCATGCCCCGCCAGCACAGCGCGGCGGTCATGCTCAACCTGCTGGGCGATCTGTGGCAGGACGACCAGGGCCAGGCCCGCATCCCCGACTGGGCGGCGGTGCTGGCCTTGCCCGGCGCCCACCTGCACCTGTACGCCAAGCTGTCGGCACGGCCGGGGCGCAAGATGGGCCACCTGACCCTGACCGCGCCCACCCCCGAGCTGGCCCGCGAGCGCGCCCTGGCGGCGGCGGCGATCCTGGGCATCGCCCCGTTCTGAGGCCCGCATGATCCGCGACGGCCACGACCCCGAGGCCCTGCAGGCGGCGGTGCAAGCGCTGGCCGCGGGCCAGTTGCTGGGCCTGCCCACCGAGACGGTGTATGGCCTGGCCGCCGACGCCTGCCAGGACGCTGCGGTGGCCAAGGTCTATGCCGCCAAGGGCCGCCCGCCAGACCATCCGCTGATCGTGCATGTGGCCGATGCGGCGCAGGTGCCGCACTTTGCGCGCGAGGTTCCGGCGTTTGCGCAGCGCCTGATGCAGGCCTTCTGGCCTGGCCCGCTCACCCTGATCCTGCCGCGCCGCGCGGGCGTGGCCCAGGCCTCGGCCGCCGGCCAGGACTCGATCGGCCTGCGCTGCCCCTCGCACCCTGTGGCGCAAGCCCTGCTGCGCGCCTGCGCGGCCGCCGGCATGCCCGGCCTGTCGGCCCCCAGCGCCAACCGATTTGGCCGCGTCAGCCCCACCCGCGCGCGCCATGTGCAGGACGAACTGGGGCCCGAGCTGCTGGTGCTGGACGGGGGGACCTGCGAGGTTGGCATCGAGTCGGCCATCGTCGATTGCAGCCGGGGGGCGCCGGTGCTGCTGCGCCCGGGGCAGCTGACCCGCGCGCAGATCGAGGCCGCTTGCGGCCAGCCCCTGGCCGAGCCGGCCCAGCTGGCCAGCCCGGCGCCACGTGCCTCCGGCACCCTGGCCTCGCATTACGCGCCGCGCGCCAAGGTGCAGCTGATGGATGCCGCGCACATCCGCACGCGTCTGGCGGCGCTGGGCCCGCATGCGCAAAACCTGGCCGTGTGGAGCCGCGAGCGACCGGCAGATCTTGGCGCGGGCGTGCTCTGGCGCGCACAGCCGGCCCACGCCGCCCAGGCGGCGCACGAGTTGTTTGCGCTGCTGCGCGACTTTGATGCGCGCGGTGTGGCCTCGATCTGGATCGAGATCCCGCCCGACCATCCCGACTGGGAAGGCGTGCACGACCGCCTGCGCCGCGCCGCCGCCTGAGCGGCCTGGCCCGCCCGTGCTTATTTGTTGGCGGCCGCTTTTTGCGCGGCGGCGCGCTGCGCAAACTCGGCGCGCAAGGCCTTGAGTTTTTCGCGCGGGTCCTCGCGCACCGTGGCCTCGTCGAGCTTCATCTCGGCGATGAAGCGGCTGGGCAGCCCCGCCACCGTCTCGCGGCCCCGGCGGCGGCGGCGCAGCCAGCTCACCAGCAAGGTGTGCTGCGCACGCGTGATGCCCACGTACATCAGGCGGCGCTCCTCTTCCACCCGCGCCATCTCGCCCGCGCCCCCCTCGCCGTCGGCGTCCACCCGAAAGGGCAGCAGGCCTTCGTTGACCCCGGCCAGGATCACATGCGGCCACTCCAGGCCCTTGGAGGCGTGCAGGGTCGAGAGCGTGACCACGTTCTGGTCCTGCTCGCGCTCGTTCAGGGTGGCGATCAGCGACACGGTTTGCGCCACCTCGTACAGGCTTTGCACCGGGGTGGCCGCGCCCGCGCTGGACCCGGCACCGCTGGGGTCGTCGATCTCGCCGCCGCAGCGACCGGCCATCCAGTCGCAAAAGTCCATCACGTTCTCCCAGCGCGCAGCGGCCAGCGCGGGCTTGTCGTCGCCGTCGAGCAGGTGCTTTTCGTAGCCGATGTCTTCCAGCCAGGCCTGCAGGAAGCGGCGCGCATCCTGCTTGCCCGAGGTTTGCTGGGCACGCCAGCGCAGGTCCTGGATCTGGCGCCCAAAGGCGTGCAGGCCCGCCAGGGCGCGCGCATTGACCGCAGCGGCCAGCGAGCCGGCGGTCAGCGACTCAAAAAGCGACAGGCGGGCGCGGCCCGCAAACTCACCCAGCTGCGCCAGCGTCTGCGCCCCGATGCCGCGGCGCGGGCTGGTGATGGCGCGCAAAAACGCCGGGTCGTCGTCAGGGTTCAGCCACAGCCGGAACCAGGCACACAGGTCCTTGATTTCGGCCCGGTCAAAAAAGCTTTGGCCACCCGAGACCTTGTAGGGAATCTGCGCGCGCCGCAGCGCCTGCTCAAACGCCCGGGCCTGGTGGTTGGCGCGGTACAGAATCGCAAAGTCGCGGAACTCGCGCCGCGCATTCGGGCTTTGGCCAGCGCGAATGGACTGGATGCGCGCGACCGCGCGCTCGGCCTCGTGCTCTTCGTGGTCGGCGGCCAGCACGCGCACCGGCTCGCCCTCGCCCAGCTCCGAGAACAAGGTCTTGGGAAACAGCTTGGGGTTGGGCGCGATCACATGGTTGGCCGCGCGCAGGATCGCCGCCGTCGAGCGGTAGTTCTGCTCGAGCTTGATGACCTTGAGCTGGGGAAAGTCCAGCGGCAGGCGGCGCAGGTTGTCGAGCGTGGCGCCGCGCCAGCCATAGATCGACTGGTCGTCGTCGCCCACGGCCGTGAGCGGCGCGTCGGCGCGCGCGGGGTGGCCCACCAGCCACTTGAGCAGCTCGTACTGGCTGGCGTTGGTGTCCTGGTACTCGTCCACCAGCACATGCGACAGGCGCTGCTGCCAGCGCGCACGCGCCTCGGGGTGCTCGGCCATCAGCTTGAGCGGCAGGCCGATCAGGTCGTCAAAGTCCACGCTCTGGTAGGCCGCCAGGCGCTCGTGGTAGCGCTGCATCAGCAGCGCCAGGTGGCGCTCGTCCTCGCTGCGCGCCTGCGCCAGCGCCGTCTCGGGCGTGAGGCCCTGGTTCTTCCACAGGCTGATGGTCCACTGCCACTGGCGCGCCAGCGCGGCGTCGGTGGTGCCGCCGCAGTCCTTGAGCAGGCTGCCCACATCGTCGGCGTCCAGGATGCTAAAGCGCGGCTTGAGGCCCAGCGCCTGCCCGTCCTCGCGCAGCATGCGCACCCCCAGCGCGTGAAAGGTGCAGATCAGCACTTCCGAGGCGGCGCGACCGACCAGCGAGCGGGCGCGCTCGCGCATTTCGGTGGCGGCCTTATTGGTGAAGGTGATGGCGGCAATCGAGGCGGCCGGCAGGCCCTGCTCGATCAGGCGCGCGATCTTGTGCGTGATCACCCGGGTCTTGCCCGAGCCCGCGCCTGCCAGCACCAGGCAGGGGCCATGGGTGTGCAAGACAGCCGCCAACTGGGCAGGGTTGAGTCCGGACATGAGGGCAGGATCGCGATTGGGGGATGATGGGTCGGGGCGCGTGCGCGACCCGGGCCGGGCAGACCGGCGGGATGGGGTGGCTATCATATCGGACGCGGCGCACCCAGGCGGGACGCGCGTGTCCCATCCGGAGTGCCTTGTTCCATGCTCGACGTCCTGCGCGTCACCTTCCCGTTTTTTGCCCTGGTGCTGTGCGGCTACCTGGCCGCGCGGCGTGGCCTGCTGCCGCTGGCGGCCATTCCCGGGCTCAACGGCTTTGTGCTGTTTTTTGCGCTGCCCTGCATGCTTTTTCGCTTTGGTGCGGGCATCCCGATCGGGCAGCTGCTCAGCCCCGGCGTGTTCTTCACCTACCTGCTGTGCGCCCTGCTGATGGTGGGCTTTGCCCTGCTGGTGAGCCTGAACGCACGCATCCGCTGGAAAGACGCCTCGCTGGGCGCGTTGGTGGCGGCCTTCCCCAACACCGGCTTCATGGGCGTGCCCCTGCTGGTGGCGCTGCTGGGGGCGCCGGCCGCGGGGCCGGCGATTGTCACCATCGTCATCGACATGGTGATCACCACCTCGCTGTGCGTGGCCCTGTCCGAGCTGGACGCCGCCGACGAGCACGGGGTGGCGGTGGCCGCGCGCAAGGCCCTGGCCAGCATGCTGCGCAACCCCATGCCCTGGGCGATCTTGCTGGGGGCGGTCTTTTCCTGGCAGGACCTGGCGCTGGTGGGCCCGGTCGCCAAAACCGTGGGCCTGTTGGCCGATGCGGCCTCGCCGGTGGCCTTGTTCACGATTGGCGCGGTGTTGGCGCGCTCGCAAATGCAGGCGCATGAGCGCCCGCAGGGGCCGCTGCGCATGGCCGACTACCTGCCGGTGGCGCTGATCAAGCTGTTCATGCACCCGCTGCTGGTGTTGCTGGTGGCCGTCTCGGCCATGGCGATGGGGGTGCCCATCGACGACTTCTCGCTCAAGGTGATGGTGCTGGTGGCGGCCCTGCCGTCGGCGAGCAACGTCTCGCTCCTGGCCGAGCGCCTGGGCGCCGACAACGGGCGCATCGCGCGCATCATCCTGGTGACCACGGCGGCCGCCTTCCTGACCTTCTCGGGCGCGGTGGCGCTGTTCTGAGCCTCAGATCTGCTGCGGGTCCACGTCGACCAGCCAGCGCATGACCCCTTTGTGCGCGGGCGTGCGCCGCAGCGCATGCAAGATGGGCTGCAACTGCGCCAGCACGCGCTGCAGCGCCGGGCGCGAGGCGCTCTCGAGCAGCATCTGTGCGCGCTCCACCCCCGCCACCTTCTGCAGCCCCATGGGCACGCTCGGGTAGAGCGTGACCGCCTCCAGCAAGGCCTGCGCGGCGCCGTCGCCGGCCTGGGCCCGCTCGCCTTGCTCGGCCTGCCAGTGCGCGCGCACCGCGTCCAGCAGGCCCTGGGCCACGGCCAGCTCGCGCGCGTCGGCGCGCAGCAGCGCCTGGTGCGACAGCGGCGGCAGGCCCGCGCTGGCGCGCTCGGCCAGCTCGCGCTCGGCAAAGGCCGGCCAGTCGTGCTGGCGCAGCGCCTCGAACACCGGGTGGGTGGGGTGAAAGGTCTGCACCAGCACCTCGCTCTGGCCCGCCTGTGCCGCATCGCGCCCGGCGCGGCCGGCCACCTGCATCAGCAGTGCCAGCAGGCGCTCCGGGGCGCGAAAGTCCGACGAGAACAGGGCCGTGTCGGGCTGCAGCACCACCACCAGCGTCATGCGCCGGAAGTCGTGCCCCTTGGCCACCATCTGCGTGCCCAGTAGCACATCGACCTCGCCGCCGTGCACCTGCGCCAGCTGGGTCTGCAGCGACCCACGTGCGCGCGTGCTGTCGGCGTCCATGCGCAGCACCCGCACCGCCTGCCCGTCGGGGCGCAGCACCCCGCCCAGCAACTGCTCGACCTGCGCCTGCAGCTGCTCGGTGCCCAGGCCCATGGGCGAGATGTCGGCGTTGCCGCATTGCGGGCAGGCCGGTGGCACCCGGCGCCCGGCGCCGCAGTGGTGGCAGCGCAGGCTGCGGTCGGCCATGTGAAAGACCTGGAAGGCGCTGCAATGCGGGCAGTCGCTTTTCCAGCCGCAATCGGCGCAGTGCAGCACCGGCGCCCAGCCGCGCCGGTTCAGCAGGATCAGGCTTTGCTCGCCGCGCGCCACGCGCGCCTGCAGGGCCGCCAGCACCGGCTCGCTCAGCAAGGTGCGGCGCGGCTGGTGGTTCATGTCGATGCGGCGCACCACCGGCAGCGGCGCATGGCCGATGCGGCTGGGCATGTGCAGGCGCAGGTAGCGCCCGCCCGCCTCATCGGCCTTGGCCGGACGGCTTTGGTGCCAGCTCTCGAGCGAGGGCGTGGCCGAGCCCAGCACCACACGCGCGCCCTGCAAGCGGCCCCGGTAGACCGCCAGGTCGCGTGCCGAGTAGCGCGTGCCCTCCTGCTGCTTGTAGCTGGGGTCGTGTTCCTCGTCGACCAGGATCAGGCGCAGGTGCGGCATGCTGGCCAGCACCGCCATGCGCGTGCCCAGCACAATGCGTGCGCGCCCCTCGTGCGCGGCCAGCCAGTGCTGCAGGCGTTGCGCGGGGGTCAGGTCGCTGTGCAGGCTGACCATGGCGGCGCTGCCAAAGCGCGCCTGCACCCGTGCCTGCAGCTGCGGGGTGAGGTTGATCTCGGGCACCATCAGCAAGACTTGCGCCTGCGGATCTTGCGCCAGCACCTGGGCCATGGCCTGCAGGTAGACCTCGGTCTTGCCGCTGCCGGTGTTGCCAAACAGCACGCAGGGCGCATCGGCCTTGGCCAATTGCGCCAGCACCTGCGCCTGCTCGGGGCTGAGCGCCAGCGGCGTGTCGGTGGGGGGCGTGGCCTCGGGCTCGCGCATGCGCCGGCGCGGCCAGCGCGCCGAGTTCATGCTGCGCAGCGCGGGCGGCAGCGCGGCCAGTGCCACCTCGCCCAGGGCGCGCTGGTAGTAGCGTGCGCAAAAGCCCACCAAATCGCGCCAGGCAGCGTCCAGCGGCGCCACCGCGTCGAGCACATCGGCCACCTCGCGCACGCTGGCCGCATCCAGCCCGTCGGGGGCCTGGGCATGCACCTGCCACACCACCGCCGGCACCACCCGCTTGCCCATGGGCACCCGCACCAGCTGACCCGGCTGCAAGGGGCGGGCACTGCGGTAGCTCAGCAGGCTGCCAGACAGGCCGCTGTGCGTCGGTGTGTCCACCGCAACATCGATCCAGCAGGGTTCCATGAATCAGGATTTGGAATCGGAAAATGGGCCAAGTGATTGATTTTCAAGCGCTTTGCAAGTTCTTCAGAAAGCCTGTGGACAACTTTGTTGAAAAGCCCTTGTACAAGCGCGCAAGGCCTTGAAAATCAAGGCTTTCAACAGCTTGCCCATTGCTTGAGCAGTTTTTGAAAACTCAATGAAATCAAGGGCTTGCGGAACCCCGTCGGGTATGCGGTGGGAAATGCTCACTTCTTGATACATTTGCCCCCGCAACCACGGTTTTGTGCATAAGTCAAGCCCGGGAGCACCCAAATGGGGCCCCGGGCGCGCCTGGCCTCAGGCGGCGGCGCGCATGGCGCGCGAGTGCTGGTGCACCGCCTCCACCAGCGCCGACACATGCTCGGGCGGGGTGAATTGGCTGATGCCGTGGCCCAGGTTGAAGATGTGCGTGGGACCGCTGGTGGTCGGGTCGGTGTGCGGGCGGCCAAAGCTGTCGAGCAGCGCGCGCGCCTGCTCGGCCACCTTGTCCGGCGGGGCAAACAGCACGTTCGGATCCAGGTTGCCCTGCAGCGCCTTGCCCGGCCCGCCCACCGCGCCGCCCACTTGCGCGCGGGCGCGCCCCAGGTTGACGGTCCAGTCCACGCCCAGCACCTCGCAGTCCAGCGCCGCCATCTCGGGCAGCCACAGGCCACCGCCCTTGGTGAAGACGATGCGCGGGATGGTCTGGCCGTCATGGCTGCGCTTGAGCTGCGCGAGCACGCGGGCGGTGTAGGCCTGGCTGAAGGTCTGGAAGGCGCCGTCGGCCAGCACCCCGCCCCAGCTGTCAAACACCATCACCGCCTGCGCGCCAGCCTCGATTTGCGCGTTCAGGTAGGCCGCCACCGCGTCGGCGTTGACCGCCAGGATGCGGTGCATCAGGTCGGGGCGGGCGTACATCAGCGCCTTGACGTGGCGATAGTCCGACGAGCCGCCGCCCTCGACCATGTAGCAGGCCAGGGTCCAGGGGCTGCCGGAGAAGCCAATCAGGGGCACGCGCCCGTTCAGGGCTTTGCGGATGGAGGTGACGGCATCGAACACATAGCGCAGCTTGTTCATGTCGGGCACCTGCAGCGCGGCCACGGCGGCCTCGTCACGCACCACCTTCTCAAAGCGCGGGCCCTCGCCCTGGGCGAAGCTCAGGCCCAGGCCCATGGCGTCGGGCACGGTGAGGATGTCGCTGAAGAGAATGGCGGCATCCAGGGGATAGCGCTCCAGGGGTTGCAGGGTGACTTCGGTGGCGTAGTCGACCTGGGTGGCCAGGCCCATGAAGCTGCCGGCCTTGGCGCGGGTGGCGCGGTACTCGGGTAAATAACGCCCGGCCTGGCGCATCAGCCAGACGGGGGTGTGGTCGGTGGCCTGGCGCCAGCAGGCCTTGAGAAAGCTGTCGTTTTGGAGTGC
>JBEBDJ010000188.1:0-3759 GCA_041157045.1 Pseudomonadota bacterium
ACCTGCTCCATTCGCGAAAAAGCACAAGAGAAGGTGTTCTCTGATCTGGGCCGTGTCAAACACCTGAAAGAAAAAGGCGTGTTGATTGGCGTGGGTGGCTGCGTGGCCAGCCAAGAAGGCGCCACCATCATCCAACGTGCGCCTTATGTGGATGTGGTTTTTGGCCCGCAGACCCTGCACCGCCTGCCCGCCATGCTGGCACAACGCAAGGCACTCAACCGCCAGCAGGTGGACATCTCCTTCCCAGAGATCGAGAAGTTCGACCACCTGCCGCCACCGCGCAAAGAAGGCGCTTCGGCCTACGTGTCCATCATGGAAGGCTGCTCCAAATATTGCAGCTACTGCGTGGTGCCCTACACCCGCGGTGAAGAGTTCTCGCGCCCCTTCGAGGACGTGCTGGTGGAGGTGGCCGATCTGGCCAGCCAGGGCGTGCGCGAGGTGACGCTGCTGGGCCAGAACGTCAATGCCTACCGGGGCGCCATGGGCACATCGCAAGAGCTGGCGGACTTTGCCACCTTGCTTGAGTACGTGGCCGAAATCCCGGGCATCGAGCGCATCCGCTACACCACCAGCCACCCCAACGAGTTCACGCCGCGCCTGATCGAGACCTATGCCCGGGTGCCCAAGCTGGTCAGCCACCTGCACCTGCCGGTGCAAAGCGGCTCGGACCGCATCCTGATGGCCATGAAGCGCGGCTACACCGCCATGGAATACAAGAGCACGGTGCGCAAGCTGCGCGCCATCCGCCCCGACCTGTCGCTGTCGAGCGACTTCATTGTGGGCTTTCCGGGCGAGACCGACGAGGACCATGCGCGCACCATGCGCCTGATCGAAGAGCTGGGCTTTGACAGCAGCTTCTCGTTCATCTTCAGCCCGCGCCCGGGCACCCCGGCGGCCAACCTGCCCGATGAGACGCCGCACGAGGTCAAGCTCGCGCGGCTGCAGCAGCTGCAGGCGGCCATCGAGACGCATGCCCAGGGCATTGCGCAAAGCCGTGTGGGCAGCGTCCAGCGCATCCTGGTCGAGCGCCCGGCGCGCAAGGACCCGGGCGAGCTGGCCGGTCGCACCTTCTGCAACCGCGTCGTCAACTTCCCCGGCGGCCCGCACCCCGAGCGCCTCATCGGCCAGATGCTCGATGTGCGCATCACGCAGGCCTTCCCGCACTCGCTGCGCGGGGTCTGCGACATCCTCTCCTGAGCGCGCGCCCCGCACGCGCCCCACTTTTCTGCCAGCGAGCACCATGCACCTTCATATTCTTGGCATCTGCGGCACCTTCATGGGCGGCCTGGCCGCCCTGGCCCGCGAGGCCGGCCACCGCGTGACCGGCTGCGACGCGGGCGTGTACCCGCCCATGAGCGACCAGCTGCGCGCCCTGGGCATCGAGCTGATCGAGGGCTACAGCGCCGACCAGATGGCCCTGGCCCCGGATGTGTGGGTGATCGGCAATGTGGTCAGCCGCGCGCGCCTGCCCGATGGCCAGCCCCGCTACCCGCTGATGGAGGCCATTCTGGAGTCGGGCCAGCGCTACACCAGCGGGCCGCAATGGCTGTCCGAGCATGTGCTGCAAGGCCGCCATGTGCTGGCTGTGGCCGGCACGCACGGCAAGACCACCACCACCTCGATGCTGGCCTGGATTCTGGAGGCCTGTGGGCGCGAGCCGGGCTTTCTGGTGGGCGGCGTGCCGCTGAACTTTGGCGTGTCGGCCCGCCTGGGCCGCGCCGCGCCCTTTGTGATCGAGGCCGACGAGTACGACACCGCCTTCTTCGACAAGCGCAGCAAGTTTGTGCATTACCGGCCACGCACCGCGGTGCTGAACAACCTGGAGTTTGACCACGCCGACATCTTTGATGACCTGGCCGCCATCGAGCGCCAGTTCCACCACCTGGTGCGCACCGTGCCCGCCAGCGGGCGGGTGGTCGTCAATGGCCTGGAGGAATCGCTGCAGCGCGTGCTGGCCAAGGGCTGCTGGAGCGAGGTGCGCAGCTTTGGCAGCGCCGTGAGCGACTTCAGCGCACTGGGCGAACCCGACCAGTTTGCGGTGCTGCAAGCCGGCCGCGAGGTGGCGCAGGTGCACTGGCGCCTGGGCGGCGTGCACAACCAGCTCAATGCGCTGGCGGCCATCGCCGCCGCCGAGCACCTGGGCGTGCCGCCGGCCGAGGCCGCGCACGCCCTGGCCCGCTTCGAGAACGTGCGCCGGCGCATGGAAAACCGCGGCCAGGCCGGCGGTGTGACGGTCTACGACGACTTTGCCCACCATCCCACGGCCATCCGCACCACGGTCGATGGCCTGCGCCGCCAGCTGGGGCCCGATGCGCGCATCCTGGCCGTCTTCGAGCCGCGCAGCAACACCATGAAGCTGGGCACCATGAAATCGCAGCTGCCCTGGAGCCTGGAGGGCGCCGACCTGGCCTTCTGCCATGCCGGCGGCCTGGACTGGGATGCGCGCGCAGCCCTGGCCCCCATGGGCGCACGGGCCCAGGTGGCCGACCAGATCGACGGCGTGATCGCGCAGGTGCTGGCCGTCGCCCGCCCCGGGGACCACGTGCTTTGCATGAGCAACGGCGGCTTTGGCAACATTCACCAGCGCCTCTTGCAAGCGCTGGGCGGGACACCCGCGTGAGCGACCTGGCGCTGGACATCGCCCAAACCGCCGCCCGCCTGGTGGTCGAGCAAGGCCTGAACCTGGGCGCCGCCAAGCAGCGCGCCCTGCGCGAGCTGGGCCTGGGCAGCCGCACGCCCCTGCCCACCAACGAGCTGGTGGAGGCCCAGATCCACGAACACCTGGCGCTGTTTTGTGCCGACACCCAGCCCGCCGAGCTGGCCGCACTGCGCGCCCATGCCCGCGAGTGGATGCGGCGCCTGGCCGATTTTCGGCCGCACCTGGGCGGCCCGGTGTGGCACGGCTGGGCCACCCGCCTGTCGGACATCGACCTGGCCCTGTTCTGCGACGACCCCAAATCGGCCGAGATCCACCTGCTCAATCTGGGCCTGCGCTACGAGGTGGGCACCCAGCCCGGCCTGCACGGCCACCCGGTTGATGTGCTGAGCCTGCACAGCCACTGCCCCGGCCTGGACGAGGACGTGGGCGTGCACCTGCGCATCTACGACCTGCGCGACCAGCGCGGCGCCCTGCTGCCCGACGCCCAGGGCCGGCGCCCGCGCGGCGACCTGGCGGCGCTCGATCACCTGCTGGCGCAGGGGGGTTGAGGCCGCCCGCCCCACCCGCTCACCGGCCCACCCGGATAATCTGACCATGTCCCAAGCCTCCTCATCCCCCACGTCTGGCCGCTCCTCGCGCCGCCTGTTGCTGGGCGCCGGCCTGGTCGCCGCAGCCGGTGGTGCGGGCCTGGCCTGGTGGCGCCACCGCCCGGTCCCACCGCTGCCCGGCGCGCAACTGGACTTCTGGCAAGAAGCCTTTGAGACCCCCGACGGCCAGCCCCTGCGCACCATCGCCTGGCAGGGCAAACCCTTGCTGGTCAACTTCTGGGCCACCTGGTGCCCCCCCTGCGTGGAAGAGCTGCCCATGCTGGAAGCCTTTTGGCAGGCTCGGCGTGCCCAGGGTTGGACGGTGCTGGGCCTGGCGGTGGATCAACCGTCTTCGGTCAAACGTTTTTTGCAGACACGGCCGCTGAGCTTCCCCATCGGCATGGCCGGTCTGGGCGGCACCGAGCTCTCCAAGCGCCTGGGCAACAGCATGGGCGCCCTGCCGTTTTCGGTGCTGTTCGGCAAAGATGCCACCATCTTGAAGCAAAAACTCGG
>JBEBDJ010000189.1:0-5451 GCA_041157045.1 Pseudomonadota bacterium
CATCGACAACAGCAAGTTCAAACAGACGTTTGGCAAGGGCAAGATGCTGCCGGCCGACGAGGTGGTGGCGTTGACCGGTCACCCGGTGGGCGGGGTCTGCCCCTTTGGCCTGGCCACCGACCTGCCCGTCTACCTGGACGCCTCGCTGCGCGCCTGGGACGAGATGCTGCCCGCGGCCGGCAGCATCGACAGCGCGGTGCGCATCGCCCCGCAACTGATGGCCAGCCTGACCGGTGGCGAGTGGGTGGATGTCTGCCAGGCCGCGGCCGGCACACCCGCCTGAAATCGGCGAAGCGGCCCCGCCTGCCCCAGTTGGCGGGGACCTGTTGGCGGCCAACCGACCGTTCAGGTCTTGCGGCGGCTGGCCTTGGCCGGCGCGGCGGCACGCGGGCGCGCCGCCGCCTTGGCGGGGGTCTTGGACACGGTCTTGGTGGCCGCCTTGCTGGCGCGTGCTTTGGCGGTCTTCTTGGCCGGCGCCGCCGCGCTGCTGGCGGCATCG
Source organism: Pseudomonadota bacterium (assembly GCA_041157045.1). Classification (GTDB taxonomy): domain Bacteria; phylum Pseudomonadota; class Gammaproteobacteria; order Burkholderiales; family Burkholderiaceae_C; genus Limnohabitans_A. The sequence goes on from JBEBDJ010000189.1 coordinate 500, forward strand.
GGCGCGGCCTGCTGCGCCATGTCTTGCAAGGCGGCGCTGGCAATGCTCTGGAATTGCTGGGTCAGCGAGCCCCACCACTTCATGGGATCGACCGGTGCCTCGGCTTGGGCCTGGGGTTTTGCCGCTTCTGCGGATTCGGGTGCGGATTCGGGTTCAGGCGCAGGCGCTGGCTCGGGTTCGGGCGCCGGAGCGGGCGGCGTGGGCGCTGCCGCCTCGGGCGCGCGGGCGGTGAAGGCGCGCGCCAGATCGGCCATGTTGACGTTCATGCCCTGCAGCGTGGACAGGGTCATCTTCTGGACTTCGAGCGCCGAGATGGTGGCCTTGAGTGCGGTGCTGTTTTGCTCCAGCCAGAACTGCACCGTGCGCAATTCCTGGATGCGCCGCTCGATGTCCTCGACGCTCAGGGTGGGCGCAACCCAGCCGGCGCCGTTGCTGGCGGCCGGGTTGGCCTGCGCGCTGCGCGCGAGCTGCTGCAGAAAATCAAAGCCCGGCACCATCTTGCCAAAGCCAAATGCGGATGCGTCGCTCATGGGGCCTCCAGAACTGGGCCCGGCCGCGGACCCCTGCGCCGCATTAGACCATCCCGAGCCTGACAGCACCTGACAAGTGCCGCGCGCGTCGCCCAGATGACGGCCCGCCAAGCCCAGGCCCTGCTAGGCTAGCGCTTTTGATCCGCAGCACAGGAGATCCCCCATGATCAAGCTTCACGGCTTTGCCGGCAGCAATTACCACAACAAGGTCAAGCTGGCCCTGCTGGAAAAAGGCGCCCCTTTCGAGGAGGTGCTGACCTGGGTGGGCGAGACCGACCTGAACGCCTCGCCCCTGGGCAAGGTGCCCTACATGACGACCGAGCACGGCTCGCTGTGCGAATCGCAGGTCATGCTGGAATACATCGAGCAGACCGCAGGCGGCCCGGCCCTGCTGCCGGCCGACCCCTTTGCCGCGGCCAAGGTGCGCGAGCTGGCCACCTTCATCGACCTGCACCTGGAGCTGGTGGCGCGCAACCTCTATCCCCAGGCCTATTTTGGCGGCAAGGTGAGCGACAGCCTGCGCGAGCGCATTGGCGAGCAGCTGCGCAAGAACGTGGCCGCCTTTGCCAAGCTGGCGCGCTTTGCGCCCTTTGTGGCGGGCGATCAGTTCACCCTGGCCGACTGCTCGGCCATCGTGCACCTGCCCCTGGTCAGCGGCGCCACCAAGATCATCTACGGCGAGGACTTTCTGGCCGGCCTGCCGGTGCGCGACTATGTGCGCATGATGAACGAGCGCCCCACGGTGGCCCAGGTCAATGCCGACCGCAAGGCCAACACCGCCCTCATGCTCGCCCGCATGAAGTCCTGAGCGTCCAGCGGCGGATTTGATCTCGATCAGGACAGGGGGGCGGGTCGGCCCAAGCCCCTCGCCTCCTTGATCCGCATCAATACGCGGGGATGTCATCGGCCTAGCATGGGGCCATGAACACCACCGACCGCCAAGACCGCACCCGCGCCCGCCTCCTGGCCGCGCGCCAAGACCTGTTGAACCGCCTGCGCGCCCAGCGCGGCGGCATTGTCTCGCGTGCCGACGCCGCGGCCGAGCAGCTGGCGGCCGAGCGCGAAGAGTCGCACGCCCAGGCCATCAGCGAGCGCGACACCGCCTTTGCCCTGGACGCCCACGAGACCGCCGAACTGGCCGCCCTGGATGCGGCGCTCGAGCGCCTGAACGCCGGTCAGTATGGCCTGTGCACGGATTGCGGCGTGGACATCGCCCCAGAGCGCCTGCAGGCCTGGCCGGCGGCGCTGCGCTGCATCGCTTGCCAGACCCGCGCCGAAGCCGCGCACTGATTCCGCGCGGCGCCCCCGATGCCGCGCTGGCGCGGCACGGTCCCCTTTTTTTCATGTTGTGATGAGGAGTTCCCATGAGCACGTTCCACGCCGTTGTCTGGCTTGACCATCAGGAAGCCCATGTGCTGATGTTTGACCGCGAACATGTCGAGGCGCAGCGCATCAAGTCGCGCAGCCACCACAAGCACCAAGGCAAGGCGGGCGATGCCAACGCCTTTTTTGCCGACATTGCCAAGGCCCTGGCCGGCACGCACGAGGTGCTGCTGACCGGTCCCGGCCAGGCGCGCGATCAGCTGCGTGCCTGGTGTGTGGCGCATGCGCCGGCGACGGCCAAGACCCTGGTCGACAGCGTGGCGAGCGACCACCCGAGCGACGCCCAGCTGGTGGCCCTGGCGCGCCAGTACTTCCGCAAGTTTGACGCCATGGGGGCCGATCCCACCCAGGTCTGACGGCCGGCAGGCCCGGTGCTATGCTTGCGCCCATGCGCAGTCTTTTTCATTGGGCCTTTCACGTCACCGACCTGGACGAGGCGCGCCGTTTTTACGGCGATCGCCTCGGCTGCCGCGAGGGCCGCAGCACCGACACCTGGGTCGACTTTGATTTCTTTGGCCACCAGATCTCTTTGCATCTGGGCGAGCCCTTCAAAACCACCCGCACCGGCCGCGTGGGCGAGCACCTGGTGCCCATGCCCCACTTTGGTCTTGTGCTGCAGCGCGCCGACTGGCAGGCCCTGGCCGAGCGCCTGCAGGCCCAAGGTCAGGCCTTTGTGATCGAGCCGCACCTGCGCTTTGCCGGCGAGCCCGGCGAGCAGTGGACGATGTTTCTGCTCGACCCCTTTGGCAACCCGATCGAGATCAAGGGCTTCGAGTCGCTCGACAGCGTCTACGACCACTGAGGCGACCGGTCATGGAGCACAGCTTTGCCTCTGCCCTGGTGCTCTTGCTGCTGATCACCGATCCGCTGGGCAACATCCCGATCTTTGTGAATGCGCTGCGCGCGGTGGCGCCCGAGCGGCGCGTGCGCGTGATCCTGCGCGAGGTGCTGATTGCCTTTGCGGTGCTGCTGGCCTTTATGTTTGGCGGCCAATCGTTTTTGCGCCTGCTGAACCTGTCGGATGTGTCGCTGCAGATAGCCGGCGCGCTGGTGCTGTTCCTGATCGCGCTGCGCATGATCTTTCCACCGCCCGCGCAAGACGGCCCGCCCCCGCAGACCGAGCCGCTCATCGTGCCGCTGGCGATACCAGCACTGGCCGGCCCGTCGGCCATGGCCACGGTCTTGCTGCTGGTGAGCCAGGCGCCGCACATGCGACTGCAATGGGTGGGCGCGCTCACCGTCACGATGGGGGTGTGCGCGGTGGTGCTGGTGCTGGCCGAGCGCTTGCAGCGCGTGGTGGGCACGCGCGTGGTGCTGGCCTTCGAACGCCTGATGGGCCTGATCCTGGTCTCGATTGCGGTCGAGATGCTGGTGCGCGGCCTCAAGTCGCTCTCGCGCACCTGGCCGCTTTGAGGCCGGCGGGCTGAACGCTGCGCCGGGACTCGGCACAGGCGCGCAGGCTCAGGCCAGCGGGGCGATCACCTGGTCGATGGCGCCAAACACCGTCTGCCCATCGAGGCCCACCACCTCGATGCGGATGCGGTCACCAAAGCGCATGTAGGCGGTGCTGGGCTGGCCGTCCAGAATGGTTTCGATGGCGCGCTTTTCGGCGATGCAGCTGTAGCCCTTGGGCCAGTCCTTGCGGCCATCCACCTCGGTGGCCGGATTGCTCACCGTGCCGCTGCCCACAATGGAGCCGGCGCGCACCTGGCGCGTTTTGCAGATGTGGGCGATCAACTGGCCGAAGTGGAAGGTCATGTCGGGGCCGGCATCGCACTGGCCCACCAGGCGGTCGTTCCAGTGCACCTTCACCGCCAGGTGCACGCGACCGCCCTGCCAGGCGCTGCCCAGCTCGTCGGGCGTGACCGCCACCGGACCAAACGCGGTGGCGGGCTTGCTCTGGAAAAAGCCAAAGCCCTTGGCCAGCTCGGCCGGGATGAGGTTGCGCAGGCTCACGTCGTTGGCCAGCATCAGCAGGCGCACGCTCTCGAGCGCCTGCTCGGGGCTGGCCTGCATGGGCACATCGCCGGTCACCACCGCCAGCTCGGCCTCGAAGTCGATGCCATAGGCCTCGTCGGGACACACCACCGGGTCGCAGGGGCCGATGAAGTCGTCGCTGCCCCCCTGGTACATCAGCGGATCGGTGTAATAGGTGGCCGGCACCTCGGAATTGCGCGCGGCGCGCACCAGCTCCACATGGTTGATGTAGGCCGAGCCATCGGCCCACTGGTAGGCGCGCGGCAGGGGCGCCATGCACATGCGCGGATCAAACGCAAAGGCATGCCGCGCCTTGCCGCTGTTGAGCGTTTGCGACAGGTCTTCGAGCTGCGGCGCCAGAAAGTTCCAGTCGTCCAGCACCTGCTGCAAGCGGGTGGCAATGCCCGTCGCATAATGGGCGCTGCGCAGGTCGCGCGAGACCACGATCAGCTGGCCGTCGCGGGAACCGTCTTTGTAGGTGGCAAGTTTCATGGGGAAGATGACCGGTCTGTCCCTGCGAAATGCGCGCCGCAGGATTACGCATTGTTAAACTCGTTTAACTAAACGAAACTCCATTCTAGACCAAATGACCGCTGACGTCACCGACACCCCCGACAAGTCCCGCGCCGGCATCCAGTCGGTCGAGGTCGGCTTTGCCCTGCTCGATGTGCTGGCGCAGCAGCGTCAGCCCTTGATGCTGCGCGATTTGGCCGCCGCCGCGGGCATGAGCGCGGCCAAGGCACACCGCTACCTGGTGAGCTTTCAGCGCCTGGGTCTGGTGGTGCAGGACAGCGCCAGCACGCTCTACGAGCTGGGGCCGGCGGCGCTGCGCCTGGGCCTGTCGGCACTCAGCCGTGTGGATGCGGTGCGCATGGCGCGCGAGCGCCTGCCGGGGCTGATGCACGCGCTGGGTCACACGCTGGCCCTGGCGGTGTGGGGCAACCGGGGCCCGACCCTGGTGCACTGGCAGGAGTCGCCGCTGGCGGTGCCGGTCAACCTGCGCCTGGGCGATGTGATGCCGATGCTGTCCTCGGCCACCGGGCGCTGTTTTGCCGCCTTCAT
>JBEBDJ010000190.1:0-4406 GCA_041157045.1 Pseudomonadota bacterium
ATCACGGGCATTCGCATGATCACGATCACGATCACGATCATGCGCACAGCCACGGTCATGCGCCCGCACCAGGCGCGGCGTGCTGCGACCATGACCATGACCACGCCCATTCCCATGGGCATGCACACAGCCACGATCACGGCCATGACCACGGCCACCAGCATCCCCCTGCCCCGAATGCCTGAACTCACGCCCCTGCTGCAGCTGATCTGGCTGGCCTCACCGGCCTTGCCGGTCGGCGGCTTCTCGTATTCCGAGGGGCTGGAGGCGGCCATCGATGCGGGCCGGGTGCACGACGAGGCCTCGTGTGGCGACTGGCTGCTCGATCAGCTGCTGCTGACGCAGGCGCGCGGCGACCTGGCGCTGATCGCCCAGGCCATCCCGGCCTGGCAAGCCGCCGACGTCCTGCGCCTGCGCGAGTTGAGCGACTGGGTGCATGCCACGCGCGAGAGCCAGGAGCTGCGCCTGCAGACCGAGCAGATGGGCCGATCCTTGTGGGCCTGGCTGCGCGAGATGGCGCAGGTGCCCGCCGCCGATCTGCAGACCCTGACCGAGCTTGCGCCCACCTGGCCAATGGCCCTGGCGCTGGCGCTGGCGCACAGCGGCGCCAGCCGCGAACAGGCCTTGATGAGCGCGGCCTTTGGCTGGGCCGAGAACATGACCCAGGCGGCGCTCAAGTCGGTGCCGCTGGGCCAAAGCAGCGGCCAGCGCATGCTGGCGCGGCTGGCCCGACACATTCCCGAGGCGGTGCAAACCGCCCTGAGCCTTGACGACGAGGGTCGCCAGGTCATGAGCCCCATGCTGGCCATCCTGAGCGCCCGCCACGAAACCCAATATTCCCGACTGTTCCGATCATGAGCGCCCTGCACCACATTCCCCATCGCACCAAAACCTTGCCGCCATTGCGCGTGGGCATCGGGGGCCCGGTGGGCTCGGGCAAGACCACCTTGCTCGAGATGCTGTGCAAGCAGATGCGCGAGCGCTGGGACCTGGTGGCCATCACCAACGACATCTACACCAAGGAAGACCAGCGCCTGCTGACCGTCAGCGGCGCCCTGCCCGCCGAGCGCATCATGGGCGTGGAGACGGGCGGCTGCCCGCACACCGCGATCCGCGAGGACGCGTCGATCAATCTGGAAGCCATCGACCGCATGCTGGCGCAGTTCCCGGACGCCGACATCGTGTTTGTCGAGAGCGGCGGCGACAACCTGGCGGCCACCTTCAGCCCCGAGCTGAGCGACCTGACGATTTATGTGATCGACGTGGCCGCTGGCGAGAAAATCCCGCGCAAAGGCGGCCCAGGTATCACCAAGAGCGATCTGTTTGTGATCAACAAGACCGACCTGGCCCCGCATGTGGGGGCCGACCTGGCGGTGATGCGGCAGGACACCGCCCGCATGCGCCCCGACCCGCACAAGCGCCCCTGGGTGATGACCAATCTGAAAACGCAGGACGGCCTGCAAACCGTGATCGATTTCATCGAGCAACGCGGCCTGCTGCGGGGCTGAACGCCCCGGCCCGCCGGGCTTAGATTTCGTCGATGGGGGTGGACACCGACGCAGCCTCCCCCGATCGGTCGGCAATCGCAAAACGGTCGTCGGTGCGGGTGTAGAAGCTTGCACCAAAACGGGCAATGGGCCGGTAGTCGCGCAGGTTCACGCGCCAGGCCTGGGTGTCGATCAGCCCATCGCGTGCGGCCAGCCACTTGATGCGGCCAATGAACACATAGCGGCTGGGCGTCTCGAGCTTCTCGTGCAACACACACTCGAAGGCGATGGGCGCCTCTGCGATGCGCGGCGGGGCCACGCAATGGGACGGCACCGGCGTCAAGCCCACCGCGGACAACTCGCTCACATCCGACGGAAACGCCTCGCCGCAGGCGTGCATCTTCTGGGCCATGGGCTCGTCGGACATGTGCACCACAAACTCGCCACTGGCCAGGATATTGGCCGCGGTGTCCTTGAGGCGGCCATCGGCCAGGCGGTTGATGCTGATCATCAGGATGGGGGGGTCTTCCCCGATCATGTTGAACATCGAAAACGGCGCCGCATTGGCCACACCGTTCTGACCCAAGGTGGTCACCAGGGCGATGGGGCGCGGCACGATCAGGCTGGCCATCAGCTTGTAGCGCTGATAGCTCGTGATCTCATCAAAGTTGACTTCGGTCATGGGGTTGGCGCTGTAGGGGGGACTAAGGGGGTCACCAAACAAAACGGTGGAACCGGCCGCTGTCGACCCAGGTTCCACCGAGGGCGTGCCACAGGGGGCGCGTTAAACAATCACTTCCACATTGGCACGCTTGGCCACCGCCGTCCACGTGTTGATTTGCGACTGTATCAGCTTGACAAAATCGTCCCCCAGCACCGGTGTCTTTCTGGGCAGGGTCTGGATGTCATCCAGGCGCGCGGCAATGTCGGGCTTGGCCAGGATTTCCGGAATCAGCGCGGTCAGGCGCTGTGCGATCGGGGCCGGCAGGTTCTTCGGTGCCGACAGGCCCAACCACTGCGAGCCCGTGAGCGAGGGGAAGCCCTGCTCGGCAAAGGTGGGGATGTTGGGCAGGGCGGGCAAGCGCTGCGGGGTCGACACGGCCAGGGCGCGCAGGGTGCCGCCTTTGAGCTGGTTGACGTTGGTGGTGACCGGATCGAACACGCTGTCGATCTGACCGCCCATCAGGTCTTGGATGGCTGGCGCACTGCCCTGGTAAGGCACGTGGTCGTGCTCATTGGCCTTGCCATCAATCTTGAGCAGCTCACCAAACAGGTGGTTGGCCGAGCCGATGCCCGACGAGCCATAGCGCAAGACCTTGGATTTGGCCGCGTTCACATACTGGGCCAGGGTTTGGTAGGGCGAGTTGGCCCGCACCAGCAAGAGCATGGGGGCTTCGACCAACATGCCCATGTGCGTGAAATCACCCACGGGATCAAACGGCATCGACTTGCGCGTGGCGGTGGCGTAAATATGCACCGAGGCGTGGCTGACCAGCAGCGAATAGCCATCGGCCGCCTGGCGCGCGGCGTACTCGGTGCCGATCAGGCCGCCGGCGCCGGCGCGGTTTTCCACCACCACAGTTTGCGAGAGGGCTTGCGACAGGTGCGGCGCCATCAGGCGGGCAATCGTGTCGACCAGGCCCCCGGGCGGGTACTGGCAAATCAGGCGAACCGGGCCGCGGGTGGGCCATGCGGACGACTGGGCGTGAACCCAAGGGGCGGCCAGAGCGGCTGCACCTGCAGACAAAAGATCGCGACGTTTCATGATGAAGCTCCTGATGTGTTGAAGTTGGAAGATCAATGGGACAGAAAGACACCCGGGGCCACAAAAGCATCAACCGTGCCAACACATCTGTGCCAGCCCATGGTGCCAAGGCACAAAACCTGCTTGCTCGAACAGTGCGTCAGGCGCCGATGTGGGGACGCCAGCCCCAACACGCCCCACTCCCGCCCTGCCGCACCACGATCGCGCACCGTTTTGGCGCAACTGCTCTTTGCTTGTGCACCTGCTTGGCCATGAACCCACCCATTGACCGCCGCTACCTGCTGATCAACCCCAACACCAATGCCGCCACCACCGAGCGCTTGCGGCAGACCCTGCAGCCGCAACTGCCGCCGGGCGTGCAGTTGGACATGGTGACCGCTGGCTTTGGTTCGCACTACATCGCCTGCGAGGCCAGCCATGCGGTGGCGGCCCACGCCTGCTTGCAAGCCTGGGCACAACACCCGGGCGTGCAGGCCGGCGCGCTGGACGGCGTGTTGATTGGCTGCTTTGGCGACCCGGGCTTGTTTGCGCTGCGCGAGAGCAGCGCGTGCCCGGTCACAGGGCTGGCCGAGGCCTCCTTCATCCTGGCTGCGCAGCACGGCCGCTTTGCCATCGTGACCGGCGGCGAGCGCTGGGCCCCCATGCTGCAGCGCTTGAGTCAGGCGCTGGGCTTTGGCCATTTGCTGGGCCATATCGAAACCGTGGCCCCCACGGGGGCCATGCTGCAGGCCGACCCGGCCATGGCCCTGCAATGCCTGGGCGATGCCTGCCGCCAGGCCGCGGCCAGCGGCGTGGATGCCGTGATCCTGGGCGGTGCCGGACTGGCCGGCTACGCCAAGGACTTGCGCGCGCACTGCCCCTTGCCGCTGATCGACAGCGCCGAAGCGGGGCTGCAGGTGTTGCTGCGCCAACTGGCCCCCAAGCCGGCCCATGCCCAAAACGGCTTTTTTGCACCATGGCGCGACATGGACCCCGCCATCATGCAGATGCCCACCCGCCCCTGAGCGCCGCGTCGGCCCCCTGCCAACAAGCAACAGGCCAGCCGCTACAATGCAGGGGCAGCGGAGGTGTGGCAGAGTGGTCGATTGCACCGGTCTTGAAAACCGGCAACGGGCAACCGTTCGTGAGTTCGAATCTCACCGCCTCCGCCAGTT
>JBEBDJ010000191.1:0-3613 GCA_041157045.1 Pseudomonadota bacterium
TCTTCAGCGGGTACTGCTGCGAGGTTGCGGCGATCACGCCAGCGCCCACGTCCTTGACACCGGCGCAACCCCCATCGACCGAGACGATGACCACGTTCTTTTCCTTGCCGGCGGCCTTCAGTGCCTTGTAGGCGCCCGCGGCGGCCGGCTCGTTGATCGTGTAGACCAGGTTGATGTCGGGGTTCTTCTGCAGGCAGTTTTCCATGCCGGTCTGGCCCTTGGCGGCATCGCCAAAGCTGTCGGCCATGCAGGCCACGCCAGCGGCCTTGCCGCCCAGCTCATTGCTCTTGGCGTCGGGGGCGGGCAGGCCCATGCCCTTGAGGAAGCCGTTGTGACGCTGGGCGCCCACCGGGTGGCCCGGGAAGAGGTCGAGCGTGGCAATGACGGCCTTCTTGCCGCCCAGGGCAGCCTTGGCGTATTCGCCAATCAGCACGCCAGCCTTGTAGTTGTCGGTGGCAAACAGGGCATCGGCCTCGGGCACCGGGCTGTCGAGCGCGATGACCTGCACGCCCTGGGCGCGGATCTTCTTGATGGTCGGGACGATCGCGTCACCCGACGAGGTGATCAGGATGGTCTTGGCGCCCGCGGCCACCATGTTTTCCATGGCGGTGATCTGACCGGCGGTGTCACCGTCGGTCTTGCCAGCGGCCGACAGCAGCTTGGCGCCGAGCTTCTTGGCTTCGGCGTCGGCGCCTTCCTTCATCTTCACGAAGAAGGGGTTGGACTCGGTCTTGGTGATCAGACCGATGACGGGCTGGGCCTGGGCGGCAGCAGCGGTGAACAAGGCAGCGGCCAGCAGGCCGAGGCGGAAGGGGCTGGTGAACGACATGAAATCTCCTCGCTGGATGGATGGTTGGTCGGCGCCGCAAATTGGGCCCGGGACGCACGGCACGGGTCGTGTCCGTGGGATGGATTGTGCGGCAGCCAAAATACTAAATCAACTTGATTTATTTAGGGCTTTCCCTAGGTTCTGGGGCCCCGCTTCGACCGGATACTTGGCCCCAGGGGCCGCAAGGCCCAGACAACAAGCATGGAGAAGTACGTGAAGCCTTTGTGTGTGCTGGGCGAGGCCCTGATGGACTGTGTGGCCCAAGCGGGGGGGGATTTGCGCCCGCTGCGCGGCGGCAGCCCTTACAACATGGCCCGCGCCGCCGCCCTGGCCGGGGCAACGGTGCATTACCTCAACCCCCTGTCGACCGATCTGTTTGGCCAGGACCTGGGGCGCCAGCTGCGCGCCGATGGCGTGCACGTGGCCGGCGGCCAGAGCCGCTGCCCGACCTCCTTGGCGGTGGTGCAGTTGCAGAACGGGCAGCCCCATTACGGCTTTTACCGCGAGGGCATTGCCGACCGCGACTGGCAGCCCGAGGCCATCATCGAGCGCCTGCGCGCCCTGCCCCCTGGGGTGCTGCACACCGGTTCGCTGATGCTGATCCCTCCCGATGATGCCGCCGTGATGACCGTGCTGATGGCCGCGCGTGCGATGGGCTGGACCCTGTGCGTGGACATCAACCTGCGGACCAAGGTGGCGCGCGACCAGGGGGCTTACCTGCAAGCCGTGCGCCGTGTGATGGCCGAGGCCGACTGGCTCAAGGCCAGCGACGAGGACCTGCAGGCCCTGGGGCTACCGGCCACCGACCCTGCCCACACCCAGGCCTTGCTGGTGCAGGTGCAGGCCATGGCCCCCCGGGCCAGCCGCCTGGCCCTGACCTTTGGCGCGCAGGGCGCGGCGCTCTGGGTGGAAGGCCAACTGGCGTCGCAGGCGGGCGAGCGCGTGGCGGTGCAAGACACCGTGGGCGCGGGCGACACCTTTTGGGGCCACACCGTGGCCGACTGGCTGGCGCATCCGGACAGCGCGGCAGCACGCGTGGCGCAAACCCTGCGCCAGGCCAGCATGGCCGCCGCCATCAACTGCACCCGCAGCGGCTGCCAGCCGCCCGATGCGCAAGAGGTGCTGCGGGCGCTGGGCCAATTGACGCCCCAGTAGGTCCTGCGTCCCCCTCTCGCGCACGAGGGGATGCCAGATGCTCACCAGGCGCAAGCTGCGCAGAATGAGCCGCCCGATGCGCGCCGTTCGGGGACTTGTGCCATGATGCCCATGTCTTGGCGTCTAGGCCTGTGCTTCGGCCTCAGGCCAAAGTTTTGGGAAGTAAAACCGCAAAGCATGTTGGGGAACACCAAAACGCAGCTTCCCGTACGGAGAGTCGGTGAGCAGCATCCCCCGGCTCAGCAATGCAGAAACCTGAGCCGTCGCCAGCCGATCCCCCAGGCCCAGCATGGCTTTGAAATCTGCACGATCGAGCGCCGATTGCGTCGCAAACAGGTAATGCAAAGCGCGCAGTGATTCCGCGCGAACACCCTGGCGAACCACCTGCTCTTCGAAGCTCAGGCATGCGGCAATGCGGTCTTTCATGCCCTCGAGCGAGAGCAGGGAGCTCATGAATTCCACCTGATCGATGCAGACCTCGACCACATACTGGATCCAGTTGAGCAAGCCCGCTTCCGTGAGGTTGCCGCGTCCGTCCAGATCGCCTGCACGCGGCTCGTCGGCAGCCGCTAGGTGGCCATAGTAGGCCTCTTGCGATCGTGCAAAGCCACGCAATGGCGACCACAGGCCATTGGTCAAGCCCATCTGCCCGAGCACCAGGTGGCTGTGTAGCCTTGCCACCCTGCCGTTGCCGTCCAGAAACGGATGAATCCATGCCAGACGCTGGTGTGCTGCCGCCATGGCCACGATCTGCATCTCCCCGCGCCGCACGCCACCATAGACCTGCGCCCATCTGGCCATGAAGGCTGGCAGTGCTGCTGCCGAAGGGGCCGCATGCCGACCCACACTCACTTCACGCAGCCTCATCAGCCCGGGCACCACGAGCTGTCGATCTGCCCCACTCCCCTGCACCAGATCAGCTTCAGGAAGGCGTGCAAAAAGTTCCCGGTGCAGATCGCAAACCGTCTCAACCGACCAGACCTTTTGGACATCCCACTCAGACCACCGCGTTTCGATCTGCATTTCAGCGGACATGTGGGCCAGTGCAAGACGCTGCCGACGCGCTTTGTCTGCATCTTCGGCGTAATCGTTGCGCAGCGCTTGCTCGATCTCCAGTGGCAAGGTGTGCTGCCCTTCGATCTTGTTCGAATAGTACGAATTCATCGCACGCAACAACTGACGCAAACCAGACAGCCCAGCTGTGCGACGCCACCCTGCCAAGCGATCGGCCTTTCGGATCAGGTCATGCGCGCGCTCCAGAACGGGCGCCAAACGGGCCTCGCTCGGAAGGAGCGGCTCCATTTGCGCCGGATGCGTATAAAGCTCGAATTTTTGCGACTTTTCCATCTAACGTAAGTGTATGACGTATAAGGAATAAGTCCAGTCCATGCATGATTTTTTGCGATATTATTTGCAAGCAGCATACCCGCCAGTTTCAGCATGGGCATGCCCCCAGGCCCAAAGCCAGCACAAGGACGCCGGGCTGATCACCCCGCCCGCCGCCCCCGCCACGCCCCCCACAGGGCGATCAGGCCCGGGATGATGATAAGGGCCCAGATGATCTTCGAGAGGTTGGCCTGCACCCAGGCCAGGTTGCCAAACAGGTGTCCGGCCAGCACCAGGCCCAGC
>JBEBDJ010000192.1:0-12388 GCA_041157045.1 Pseudomonadota bacterium
CCACCACGGTGCGCACTTGCGGGTGCTCAAAGCGGATGCGCTGCAGGGCATCGTGCAGCTCGATGTCCACGCCCAGGTCGTAGCTGTTGAGCTTGAGCTTGTAGCCCGGACGCAGGCCCGCATCTTCGTTGATGTTCAGCGCCAGCGTGGCGATCTCGCCATCAAAGCTCAGCTGGATGTGCTTGTACTGGTCGGGGGTGGTTTGGTAATTGACCGGGGCGATTTGGCTCATGTCTGTCTCCAGGGTTCGGTGCGGGTGGAAGTGAACAAGGTGTTGGGGTATGGACACGAATTTTATTGCATGTCTTGATCCAACGCAATATGCACTTTAATTCACCACATCAGTATTTACCCTAGGTTTTGAAGACCGTGACCCTGTCAGCCCTGCACATGCGTGCGCACACGGTCGAGCAGTTCGGCGTACACCTGCTCCACATTGCGACCACTGGTGTTGATGGTCATGTCCGCCTTGGAATAGAAGGCCGACCGCCCCTCGAGGATGCGCTTGAGGTCTTCCATCGCTTCGCGGCTGGCGGCCATGGGCCGCATATCGCCCTGCGCTGCCACGCGGCCCATGTGATCGGCCGGATCGGCCTTGAGCCAGACGGTGCTGCAGTGGCTCAGCAGGAGTTGGAAGTTGGCGGAGTCCGAAACCAGGCCGCCCGGGGTGGCAATCACCGCCTCGGGGTAGATGGTGATGGCCTCTTCGAGCGCACGCCGCTCGTAGCGGCGGTAGGCATTGGCGCCGTACAGGTTGTGGATCTCGCTGATGGGGCAACCGGCAAATTGCTCGATCTCGCGGCTGAGCTCGACAAAGGGGTAGCCCAGGTCGCGCGCCAGGCGCTGGCCCAGGGTGGTCTTGCCCGCACCGCGCAAGCCGATGAGCGCGATCTTGTGCTGGCGACCGTCGCCCTTGGGGGCCTCGCCCAGCAACTCGGTCAGGGCCAGGCGGGCGCGGCGCAAATCGCTCTCGGAACGCGGCGCCAGCAGTTCGCGCAGCATCAGCCATTCAGGCGAACGCGTGGTCATGTCGCCCAGCAGTTCGGCCAGCGAGCACTGAAGCGCCTGCGACACCTGCAAGAGCACCAGCACCGAGACGTTGCCGATGCCGTACTCCAGATTGGCCAGGTGGCGCTCCGACACATTGGCGGCGACCGCCACGGCGCGGCGCGTCATGCCCTTGCGCGAGCGCAGGTCGCGCACGCGGTCGCCCAACGCCAACAAGAAGGGATGGCGGGTATCGGCTGCTGGATCGGCCGAATCAGCTGAAGGAGTGGGCGATGCGCGCATGAATCTAGGGAAATTCCTGATCGAGAAGACCTTCCAAGGCATGCACTTTAATGCACACTTGAGGCAGGAACAATGCTGCATTATCGCCGCAAGATCGTGCATGCCCCTGGGACCTGCGCCCAGGAAAACCCCTAGAACAGACCCCACCCCAAGGAGACCCCCATGCTGGCTGATGTGGCGACCCCACCCACCGAGTTCAATTTCGCCGCCCACCTGCTGTCGCTGAACGCCGGCCATCCCGAGCGCGTGGCCCTGATCGATGACCATGGCCCCCTGCGCTACGGCGAGCTGGAGCAGCAGGTGCAGGCCATGGCCGCGGCACTGCAAGGCCTGGGCCTGGCGCGCGAAGACCGCGTGCTGCTGCTCATGCACGACAGCACGGACTGGGTGGTGGGCTTTCTGGGCGCGCTCTACGCAGGCATCGTTCCCGTGGCCGTCAACACCTTGCTGACCGCCGACGACTATGCCTACATGCTGGCCCACAGCCGGGCCCGCGCCGCGCTGGTCTCGCAAGCCCTGTGGCCCGCGCTGGCGCAGGCCATGGCCCAAGGCGACCACGAGGTGCGTCAGGTGCTGATCTCGCGCCCCGACGGCTCGGCGCAAGCACCCGCCGGGGTGCGCTTGCACGACATCGGCGCGCTGCTGCAGACGCCGCCGCTGGCGCAATGCGCCGCCACGCTGGCCGATGAGCCGGCCTTCTGGCTGTACTCCTCGGGCTCGACCGGGCGCCCCAAGGGCACGGTGCATGTGCAGGCCAGTCCTTTCTGGACCGCCGAACTGTATGGCCGGCGCGTGCTGGGCCTGCAGGCCAGCGATGTGGTGTTCTCGGCCGCCAAGCTGTTTTTTGCCTATGGTCTGGGCAATGCCCTGAGCTTTCCCCTGAGCGTGGGCGCCACCGTGGTGCTGATGGCCGAGCGGCCGACACCGCAAGCGGTGTTCAAGCGCCTGACCGAGCACCAGCCCACGGTGTTCTTTGGCGCGCCCACGGGCTACGGCGGCATGCTGGCCAGCCCCGACCTGCCCGCGCGCTCGCAGGTGGCCCTGCGCCTGTGCTCCTCGGCTGGCGAGGCCCTGCCGCGCGACATCGGCGAGCGCTGGACCGCGCACTTTGGCTGCGAGATCATCGACGGCATTGGCTCGACCGAGATGCTGCACATCTTCCTCTCCAACCGACCCGGCGATGTGCGCTACGGCACCACCGGCCGCCCGGTCGAGGGCTACGAGGTGCAGCTGCGCGATGAAAGCGGGGCGGTGATCACCGGCCACAACGAGATCGGTGACCTGTTCATCAAAGGGCCGAGCGCGGCCTTGATGTACTGGAACAACCGCGCCAAATCGCGCGAGACCTTTCAGGGTGACTGGACCCGCAGCGGCGACAAATACATCCGCGATGTCGACGGCTACTACACCTATGCCGGCCGCAACGACGACATGCTCAAGGTCAGCGGCATTTATGTATCGCCCTTCGAGGTGGAGGCCACCCTGGTGCAGCACCCGGCGATTCTGGAAGCGGCGGTGATTGGCAAGGAGGACGATGAGGGCCTGACCAAGACCAAGGCCTTCATCGTGCTCAAGCCTGGCCAGGCCCTGAGCGAAGAGGCCGTCAAGCTGTTTTGCAAAGAGCGCCTGGCGCCCTACAAATACCCGCGCTTTGTCGAGTTTGTGGCCGATCTGCCCAAAACCGCCACGGGCAAGATCCAGCGTTTTCGCCTGCGCGAGCGCGAGCAGCAGGGCTGAGCGCCCCGCCGCGCTCAGGTCTCCTGGCTGACGCGGATGCTCGGGAACTTGCCCGAGTAGTCGCGCGCCTTGGCGGCCACGCGCAGCGCCACCTGGCGTGCCAGCGCCTTGTACAGGCCCGACACCTCGCTGTCGGGCTCGGCCACCACGGTGGGGCAGCCGCTGTCGGCCTGCTCGCGGATGTGCAGGGCCAGGGGCAGCGAGCCCAGGTGATCGAGGCCCAGCTCGGCGGCCATGCGCTTGCCGCCGTCGGCCCCAAAAATATGCTCGACATGGCCGCACTGGCTGCAGACGTGCACCGCCATGTTCTCGACCAGGCCCAGGATGGGCACGCTGACCTTTTCAAACATGCGGATGCCTTTGCGGGCATCGAGCAGGGCGATGTCTTGCGGTGTGGTGACGATGACGGCGCCAGTCAGCGGCACGCGCTGCGACAGGGTGAGCTGGATGTCGCCGGTGCCTGGGGGCATGTCGATGACCAGGTAATCCAGGTCCTGCCAGTTGGTCTGGCGCAGCAGTTGCTCGAGGGCCTGGGTGGCCATGGGGCCGCGCCAGATCATGGCGTCGTCCTGGTTGACCAGCAGGCCAATCGACATCACCTGCACGCCATGGCCGATCAGGGGCTCCATGGTCTTGCCGTCTTCGGTCTGGGGCTTGCCCGAGACGCCCATCATGGTGGGGATGCTGGGGCCGTAAATGTCGGCGTCGAGCAGGCCCACGCGGGCGCCTTCGGCGGCCAGGGCCAGGGCCAGGTTGACGCTGGTGGTGCTCTTGCCCACCCCGCCCTTGCCCGAGGCCACGGCGATGATGTTGCGCACCGAGGGCAGCAGGGGCACGCCGCGCTGCACCGAGTGGGCAATGATGCGGCTGCTCAGGTTGGCCGACACGTTCTCGACGCCGGGCACGGATTTGGCCGCGGCAATGAGGGCCTGACGCAGCATCGGGATCTGGCTCTTGGCCGGATAGCCCAATTCAACGTCAAACGAGACGTTGCCGCCCTCGACGCTGAGGTTGCGCAGCTGCCGGGTGGAGACGAAATCCTTGCCGGTGTTGGGGTCGACAACGGCCTGCAGGGCCTGGAGGAGTTGGGCGTCGTTGGCCATGAATTTCCTTGTGCTGAGGCCGGCAGTGTAGCCAAAGCCATAAAATCCTGGATTCTCTTGCGTCTTCACCACCATGTCCTCTGCCCCCGCTCCCCGCCAGCTCTTTGTGACCACGGCCCTGCCCTATGCCAACGGCAAGTTCCACATCGGCCACATCATGGAGTACATCCAGGCCGATATCTGGGTGCGGTTTCAACGCATGCAGGGGCACCAGGTGCACTTTGTCTGCGCCGACGACGCGCACGGCGCGCCGATCATGATCGCTGCCGAAAAAGCGGGCCTGACGCCGCAGCAGTTTGTGGCCAATATCGCGGCGGGCCGCAAGCCCTACCTGGACGGTTTTCACATCTCGTTTGACAACTGGCACAGCACCGACGGGCCCGAAAACCATGTGCTGGCGCAAGCGGTGTACCGCGACCTCAAGGCCGCCGGCCTGATCGAAACCCGCACCATCGAGCAGTTCTTCGACCCCGAGAAGTCGATGTTCCTGCCCGACCGCTTCATCAAGGGCGAGTGCCCCAAGTGCGGCGCCAAGGACCAGTACGGCGACAACTGCGAGAGCTGCGGCGCGGTCTACGCCCCCACCGAGCTCAAGAACCCCTACTCGGCCCTCTCGGGCGCCAGCCCGGTGCTCAAGACCTCGGAGCATTTCTTCTTCAAGCTCTCGGACCCGCGCTGCCTGGACTTTCTCAAGGCCTGGACGCAAAGCGGGGCGGTGCAGCCCGAGGTGCTCAATAAGATCAGCGAATGGATCGAGCCCGGCGAGGACGGCAAGCCGCGCATGGGCGACTGGGACATCTCGCGCGATGCGCCCTACTTCGGCATCGAGATCCCGGACGCACCGGGCAAGTACTTTTATGTCTGGCTGGACGCGCCCATCGGCTACCTGGCCTCGCTGAAGAACTGGTTTGATCGCCAGGGCCTGGACTACGACGCCTACATGGCCAACCCGGCGGTCGAGCAGTACCACTTCATTGGCAAGGACATCATCACCTTCCACACCCTCTTCTGGCCGGCCATGCTGCACTTCTCGGGCCGCAAGGTGCCCAATGCGGTGTTTGTGCATGGCTTCCTGACCGTCAGCGGCGAGAAGATGAGCAAGAGCCGCGGCACGGGCCTGGACCCGCTCAAATACCTTGAACTGGGCATGAACCCGCAGTGGCTGCGCTACTACCTGGCGGCCAAGCTCAATGGCCGCAACGAGGACGTGGACTTCAATCCCGAGGACTTCCAGGCCCGCGTCAACGCCGACCTGGTGGGCAAGTTCATCAACATTGCCTCGCGCGCGGCCGGCTTTATCAGCAAGCGCTTTGGCGGTCAGCTGGGCGAGGTCTCGGCCGATGGCGATGCGCTGCTGTCGCTCTTGCGCGACGGCCTGGCACCGGTGAGCACCCACTACGAGCAACGCGACACCGCCCGGGTGCTGCGCGAGGTGATGCACCTGGCCGACCGCGTCAACGAATATGTGGACGCCAACAAACCTTGGGAACTGGCCAAACAGGCCGGCATGGACGCGCGCCTGCAGGATGTGTGCAGCACCTGCATCGAGGCCTTCCGCCTGCTGACCGTGATGCTCAAGCCCGTGCTGCCCGAGCTGGCCCGCCAGGTCGAGGCCTTTTTGCAGGTCCCGCCGCTGGACCTGCGCCAAGCCGCCACGCCCATGGGCGCCGGTCACCGCATCGGGGCCTACCAGCACCTGATGCAGCGCGTGGACCCCGCCATGCTGGAGGCCTTGTTTGCCGCGCCCGCCGAGGAGGCTGCGCCTGCGCCCCTGCCCGGTGGCGAAGCGGTGGCCGAGACGATTGGCATCGAGGACTTTGCCAAGGTGGACCTGCGCATCGCCCGCATCGTCGAGTGCAGCGCGGTCGAGGGCTCGACCAAGCTGCTGCGCCTGATGCTGGATGTGGGCGAGGGACGCCTGCGCCAGGTCTTCAGCGGCATTGCCAGCGTCTACAAGCCCGAGGACCTGGTCGATCAGCTGACGGTGATGGTGGCCAATCTGGCCCCGCGCAAGATGAAGTTTGGTGTGAGCGAGGGCATGGTGCTGGCCGCCAGCCACGCCGACGAGAAGGCCCAGCCCGGCATTTATGTGCTCAAGCCCTGGCCGGGTGCACAGCCGGGCATGCGCATCCACTGAGGCCACGCGGTCTGCGCTGGCGCAAAGCCGCGCGGATGCAGGGGCGTAAACTCCGGGGGGATGAGGTTCACCCAATCCTGGTTCCAGCCCCGCTTGCTTGAAACCCTGCAGGGCTACGGGCGCGCCCAGCTGGCGCGCGACATCGGCGCCGGCCTGACCGTGGGCGTGGTCGCGCTGCCGCTGGCCATGGCCTTTGCCATTGCCTCCGGCCTCAAACCCGAGACGGGTCTGTTCACCGCCATCATCGCGGGCTTTCTGATCTCGGCCCTGGGCGGCAGCCGGGTGCAGATTGGCGGTCCGGCGGGCGCCTTCATCGTCATCGTCTATGGCATCTTGCAGCAGCACGGCCTGGCCCATCTGGTGCTGGCCACCGCCATGTCGGGGGTGCTGCTCTTTCTGATGGGGCTCTTGCGCCTGGGCACGCTGATTCGCTTCATTCCGGTGGCGGTGGTGATCGGCTTTACCAACGGCATCGCGGTGCTGATTGCGCTGTCGCAGCTCAAGGACTTCATGGGCCTGCCCATCGAGAAGATGCCGGCCGATTTCTTTGGCATCCTGGGCGCGATTGGCCAGCACCTGGACCGCGTCAACCTGGCGGCGCTGGCGCTGGCGCTGTCGGCACTGGTGCTGGTGGTGGGATGGGGCCGGCTGGCGCGGCGGCTTGAGCACGGGCGGGCCCGCGCGCTGGCCTTGGTGCCCGGCACCATCGTCGCCCTGGTGCTGACGACACTGGCCACGGCGGGCCTGGACCTGCCGGTCGAGACCATTGGCAGCCGCTTTGGCGGCATCCCCAGCCAGTTGCCCAGCCTGCAATGGCCCGATTTCAGCTGGGCCACGGCGCGCCAGCTGTTCATGCCCACCCTCACCCTGGCGCTGCTGGGGGCAATCGAGTCCTTGTTGTGCGCCCGCATTGCCGACGGGATGATCGACGACCGGCACAACCCGAACCAGGAACTGATGGCCCAGGGCGTGGCCAACTTTGTGACCCCGTTTTTTGGCGGCATGGCAGCGACGGGCACGATTGCGCGCACGGTGACCAACGTCAAAAGTGGCGGGCGCACGCCGGTGGCCGGCATGGTGCACGCGCTCACCTTGCTGCTGCTGGTGCTGGTGGCGGCGCCGCTGGCCGATGCCATCCCGCTGGCGGCGCTGGCGGGCATCCTGATGTTCGTGGCCTGGAACATGGGCGAATGGCAGCAGTTCTGGCACCTGCGCCAGTTCCGCCTGCCCTATCGGCTCACCCTGCTGGCGGTGTTTTTCCTGACGGTGGTGTTTGACCTGACGGTGGCCGTGGAGGTGGGCCTTGTGGCGGCCTGCCTCACCTTCATCTACCGCATCTCGAGCCTGACGCGCAGCGAGGCGGTGGACACGGCGGGCAGCGTGCAGGCCTGGCGCCTGTATGGCGCGCTCTTTTTCGGGGCGGTCAAGCTCATCGAGTCGATCGAAGACCAGCTCGACGGCCGGGCGGTGGTGATCGACCTCAAGAACGTGATCTACATCGACTCCTCCGGCGCCGATGCCCTGGAGAACCTGCTGCGCACCTGCCGCAAACGGCAGGTGCGGCTGGTGGTGTGCGGCCTGATGCACCAGCCGCTGGACATTGCCCGGCGCAGCGGCTGGCTCGAGCGGCTGCAGGCCGGGTCGCACACGCACCTGGCCGATGACCTGGCACAAGGCCTGGCGCTGGCGCAGCGCCTCGGGCCAGGCCCCGGGGGGTAAAATCGGGCGATGCCGCAGGTCTGCGGTCCCGGCGCCCTGGCGCCGCCTCTGCATTTGACGGATTCCTGCCATGTCGATTTTCCGCCGCCCCGATTACCAGTCCGACGCCACCCAGTTCATCGAGCAGCTCAAGCGCGAGAAGCCCGAGCTCGATCGCCAGCAGCAAGAGGGCCGTGCCCTGCTGTGGGACAAGTCGGTTGACCGCGAACTCTGGAAAGAGCTGCGCGCCGGCCGCGTGGCGCAAAAGCCCTACGTCTACCAGACCAAGGCCTGAGCGGCGCGACCCCGCGCCCCTTTGGCATGAGCGAGCCCACCGACCCCAAGGAGCTGCCCCCGGCGGCGCAGGATGCGCCGATGCCGGCGGTGGTTGACCATGTGGCGGTGGCACGCCTGTACGGCGAGCCGCTCTTTGCCCTGCCCCAGGATCTGTACATCCCGCCCGATGCGCTGGAGGTTTTTCTGGAGGCCTTCGAGGGCCCGCTGGACCTGTTGCTGTACCTGATCCGCAAGCAGAACTTCAATATCCTCGACATCCCGATGGCGGCGGTCACGCGCCAGTACCTGAGCTATGTTGACGAGATCCGCGCCCGCAACCTGGAGCTGGCCGCCGAGTACCTGCTGATGGCCGCCATGCTCATCGAGATCAAGTCGCGCATGTTGCTGCCGCCCAAGCGCAGCGCCGAGGGCGAAGAGGTCGAGGACCCGCGCGCCGAGCTGGTGCGCCGCCTGCTGGAGTACGAGCAGATGAAGCTGGCCTCGGCGCAGCTGGGTGAGCTGCCGCAAAGCGGGCGCGATTTCCTCAAGGCACAGGTCCACATCGAGCAAAGCCTTCAGCCGCGCTTTCCCGAGGTGGGGCTGGGCGAGCTGCAGGCCGCCTGGCGCGACATCCTCAAGCGGGCGCAACTGGTGCAGCACCACCGCATCTCGCGCGAGGAGCTGAGCGTGCGCGAACACATGAGCATCGTGCTGCGCAAGCTGCAGGGCCGGCGCTTTGTCGAGTTTGAGCACCTGTTTGATCCGCTGCGCGGCGTGCCGGTGCTGGTCGTGACCTTTGTGGCCTTGCTGGAGCTGGCCAAAGAGACCCTGATCGAGATCACGCAGGCCGAGGCCTACGCGCCGATCTACGTGCGCCTGGCCTACGAGCCGCAGTAAAGCGACCGCTGCAGGCCGCGCGCCTCAGACGCCCTCGCCCCGGGCCTCGCGCCCCATCAGGGCCTGGACCGCTTCCTGCGGCCCCAGGCGGCCATCGAGCAGGGCCACCACCGCCGCCGTGATGGGCATGTCCACCTGCAAACCCTGGGCGCGCTGCCAAACCGTGCGGGCGCTGTACACGCCCTCGGCCACATGCCCCAGCGAGGCCAGCGCCTGCGCCAGCGGCAGCCCCTGCGCGAGCAACAAACCGATTTGGCGGTTGCGGCTCAGGTCGCCCGTGGCGGTGAGCACCAGATCGCCCAGACCCGACAGGCCCATAAAGGTCTCTTGACGTGCCCCCAGGGCCAGCCCGAGGCGGCCCATCTCGGCCAGGCCGCGGGTGATGAGGGCCGCGCGGGCATTGAGGCCCAACTGCAGGCCATCGCACAGACCGGTGGCAATGGCCAGCACATTTTTCACGGCGCCGCCGACCTCGACCCCCACGATGTCCTCGTTGGCGTACACACGCAGGCTGGGGCCATGAAAAGCCTGCACCAGCGCGTCGCGCACCAGGGCATGGGCACTGGCGGCCACCAGGGCGGTCGGGCGCGCCTGCGCCACCTCCATGGCAAAGCTCGGGCCGCTCAGCGCCCCGGCCAGCAGGCCCGGTGCGGCGTCTTGCTGCACCTCGTGCGGCATCAGGCCGGTGCCCGCCTCAAAGCCCTTGCAAAGCCAGGCCACTGGCACCGCACGGCCCGCCAGCGCCTGCAGGGCCTGAAGGTTCTCGCGCAGGCCCGAAACCGGGCAGGCCAGCACCAGCAGGTCCTGCTCGTCCAGTGCCTGCACCAGCGGCGCCAGCGGTCCGCTCAGGATCTGCAGATCGGGCGGCAGCGCCACGCCGGGCAGGTAGCGCTGGTTTTCATGGGCGTCGCGCATGGCCTGCGCCTGCGCCGCGTCGCGCGCGTGCAGGCGCACCCGGGTCGACGGTGCGCGCCGGGTGGCCGCCAGGGCCAGGGCCGTGCCCCAGGCGCCCGCGCCCAGCACGGTGATGCGCGTGGTGGCCACGAGCCGCTGCGCCTTATTGAGCGACCTGGGCCTGTTGCTGCTGCTCGTACATGGCCTGGAAGTTGATCTCGGCCATGTGCACCGGCGGGAAACCGCCGCGTGTGATCAGGTCGGCCACATTGCCGCGCAGATAGGGGTAGACGATCTGCGGGCAGGCGATGCCGATGATCGGGCCCATCTGGTCTTCGGGCAGGTTGCGGATTTCGAAAATGCCGCCCTGCTTGCACTCGACCAGGAACACGGTGCGGTCACCGATCTTGGTGTGCACGGTGGCGGTGACGCAGACCTCGTAGACGCCTTCGGCCGCCGGGGTGGCCTCGACACCCAGCTGGATGTCCACGCTCGGCTGCGTCTGCTCAAGCAGGATGGCGGGCGAATTGGGCTGCTCCAGCGAAGCCTCCTTGAGGTAGACGCGCTGGATTTGGAACACGGGCTCGAGGGAGGTGTTGGCTTCGGTCATGGGAAGATCCTGGGAGGTGGCGGCCCGTCGGCCGCCAGAACAAGGCGGCACAAAGGCCGCCCACAAAGGCTGATGGCGTGGATTATGCGCGATCGCAGCGGCCCACCCGCCGCCGCGGCCGGGGGGGTCAGGCGCCTTGCAGCAGCGGCATCAGGCCGCCACGCGCGTCGAGGGCGTAGAGGTCGTCACAGCCGCCCACATGGGTCTGGCCAATGAAGATCTGCGGCACGGTGCGGCGGCCGGTGACGGCCATCATGTGCTCGCGCTGCTCGGGGGCGGTGTCGATGCGGATCTCTTCGATCTGTTCGACGCCACGGGCCTTGAGAAGTTGCTTGGCGCGGACGCAAAACGGGCAGACCGCGGTGGTGTACATCTTGACGGGGGTCATGGGGAATCCCTGTGGATTAGGCTTTTTCGACCGGCAGGCCCGCGCCTTGCCAGGCCTTGAGGCCGCCGTTGAGGCTGTTGGCCTGCTCGTAGCCCAGCTTGCGCGCCAGGGCTGCCGCACGCGCCGAGCGGGCGCCCACCTGGCAGACCATCAGCACCGGCAAGGCCTTGTTCTTGACCACCTGGGGCAATTGCGCCTCGAGTTGGTCGAGCGGCACGTTGCGCGCACCGCCCACATGGCCCCGGGCGTATTCGTCGGGTTGGCAGACGTCGATGACGACGGCTTTCTGGCGGTTGATCAGGAGCACCGCCTGGGTGGGCTCCAGACCGCTGCCGCCACTCTTGATGACGGGCCACAGCAAGGCCCCGCCGGAGACCAGGGCCAGCAGGATCAGCATCCAGTTCTGCGTGATGAATTCCACAAGTTTTCTTTCGGTTGTCGGCGTCCGACAGGGACGCATCAGACAAGGATTTTAAAATGCCTGCTTTGACCTTGTCCGCGCGGCCTGTGCCGCCACCCTTGACCATGTATCAACTCGTCCTGATCCGCCACGGCGAATCCACCTGGAACCTTGAAAACCGCTTCACCGGCTGGACCGATGTCGACCTGACCGACACCGGGGTTCAGCAGGCCCGCGAGGCCGGCCGCCTGCTCAAGGCCGAAGGCTGGGACTTTGACGTCTGCTTCACCTCGGTGCTCAAGCGCGCCATCCGCACCCTGTGGCTGACCCTCGATGAGATGGACCGCACCTGGCTGCCCGTGATCAAGGACTACCGCCTCAACGAGCGGCACTACGGCGCCCTGCAGGGCCTGAACAAGGCCGACATGGCGCGCGAGTACGGCGACGCGCAGGTGCTGGTCTGGCGTCGCAGCTACGACACCCCGCCGCCGGCCCTGGACCCGCAGGACCCACGCTGTGAGCGCCAGGATCGGCGTTACCCCAGCCCCGAGGCGGTGCCACTGACCGAATGCCTCAAGGACACGGTGGCGCGCGTGTTGCCCGCCTGGAACGACCGCATTGCGCCGGCCATCCTTGGCGGCCAGCGGGTGCTGATCGCCGCCCACGGCAACTCGATCCGGGCGCTGGTCAAATACCTGGACGGGATTTCCGACCAGGACATCGTGGGCCTGAACATTCCCAACGGCATCCCGCTGGTGTACGAACTCGACGCCCAACTCAAGCCGATCCGCCACTACTACCTGGGCGACGCCCAGGCCGCTGCGGCCGCCGCCGCGGCGGTGGCCAGCCAGGGCAAGGCCTGAACGCAGGGCCAACGGGGGCGGGGCCCACACATGTCCCCGCTGCGCCGCCCCGGGTCGCCCTGGGTGTATATTGCACTTAGCTGCGCTTGCGGGCG
>JBEBDJ010000193.1:0-8633 GCA_041157045.1 Pseudomonadota bacterium
CGCATCGAGAACGTGCGCAAGGCCGGCTTTGCCGAGTCGCATGCCGAGGCGGCGCCGAATGTGGATGCCCTGGCCGTGGCCGTGCGCGACCCCCTCACCGGCGAGCGCCTGACCCTCTGCCTGACCTTTGTCAGCCAGACCCTTTCCCGCGCGGACCGGCTGCGGGCGATCGATCGCCTGCTGCAGGAACGCAAGATTTTGACGAGGACCACTTGATGAGCGCATCGGCGAGCCAACCCCAGCGTTGGCGCATTGGTTTTGATATTGGTGGCACCTTCACCGACTTCATCCTGTACGACCAGCAGGACGGCCAGGTGACCCTGCACAAACGCCTGACCACCCCGCGGGACCCCTCCGAGGCGGCGCTGCTGGGGCTCGAGGAACTGGTCGCCATGCGCGGCATCCCCTTGGCCGATGTGCACGAGATCATCCACGGCACGACCCTGGTGACGAACGCGGTGATCGAGCGCAAGGGCGCGCCGCTGGGCCTGATCACCACCGAGGGCTTTCGCGACATCCTCGAGATGGGCGCCGAGCAGCGCTACGACATCTACGACCTGTTTGTGCAGTTCCCGCCGCCCATGGTGCCGCGCCACCTGCGCCAGACCGTGCGCGAGCGCATGGACGCGCGTGGGCAGGTGGTCCAGGCGCTCGACCTCGAGAGCCTCAAGGCGGCGGCCAGCGCCCTGGTGAACGCCGGCTGCCA
This sequence comes from Pseudomonadota bacterium, assembly GCA_041157045.1. Classification (GTDB taxonomy): domain Bacteria; phylum Pseudomonadota; class Gammaproteobacteria; order Burkholderiales; family Burkholderiaceae_C; genus Limnohabitans_A. Next base: position 707 of record JBEBDJ010000193.1, read on the forward strand.
AGCCATTGCGGTGTCGCTGCTGCATGCCTACGCCAACCCCGCGCACGAGCAGCAGATTGGCCAGTGGCTGGCCAGTGCGCACCCGGGCGTGGCGGTGTCGCTCTCCAGCGATGTGGTGGCCGAGATGGGCGAGTACGCGCGCACCGTCACAACCTGCGCCAACGCCTATGTGCAGCCGCTCATGGCCGGTTACCTGGGCCGCATGATGAGCGCCCTGCAAGCGCGAGGTGTTCTGGGCGAGCTGCGCATGATGCACTCGGCCGGTGGCCTGGTCTCGGTCGAGACCGCCCAACGCTTTCCGCTTCGCCTGCTCGAAAGCGGGCCGGCCGGCGGCGGCCTGGCGACCGCGCTGTTTGGCAGCCTGGCCGGTCAGCAGGACGTGATCTCGTTTGACATGGGCGGCACCACCGCCAAGGCCTGCCTGATCGAGCACGGCCGCGCCGAGATCGCGCCCATGATGGAGGCGGCGCGGGTCAGCCGCTTCACCCGCGGCTCGGGCCTGCCGATCAAGTCGGCGGTGATCGAGATGATCGAGATTGGGGCCGGTGGCGGCTCGATCGCGGCCATCGACGAGGTGGGTCTGCTCAAGGTGGGGCCGCATTCGGCCAGCTCCGATCCCGGCCCAGCCTGCTATGGCATGGGTGGCCAGTCGCCCACGGTCACCGACGCCAACCTGGTGCTGGGCTATTACGACCCGGGCTTTTTCCTGGGCGGGCGCATGCAGCTGGATGTGGCCGCTGCCGAGCGCGCGATTGAACGCGTGGCAGCGCCCCTGGGCCTGACGGTGCCGCAGGCGGCGCTCGGGATCCACAAGGTGGTGGTCGAGAGCATGGCCGCCGCGGCCCGCGTGCACCTGATCGAAAAAGGCAAGGACCCGCGCGCCTATGCCATGGTGGGCTTTGGCGGCGCCGGCCCCGCGCATGCGGTGGACGTGGCGCGCGCCCTGGGCGTGCGCGAGGTCATCATCCCGCCCGCCTCCGGGGCGGCCTCGGCGCTGGGCTTTCTGGCCGCGCCGCTGTCCTTTGACGGCGTGCGCTCGCTGCGCATCGAGTTCTCGGATGGCTTTGACGCCGAGGCCATCAACCAGCTGCTGCTGCAATTGGAAGAACAAGGCCGCGAGCGCCTGCGCGCCGCCGGCGTGCGCAACGAACAGGTGGTGGTCGAGCGCCACGCCGACATGCGCCTGGTGGGCCAGATGCATGTGATCGATGTGCCGCTGCCCGAGGGCGCCATCGACGCCAGCTCCCTGCCCGCCATTCGCCGTGCCTTCGAGGCCACCTATGCCGCGCGCTACACCCAGGTGCTGGCCGAGGCCCGCATCGAGGCGGTCACCTTCCGCGTGCGCTGCGCGGGGCCGACCCCCACGCTCAGCCTGCATGGCGCCGCAGGCGGCGCGGCCCCAGGTCAGCGCATCAAGGGCACACGTCAGGCGGTGTTCGACCAGGGCACGATGCCCACCCAGGTCATTGACCGGTATGCGCTGCGCCCGGGCGACACGCTCAGCGGCCCGGCCATCATCGAAGAGCGCGAGTCCACCACCATCATCGGCCCCAACGACCAGTTGCGGGTGGACGAGAACCTGAACCTGCGCATCGAGGTGGCCGCGGCCCATGCCCTGTCGGCGCTGGTGCCGGCCGAGATGTCGCGCGAGCAGGCCATGGCCCGCATCACCGCCGACCCGATCGGCCTCGAGATCATGTGGAGCCGCCTGGTCAATGTGGTCGACGAGATGTGGCTGACGGTGTGCCGCACCGCCTTCTCGCTGGTGATTTCGGAAGCGCAAGACTTTGCCTGTGAACTGCTCGATCGCGACGGCGAGACGCTGGCACATTCGCCGCGCGCCATGCCCGTCTTCAACCTCACCTTGCCCCGCGCGGTCAAGGCCTTGCTGGCCGCTTACCCGGCCGACACCCTGGTGCCCGGCGATGTGCTGATCACCAACGACCCCTGGCTGTGCGCCGGTCACCTGTTTGACATCGCGGTGGTGACCCCGGTCTTCCGCGACGGCCGGCTGGTGGCGCTGGTGGGCACGGTGGGCCATGTTTCGGACATTGGCGGCACCAAGGACTCGCTCAAGGCCCGCGAGATCTACGAAGAGGGCCTGCAGATCCCGCCAATGAAGCTCTACGAGGGCGGGCGCCGCAACGAAACGCTCTGGCGCCTCATTGACCAGAACGTGCGCAACGGCCACCAGGTGCTGGGCGACCTGCAATCGTTCGTGACCGCCAACGCCATGGGGGCCGAGCGCGTGATCTCGTTCATGCGCGACTACGGCATGGAGGACCTGGGCGCCCTGGCCGAGGTGGTGCAAGGCCTCTCGGAGAAGGCCATGCGCGAGGCCATTGCCGCCTTGCCCGATGGCGAGTACGAGAGCGTGATGACCAACAACCCGCTCGGCCAGGTGCTGCGCTACCCGGTCAAGCTGCGCATCGCGGGCTCGTCGATGGAGATCGACTTTGAGGGGGCGCCGCCGCAGCTGCCGCAAGGGGGCCTGAACTCCACCCTCAACTACACCGCAGCGCACGCCACCTACCCGCTCAAGTGCATGCTCACGCCCACGGTGCGCGGCAACGCGGGCTGCTACCGGCCGTTTACCGTGAAGGCCCCCGAGGGATCGGTGCTCAACTGCAGCTACCCGGCCTCGGTCAATCTGCGCACACGCACCGGCTGGTACATCGCGCCCAATATTTTCAAGGCCCTGTCGGCGGCCGCGCCGCGCCAGGTGCAGTCCTTCACCGGCTTGGCGGTGGCGGCCAATATCTACGGCCAGGATGCGCAAGGGCGCTACTACTCCGACATGCTCTTCTGCGGTGGTGGACAGGGCGGTTCGGCGCGCGGCGACGGCCAGTCGACGCTGTTGTGGCCCACCTCCGCGGCCAACACCTCGATCGAGTTGATCGAAAGCCGCGCCCCAGTGCTGGTGCTCGAGAAAAGCTATGTCACCGACTCCGGGGGCGCAGGCCAGCAGCGCGGCGGCCTGGGCCAGCGCGTGCGCCTTCGCAAGCGCGACGACGATGGCCTGCCCACCCTGGTCTCGGTCTACCCCGAGGGGGTGAACAACCCCATCGATGGCCTGTTTGGCGGCCAGCCGGGCGGCGAGGCGCAAGGCCGCGTGCTGGATGCCCATGGCCACGAGCTGCACAACTGCGGCACCGGCGAGCTGGTCGAGCTGCGCCACCCCAGCCAGCAGGTCGAGCTGGTGCTGGCCGGTGGCTCGGGCTACGGCCCGCCGCAACAACGCTCGCCCGAGCGCCTGCAGGACGACCTGCGCCTGGGCCTGATTTCCCCCGAAGCGGTGCAACGCGACTACGGACTTGGCGCCGCACCCATCCCCCCTGCCCAGACCGCCTCGGCGGCCTCGGTGTCCTGACCTGTGTTCGTTCATTCCAAGGAGCTCATCATGCGCGAGAACAAGATCCTCTCTCTCAACCGCCGCCAGGTGCTGGCCGGCGCGGGCGCCAGCCTCGCCTCGGTGCTCATGCCCACCGAAGCCTTTGCCCAGCAGGGCGGGCGCCGCATCCTGGTGATCGCGGCCACGCAGGACATCCCCAATTTCGACCCGCACATCGCCACCGGTTACTCGGCCAGCTTTTTGCTGCGCAATGTGTACGACGCGCTGGTCAAGGTCGAGGGCAACCCGCCCAAGCCCACCTCCGAGCTGGCCGCCTCGTGGACCAGCACGCCCGATGGCCGCAGCTTCACCTTCAAGCTCAAGCCCAATGCCCGCTTCCACAACGGCAAGCCGGTCACGGCCGACGACGTGGTCTATTCGTTCAAGCGCGCGCTGCGCCTGAACAAGGGCAATGCCTGGATGATCCAGGGCGTGCTCGGCCAGGACAGCATGACGGCGGTGGATGCGCAGACGGTGCGCTTTAACCTGCTCAAGCCCTTTGCGGCCTTCCTGCAGGTGCTGCCCTGGATCTGGGTGGTCTCGAAAGCCGATGTCGAGGCCAATCTGGGCAGCGACGACGGCCAGACCTATTTGCGCACCAACACCGTGGGCTCCGGGAGCTTCCGGGTGCGCCGCGCCGAGGCAGGCAATCTGTACGAGCTTGAGCGACTGCCCAATGCCTGGCAGCAAGGCGGCGGCAACCTCACGGGCGTGATCTGGCGCATCGTGCGTGAGACCGCCTCGCAGCGCCTGATGCTGCAGCGCGGTGAGGCACACATCGCGGTGGACCTGACCAGCGAGGACATGAACGCGCTCAAGGACAAGCCCGGCGTGGTGAGCATCATCGAGCCCGAGTACCGCACCTTCTCGATCAAGATGAACACCCGCCACGGCCCCATGGCCGATCTCGAGCTGCGCAAGGCGGTGAGCTACGCCATGAACTACAAGGGCATGCTCGATGCCGCGGGTTACGCCGACCTGATGACCGGCCCGCTGCCCAACGGCATCCTGGGCCACAACCCCCGGCTGAACGTGTACCGCACCGACATGGCCAAGGCCAAGGAGCACCTGGCCAAGTCCAAATCGCCCAATGGCGGCATCAAGCTGACCATGGTGTATGTGAGCGGCCTGGAGCAGCAGCGGCGCTTTGCGCTGATCCTGCTCGACAGCCTCAAGCAGCTGAACATCGACCTTGAGATCAAGCCCATGGTCTGGCCCGACATGGTGGCCGCCTGCGCCAAGCCCGAGACCTTCCCGGATTTCTTCCCGGTCTACCAGACGGCCAATTACGGCGACCCGGACAACATCGCCTTTGCCGCCTACCACTCCTCGCGCAATGGCAACTGGCAAAACGCGGTGTACGCCAACCCCGAGGTGGACGCGCTGATCGAGCGCGGCCGCTCCGAACCCAACGAGCGCAACCGCGTGGCCATCTACCAGCAGATGCAGGAGAAGGTGGTGGCCGATGCCCCGGACATCTTTGGCGTGCTGGAGCGGCGCAAGCTGGGCCTGCGCGACAACGTCAAGGGCTTCAAGTTCGTGCCGGTGGCCTCCAACGCCATCGATTGTTTTGACCTCTCGCTGAGCTGATGCACGAGCGCCGTGCGCCCGGGTGGCGCACGGCCTGAAGGACCCGCATGCTGCGTTTTTTGCTGCGCCGACTGCTGCTGACCGTGCCCGTCTTGCTGGGCCTGACGGTGCTGGTGTTTGTGATCGCGCGCCTGCTGCCGGGCGACCCCGTCGCCCTGGCCGCCGGCCCGAACGCAAGCCCCGCCGAGATTGCGCAATACGGGCGCGAGTTTGGCCTCGACAAGCCCCTGTGGACCCAATACACCACCTACCTGGGCGGCCTGCTCCAGGGCGATTTCGGGGTCTCGATCTTCACCCGCCGACCGGTCATGGAAGACCTGCGCGCCTACCTGCCCGCCACCCTGGAGCTGGTGGTGGCGGCGATGGTGCTGGCGGTGCTGGTGGGCGTGCCCATGGGCTTGTGGGCCGCGGTGCGGCGCGACCGCTGGCCCGATTACGCCACCCGTGTGCTGGCGCTGGGCGCCATCTCGATGCCGCGCTTCTTTCTGGGCCTGCTGCTGCAGCTGGGCCTGGCCATGGCCCTGGGCTGGCTGCCGCTGGGCGGGCGCTTTCCGATCACCGAGGACCTGCCGGTGCGGCTGACGGGCTTTTTGACCATCGACGCCCTGGCCGCCGGGGACCTGCATGCCTTCTGGGTGGCGTGCCAGCACCTGTTCATGCCCGCCCTGGCCATGAGCCTGTCGCCCTTGGCCACCATCATGCGCATGATGCGCGCGTCCACCCTGGAGGTCTTGCAGCAGGACTTTGTGCTGACCGAGCGGGCGCTGGGCCTGTCGCAGCGCCTGATCGTGACCAAGTACGTCGCGCGCAACGCCTTCTCGGCCACGCTCACGGTGATCGGCCTGTACTTTGGCTGGTTGCTGGGCGGCACGGTGCTGGTCGAGACGGTGTTCGATTGGCCAGGACTGGGCCTGTACGCCACCAAGGCGGTGGTGACGCAGGACTTCATGCCCATCATTGGCGTGACCCTGGTCATTGGCACCCTGTTTGTGGCGGTCAACCTGATCGTCGACCTGCTCTACGGCTGGCTCAATCCCAAGGTGAGGTTGTCATGAACACCGCTGCAGCGCCCCTGCGCAGCGCGCGCGCCGAGGCCTGGCGGCGCGGCTTCTACCGCTTCCGTCAAAGCCGCCTGTCCATGGTCGGTCTGGCCTTGGTCCTGCTGCTCCTGGTCATGGCCCTGGCCGGCCCGTGGCTGGCTCCCTACCCCGAACACCTGCGCGGTGCGGTCAGCACCGCCGGCAATTTCCAGCCGCCCTCGGCGCGGCACTGGTTTGGCACCAACGAGTTGGGACAAGACGTTTTCTCGCTGGTGCTGGGCGGCACGCGGGTGTCGGTGCTGGCCGGGCTGGCGGTGGTGCTGCTGGGCGCCTTGGTGGGCACCCTGGTGGGCGCCGTGGCCGCCTATGCCGGCGGCTGGACCGACGACCTGCTGATGCGCCTGTCCGACCTCAAGCTGACCGTGCCGGGCCTGATCATGGCCATGGCGGTGGCCGCGGCCCTGGGGCCGGGCATCTTCAACATGGTGGTGGCCATCTCGCTGTCGTGGTGGCCCGGCTATGCGCGCCTGGTGCGCGGCGAGGTGCTGGCACGCAAGGAAGAGCTGTATGTGACCGCCGCGCGCGCCATTGGCGCCGGGCCCTGGCGCCTGCTGCGCCACCACATCCTGCCCAATGTGATGACGCCGGTGATCGTCAAGATGTCGCTCGACATGGGCTTTGCCATCCTCACGGTGGCATCGCTGGGCTTCATCGGCATCGGCGTCAAGCCGCCCACGCCCGAATGGGGCTCCTTGCTGTCGGTGGCGCGCAGCTACATGCCCGACTTCTGGTGGACGGCGATTTTTCCGGGACTGGCGATCTTCATCGCTGTGTTTGGTTTCAACCTGCTGGGGGACGGTCTGCGTGATGTGTTCGACCCCCGCTCTCGGCGCTGACCCGCATGAACACGCCACTTCTGGACATTCAAAACCTGCACCTGTGGATGCGCAGCTTCGAGGGCGAGGCCCATGTGCTGGCCGGCATCGACCTGCAGGTGCAACGCGGCGAGGTGTGGGGCATGGTCGGCGAGACCGGCTGCGGCAAATCGCTCACCGGCCTGTCGATCTCGCGCCTGGTGCCCAGCCCGCCGGGGCGCTATGGTCCGCAAGGCCGCATCCTGCTGGACGGGCAAGACCTGCTGGCCATGGACGAGGCAGCGGTACAGCCCCTGCGCGGCCGGCGCATCGGCATGATCTTCCAAGACCCCACGACCAACCTCAACCCCATGTTCCGCATCAGCGAGCAGCTGATCGACGTGGCCCTGGCCGCCGCCCGGCACAGCCCGCAGCTGCTGGGCCTGGACGCCAGCGCCAGCACACGCCAGCGGCGCCAGGCTGCCCGTGCCCTGGCCCTGGAGATGCTGGAGCGGGTGCGCATTCCAAACGCCGCGCAGCGCTTGGACGACTACCCGCACCAGTTCTCGGGCGGCATGCGCCAGCGGGTGCTGATTGCGATGGCGCTGATGGGCCGGCCCGAGCTGCTGATTGCCGACGAGCCCACCACCGCGCTGGACGTGTCGGTGCAGGCGCAGATCCTGGCCCTGCTGCGCCAGATGGTGCAGGACTTTCGCATGACGGTGCTGCTGATCACGCACAACCTGGGCGTGGTGGCGCAGACCTGCTCGCATGTGGCGGTGATGTATGCCGGCACCATCGTCGAGCGCGGCCCGGTCGCGCAGGTGCTGCGCCAGCCGCAACACCCCTACACCCGCGCCCTGCTGGCCTCCATTCCCAGAGCAGGGGTGGCGCGCGGTCAATTGCACGGCATTGCCGGCAACGTGCCCAACTTGCTCACCCCACCTCCGGGCTGCCGCTTTGCCCCGCGCTGCCCGCAGGCCGGGCCCGATTGCCAGCAGGGCGCGCCAGCCCTGCGATCGGTCAGCCAGGGGCATCAAGCGGCCTGTGTG
>JBEBDJ010000194.1:0-5487 GCA_041157045.1 Pseudomonadota bacterium
GCTCGTGCACGGTCATGTGATCGATTTTCTGGATGTGCACTGGGCCGGCTGGCATTTCCCGGCCTTCAACCTGGCCGACAGCGCCATCACCCTGGGCGCGGCGCTGCTCATTCTGGACGAGCTGCGGCGCGTGCGCAGCGGCCGCTGAGCGCGGGCGGGCCGCCGCGCTGGGCACCCCCTGGCGCATGGCCCCCAGCTGCTGTGCATGGCCTTCCTGCCCACTGCAACGGGTTCTGCGGTAAGCTAGCCCCCCTTCTGAATGCTTTTTGCCCACTGGGCAACGGAGACACACATGCCCGGACTTTTGCCGAATGTGGACCCGGACGGTCTGCTCGAATTCTCGGTCGTCTACACCGACCGCGCGCTCAACCACATGTCGCACCGCTTTGGCGGCGTGATGCGCGACATCTCGCGCATGCTCAAGCAGGTGTACCAGGCCCACTCGGTGGCGCTGGTGCCCGGCAGCGGCACCTTTGGCATGGAGTCGGTGGCGCGCCAGTTCGCGCACCAGCAGCATGTGATGGTGATCCGCAACGGCTGGTTCAGCTACCGTTGGACGCAGATTTTTGACGCCGGCCAGTTCGTCAAGAGCCACACCGTGCTCAAGGCGCGCCGCCTGCAAGACAGCCCCGAAGCGGCCTGGGCCCCCTGCCCCATCGACGAGGTGACCGCGGCCATCGCCCAGGAAAAACCGGCGGTGGTGTTTGCCCCACATGTGGAAACTGCGGCCGGCATGATGCTGCCCGACGGCTACCTCAAGGCGGTGGCCGACGCGGTGCATGCGGTGGGCGGCCTGCTGGTGCTCGACTGCATCGCCTCGGGCGCGATGTGGGTGGACATGCGCGCCACCGGGGTCGACGTGCTGATCTCGGCGCCGCAAAAGGGCTGGAGCAGCTCGCCCTGCTGTGCCATGGTGATGATGAGCGAGCGCGCCCGCGCCGCCATTGAGGGCACCACCAGCACCACCTTTGCCATGGACCTCAAGAAGTGGTTGCAGGTGATGGAGACCTATGAAAAAGGCGCCCACATGTACCACACCACCTTGCCCACCGACGCGCTGCTGCGCCTGCAGCAAGCCATGCTCGAGACCGAGGCCTATGGCTTTGGCCGCGTGCGCGAGGAGCAGTTGGCCCTGGGCACCGCGGTGCGCGCGCTGTTGCGCGAATACGGCTTCCCAAGCGTGGCCGCCGCGGGCTTTGAGGCACCGGGCGTGGTGGTGAGCTACACCCGCGACCCCGAAATCCAGAACAGCAAGAAGTTCCTGGCCGTGGGCCTGCAGACCGCCGCAGGTGTGCCGCTGCAATGCGACGAACCGGCCGACTTCATGACCTTCCGCATCGGTCTGTTTGGGCTGGAGAAATGGCACCAGGTGCCGCGCACCCTCTCGCACCTGCGCCATGCGCTGGAGGCGGTGGCGCCCAAGCAGGCCATCGCCGCCTAAACCCAGAGCCTGAGCCCAGCCTGGGCCCCACGCCAACGCCGGCCGGTGCATGCACCGCCGGCGTTTTGCTTTACAGCGTCAGGATGGTGCAGCCGGTGGTCTGGCGCGCCTCGAGGGCGCGGTGGGCCGCCTGCACCTCGGTGAGCGGGAAGGTCTGGTCGATGTGGATCTTGACCTGGCCGCTCTTGACGACCGCGAACAGATCATCGGCCATGGCCTGCGTGCGCTCGCGCGAGGTGATGTGGCTGAACAGGGTCTGGCGCGTCACATACAGCGAGCCCTTGTTGCCCAGCATGCCGGGGGCAAACGGCGCCACCGGGCCCGAGGCATTGCCAAAGCTGGCCATCAGGCCAAAAGGCCGCAGGCAGTCCAGCGACTTGTCCCAGGTGTCCTTGCCCACCGAGTCATAGACCACCTTGACGCCCTGCCCCCCGGTGATCTCCTTGACGCGCGCGGCAAAGTCCTCGGTGCTGTAGTTGATGCAATGCGCGGCGCCGTTGGCCAGGGCCAGCTCGCACTTGGCGGCGCTGCCCGCCGTGCCGATCAGGCGCAGGCCCAGGGCACGGGCCCACTGGCAGGCGATCAGGCCCACACCGCCAGCGGCCGCGTGGAACAGCACAAAATCGCCCGCCTCCAGGCCTTCGACCGGGCGCGTGCGCTTGAGCAGGTACTGCGCCGTCAGGCCCTTGAGCATCATGGCCGCACCGGTCTCGAACGAGATCTCGTCGGGCAGCCGGCACACGTTCATGGCCGGCATCACGCGCTGCTCGCAATAGCTGCCCGGGGGCTGGCTGGCATAGGCCGCGCGGTCGCCCACGCGCAGGTGCGTCACGCCCTCGCCCACCGCCTCGATCACGCCCGAGGCCTCCATGCCCAGTTGCAGCGGCAGGGGCAGGCCGTACAGGCCGATGCGCTGGTAGACATCGATGTAGTTCAGGCCGATCGCCTTGTGGCGAATGCGCACCTGGCCCGGTCCGGGCTCGCCGACCGCGACATCGACCACCTGCATGACCTCGGGGCCGCCGTTTTGTTGAATTTGAATGGCCAGACTCATGGGGACTCCAGTGAAGAAGACTGCGGGCCCCCTGGCCCGCAAGCAAACCGCCATGGTGCCATACATCGATGGGGCGTGCAGGCCAGCGCGGCCGCTTGCCCGCCATGGCGCACTGGCGACGCCCAGCGGCCTCGGGGCTGGCTACAGTGCGGTGATGAACCAATCCCTGACCCTGCGCACCGCCTTGCTGCTGACCGTGCCCCCGCTGCTGTGGGCCGGCAATGCCGTGGTGGGCCGCCTGGTCACCGATCTGGTGCCGCCCATCACGCTCAACTTTCTGCGCTGGCTGGGCGCGTTTCTGATCCTGTTGCCGCTGGCCGCCTGGGTGTTGCGGCCCTCGTCGGGCCTGTACCCGCACTGGCGCCGGTTTGCGCTGCTGTCGCTCTTGGGGGTGGGCTGCTACAACACCTTCCAGTACATGGCCCTGCACACCTCGACGCCGCTGAACCTGACGCTGGTGGCGTCCAGCGGGCCGTTTTTCATGCTGCTGATGGGGGCCACCCTGTTCAAGACCCCGGCGCGGGGCCGGCAATGGCTGGGGGCGGGCCTGTCGCTCACCGGGGTCTGCGTGGTGCTCTCGCGCGGGGACTGGGCGCAACTCTCGCAGGTGCGCTTTGTGGTGGGCGATCTGTTCATGCTGCTGGCCACGGCCTGCTGGAGCCTCTACAGCTGGCTGCTGGTGCGGCGCGATGAGCCCGCCCACATCCGGGCCGACTGGGCGGCTTTTCTGATGTCGCAGGTGGTCTTTGGCCTGGGCTGGACAGGCCTCTTCTCGGCCATCGAGTGGCAGCTCAGCGATGCGCGCATCGTGTGGGGTTGGCCGCTGCTGGCCACCCTGGCCTATGTGGCCGTGGGCCCCGCCGTGCTGGCCTACCGCTGCTGGGGCCTGGGCGTGGCACAGGCCGGGCCCAACACCAGCGCCTTTTTCTCGAACCTCACGCCGATTTTTGCAGCGCTGATGTCGGCGGCCTTTATCGGCGAATGGCCCCGCCTGTACCACGGCCTGGCCTTTGCCCTGATCGTGGCCGGCATCTGGGTCAGCAGCGCCCGGCGCGCCGCCAGCGCGCAGCCTTAGAACGTGCCGGGGTAGAGGCCACCGTCGGGCAGGATGTTCTGGCCGTTCAGATAGGCCGCCTGCTGGCTGCACAGGAACGCGCAGATGGCGCCAAACTCGTCGGCCTGGCCCAGGCGCGCGGCGGGGATCTGGCGGATGTTCTGCTGGCGAATCTCGTCCACGCTCTTGCCGGTCTTGCTGGCCGTGCCCTGCATGGTGGCCGCCAGGCGGTCGGTGTCGAACTTGCCCGGCAAGAGGTTGTTGATCGTCACGCCACGCGCGGCAATCGGGCTGCGCGCCAGGCCCGCCACAAAGCCGGTCAGGCCGGTGCGCGCACCGTTGGACAGGCCCAGGATGTCGATGGGGGCCTTGACCGCACTCGAGGTGATGTTGACGATGCGGCCAAAACCGCGCTCGGCCATGCCGTCCACCGTGGCCTTGATCAGCTCGATGGGGGTGAGCATGTTCGCGTCCAGGGCCGCCAGCCAGGCCGCACGGTCCCACTGGCGGAAGTCGCCGGGCGGCGGTCCGCCCGCATTGGTGACCACGATGTCGTAGGCCTTGCCCGGCCCACCTGCGGCGGACCACACGGCTGCGCGGCCGGCCTCGCTCGTGATGTCGGCGGCCACGCCGATCAGCTGCACGCCGGGGGCTTCCTGGCGCAGGGCCTGCACGGCCGTCTCGAGCACCTCGGCCCGGCGCGCGACCATCACCACGTTCACGCCCTCCAGCGCCAACGCGCGGGCGCAACCAAAACCCAGCCCGCGGCTGGCGCCGCCCACCAGGGCCCATTTGCCTTTGATACCCAGATCCATCTTGAAAACTCCTTCTTCGTTTGGTTCAGTTGGCGCTGCGGGACGGCCGCGTGGCCCAGGTCACCCCGGCCAGCACCAGCGCCGTGCCCGAGAGCACCCACAGGGTCAGCGGTTCGTCCAGCAGCAGCGCGCCCAGCAGCAGGGTGCACATGGGGCCGATCATCCCGGCTTGTGCCGCCAGCACCGGCCCCAAGCGCTCAATGGCCATCATGACCAAGAGCACGGGCAAGACGGTGCAGACGGTGGCATTGAGCAGCGACAGGCCCAGCACTTCGGGCCCGACCCAGGCGTCTGACCAGGGACGCAGCAGCGCGAACTGGATGAAGCAGAACACACTGGCCACGGTGCTGGCCAGGCCCACCAGGCGCAGGGCGCCCAGATGCTGCAGCATGCGCCCACTGTAGAGCAGGTAGACCGCGTAGGCGCTGGCGCTGCCAAAGACCAGCACGGCGCCCAGCATGGCGTGCGCGCCCTGGGCCTGCCACTCATGACCGAACACCAGCACAATGCCCGCGTAGCTGATGGCCATGCCCAAGGCCTGTTGCGCGCTCAGCCGCTTGCGGTGCAGCAACCAGCCCAGCACGGCCACCAGGGTCGGGTTGAGGTAGAGGATCAGGCGCTCGAGCGAGGCGCTGATGTATTGCAGGCCCCAGAAATCCAGGTAACTGGCCAGGTAGTAGCCACAAAACCCCAGGCCAACCACCCCCCAGGCTTGGCGCCGCGTGAGCGGCGGTTTGCCGCGCCCACCCCACCAGGCCATCAGCATGAACAGGGGCAAGGCCAGCAGCATGCGCAGCATCAGCAGCGTCATCGGGTCGGTGCCGTGGCGGTAGGCCAGTTTGACGATGATGGCCTTGCCTGAAAAAGCCGCCGCCCCGGTGATGGCCAGCAACAGGCCCAGTCCGGGACGGGGGGTGGCGATGGTCATGGCTTATCGACCCGTGCGGGCACGCAGGCGCATGCGCTGGGGCCAAGCCTGCATCGCCATGCTCGCTTCAGTAACCAGCGGCCAGGCCGTCGCGGCGCGGGTCGCTGGCGGCCTGGTAGCCCTCGACCGCCGGATCGCCCATGCGCCAGATGAACTGGCCGGCGCCAAAGTCCTGGTACGAGTCGTTGATCACGT
>JBEBDJ010000195.1:0-2807 GCA_041157045.1 Pseudomonadota bacterium
ATTCTGTGCGGTGCCAACATGAACTTTGACCGCCTGCGCTTTGTCGCCGAGCGTGCCGAGGTGGGCGAGGAACGCGAGGCCTTGTTTGCGGTGACCATTCCCGAAGAGCGCGGCAGCTTCCGCCGCTTTCTGGAGACCATTGGCAACCTGCCCGGCGGGCCGCGCAACGTGACCGAGTTCAACTACCGCATGAGCGGCACCGAACAGGCGCATGTGTTCCTGGGCCTGTCCACGCATGGCAAGGGCGAGAGCGCCAAAATTGCGAACAACTTCAAGAAAAAAGGCTTTGCGGCGCTGGACCTCACGCACGACGATCTGGCGCAAGAGCACCTGCGCCACATGGTGGGCGGCCCCTCGGCACTGGCCCAGGGCGAGCGGCTCTTGCGCTTTGTGTTTCCCGAGCGGCCCGGGGCCCTGCTCAAATTCCTGAGCCTGATGCGACCCGGCTGGAACATCTCGCTCTTTCACTACCGCAACCAGGGCGCCGACTACGGCCGCATCCTGGTGGGGCTGCAGGTGCCCGAGGCCGACAACCAGGCCTTCGAAGCGTTTCTGCAGACCCTGGGCTACCCGCATGTGGAAGAGACCCACAACCCGGCCTACCGGCTGTTTTTGCGCCCCTGAGGCCTCCCAAGGAGACGGTCATGCCCGCTTCGCTCGACGGACAACTGGTGGTGGCCATCTCCTCGCGTGCGCTGTTTGACTTTGAGGAAGAAAACCGCGTTTTCGAGCAGGGCGACGACCGCGCTTACATGGACCTGCAGCTCTCCCGGCTGGAGGCGCCCGCGCGCCCGGGCGTGGCCTTCTCGCTGGTCAAAAAACTGCTGGCCTTCAATCAGGACGGGCACAACCGCGTGGAGGTGGTGATCCTCTCGCGCAACGACCCAGTCAGCGGCATGCGGGTGTTCCGCTCGGCGCAGCACTACGGCCTGCCCATTGTGCGGGGCAGCTTCACGCGCGGGCAATCGCCGTGGCGCTACCTGCGCCCGCTCAACGCCCACCTGTTCCTGTCGGCCCATTTGTCGGATGTGCGCGCGGCCCTGGAGGCTGGCGTGCCGGCGGCGCAGGTCTATCCGCACTCGGTGCCCGCCTCGGCCGAGCATCCGCACGAGGTGCGCATTGCCTTTGACGGCGACGCGGTGCTGTTCTCGGACGAGGCCGAGCGCGTCTACCAAAGCCAGGGCCTGGGGTCGTTCCAGGCACACGAGCGCGAGCACGCCGCGCGCCCCCTGCCCGCCGGTCCCTTCAAGCCGCTGTTGCAGGCCCTGCAGCAGCTGCAGCAGGCCGGCACGCCGCACATGCGCATCCGCACCGCGCTGGTGACCGCGCGCAGCGCCCCCGCGCACGAGCGCGCCATCCGCACCCTGATGGACTGGCACATCGAGGTGGATGAGGCCATGTTTCTGGGGGGCCTTGAAAAAGGGCCCTTTTTGCGCGAGTTCGAGCCCGATTTCTTTTTTGACGACCAGACCGGCCACATCGAGTCGGCCGCGCGCCACGTGCCCGCCGGCCATGTCGCCGCCGGTGTGGCCAACGCGCCGCCCGATCAGCCCTTGCCGCTCTGAGCCTGCACCTTGCGCTGCGTGCGCCGGGCAATCCACACGGTGGCCGCCAGGATCACCGCGCCGCCCAGCCAGGCATTGGCGTTGGGCCAATCGCCAAACAACAGCCAACCCAGCACCGCGGCCCACAGCAGGTCCAGAAAGCGCAGCGGCTGGATGACCGACAGATCGGCCAGCTTCATGGCCCGCGTGAGCGCCATGTGGCTGAGCGACCCCACCACCCCGGTCATGGCAAAGGCCAGCCATTGCCACAGCGAGGGCGCCTGCCACACAGGCAGCGCGGCGGGCAGGCTCAGCAAGGTCACCAGCATGGACTGCCACAGCACGATCTGGCCCGAGGTCTCGCGCCGCGTGAGCGACTTGGACAGCAGCACGGACGCGGCAAACACCGGCGAAGAGGCCAGCATCACCAGGTGGTACCAGCCGCCCTGCCCGCTCATGCCCGGCAAGACCACGATCAACACGCCCACAAAGCCGATCATGGCCGCCACCCAACGGTCCAGGTGCAGGGGCTCGCGCAAAAACCAGGCTGCGCCCAGCATCACAAAAATGGGGCCGGTAAAGCCAATGGCCGTCATGTCGGCCAGGCCGATGTGCGGCAAGGCGGTGAACCAGAGCATGAGCGCCGCCGTGTGCATGAGCGATCGCCACAGATGGCCACTGAGTTGCACCGTGCCCCACTGGCGCCAGCCGCTGGCCCACACCCAGGGCAGGAACACCAGCACGCCAAACAGGTAGCGCAGAAACTGCGCCTGCATGGGGTCGAGCTGGGTGGCCAGCAGGCGCGAGGTGGCGTTGAGGATCGAAAACAGCACGCCGCTGCAGGCCATCCACAGCATGGCCTGCACGGTGGGGGGCAGGCCGCGCATGCGGCGGCGATAAAAGACCAGGCGTCGTTTCACCGGGCCATGCTAAACGCGCTGCGGCGCTGCCACTGTAGCCTTGGCTACAGCGCAGCGCCGCAGAATGGAACGCGCGGTGCGCCCGTGGGCGCCAGGCCTCAGGCCTGCTGCAAGGCCGCGATGCGCTCTTCGATGGGCGGGTGGGTGCTAAAGAGCTTGCCAATGCCCCCGGCAATGCCCATCGCCGACACGGCCTTGGGCAGCTCGGCCGTGTGCAGGCCGCCCAGGCGTGCCAGCGCGTTGATCATGGGCTGCTTGCGGCCCATCAGCTGCGCGGCGCCGGCGTCGGCACGGAACTCGCGCTGGCGGCTGAACCAGGCGACGATGATGGCGGCCACAAAGC
>JBEBDJ010000196.1:0-2503 GCA_041157045.1 Pseudomonadota bacterium
CGCCTGCAGGGCGAGACCTTCTGGTGCCATGTGACGGGGCGCGCGCTCAACCGGCATGCCCCGCACGAGGCGGGCATCTGGACCTTCGAGGACATGAGCGCGCGCAGGCCGGTGTCGGCCGATCTGACCCCGCGCGAGCGCGAGGTGGCCGCGCAGCTGACCCGGGGCCTGACCAGCAAAGAAATTGGGCGCGAGCTGGGCATCAGCCACCGCACCGTCGAGATCTACCGGGCGCGCCTGATGCGCAAGCACCGCGCCCACACCACCGCCGAGTTGGTTCAGCAATTGCTGGCCGGCCCCTGAGGCCAGGGCGGCCACAGCCCAGCGCGATAATGGGGTTTTGACCTTGCCCCAATCTGCCATGAGCGACCGCTTTCCCCTGCCCGACCTGAACACCCTGCCCCAGGACCTGAAAGACCGGATCCTGGAGGTGCAAGAAAAATCGGGCTTTGTGCCCAATGTGTTTTTGGCGCTGGCGCGCCGACCGGCCGAGTGGCGCGCCTTTTTTGCCTACCACGATGCCCTCATGGTGCCCGAGAGCGTGGGGCGGCAAAGCGGCCTGAGCAAGGGCGATCGCGAGATGATCGTGACGGCCACCAGCGCGGTCAACCGCTGCCTGTACTGCGTGGTGGCGCATGGGGCCATTTTGCGCATCTACGAGAAAAAACCCTTGGTGGCCGACCAGGTGGCGGTGAACCACCGCAAGGCCGACATCAGCCCACGCCAGCGCGCCATGCTGGACTTTGCCCTGAAGGTCTGCACCGCCTCCGACCAGGTCGACGAGGCCGACTTCCAGGCCCTGCAGGCGCACGGCTTTGACAACGAGGACATCTGGGACATCACCGCCATCACCGCCTTTTTTGGCCTGTCCAACCGCATGGCCAGCGTGACCGGCATGATGCCCAACCCCGAGTTCTACCTGATGGGCCGTGTGCCCAAGGTCAAGGCTTGAGCCCATCGGTCTTGTGGTGGGGGGCCTGCTCGGGCCAACCGCTCAACCAAGATCGGCAAGGCAGGCCATGGGGCCATCGCATTAGCAGGAATTGTTTAGTCACGATTGGCCATTTGCCAACCCACATCCTGCGGCTAAGGTCGGTGCATCACGCGACATGAACAGGGGCACAGTGGGCCACCGGTCAGGCCCACCGTCTGGCCCGTCCTGCCAGTGCCGTGCAGCCGATGAGCAGGATCACACGCTACTTCATGCAGGACGAGCTGTCGCCAGACGACATCAACGTCCTGGACCTGACCCCGTCCCTGAGCAGCACGGTGCCGGGCCAAACCCTCATCCTCAAGGGCACCAATTCCGTGGACATGGTGCTCATCGATGGGGCCGATGAACTCGATTTCAGCGAGTCCCTCTCGGGCATCGACCTGCTCTTCATCAAGGGCTGGCGCCGGGAAATGATCGCCAGCGTATCGGGCAACAACCTGCGCCTGGCACGCAGCGACGGCCTGGTGCTGACCGCTGGGGACGGCGACCGGGTGGTCTTTTTGGATGGCGCCATCGACACCCATGCGTGGCTGCAGGCGCTGGCGCACCAAGCCCCCGACCCGACCCCCGACCCATCCCTCACGTCCGACGGCGATCCCGACACGCTGATCGAGCGCGTGAACGAGCAGGCGCAAAGCAAGGCCAGCATCATGGGCTATGCGGGCGGCAACGAGGCCAGCATCTTTGGGCAGGTTCAAGCCGGTATGCAACTGGTGCTCAAGGGCAGCAATCTGGACGATGTGGTCTACGTCAAGCCGGGCACCAAGGTGGACTTCAGCGAAAGCCTCAGTGGTGTCGATCAGATCGTGCTGAGCGGTTCGTGGGCGGCGTACACCAAGACCATGCAAGGCTCGGGCCTGCGCCTGCAGCGGGACTCGGAGCAAGTGGACGTGAGCCCGGGTGACCTGGTGATCTTTGCAGACGGCAACGCCCCGGTGTCGGCCATTCTGGCGCACCTGCCCGGCAATCCCAGCCGCGAGGCGCTGGGCGATGCCTGGCAACCCAGCCCCACCAGCCCGCCACTGGATCCGCCGCCAGACCTCACACCGCCCAGGGTCTGGATCCTGAGCGACGTCAGCGCGCTGGGCAGCGGGCAGACCGCCACCCTCCGGTTCTATGTCTCCGAAGACCCTGGTCAGAGTTTTGGCTGGGACGATGTCACCGTCACCGGGGGCACGCTGGGGCCCTTGAGCGAACGCCAAGGCACCGGCACGGCCCAGGACCCCTACTTCTTTAGCGCCACCTTCACCCCAAGCGATCAAGCCCTCACCACGGCACAGATCCGGGTGGCGGGCCAGCGCATGACCGACCTGGCCGGTCATGCCAATGAGGGGGACAGCCAGCTCGCCGATGGTCTTCGCATCGACACCCTGTCCATGCGCATCGAGCCCACGACTGCCCCGGTGGCGGTCGAGCGTGGCGTGCCCAACGACCTGCCGGACTGGACCTTCACCGCCGCGCCATCGCTGCTGAACGCCCCCTACAGCCTTGATTTGCAAATCAGCCATG
>JBEBDJ010000197.1:0-15021 GCA_041157045.1 Pseudomonadota bacterium
GGTGCTGGTGGCGCAGGTTCAGGCCAACGGCGACGCATTGATGTAGTCGCTGGGGCTGCGCTCCCCCGAGAGTTGCCGGCGTTCAGCCCGCGCGCCGCGCCTTCACCGCCTCACTCAGCACGCGCAGCACTTCCAGCGAATCGTCCCAGCCCAGGCACGCGTCGGTGATGCTCTGGCCGTAGGCCAGCTTCGCCGGATCGTCCTTGCCGGCGCTGAACTTCTGCGCGCCGGCCACCAGGTGGCTCTCGACCATCACGCCGAAGATGCAGCGGTTTCCGTCCTTCAACTGCATGGCGACGTCACGCGCCACGTCGAGCTGCTTGTCGTGCTGCTTGCTGCTGTTGGCATGGCTGCAGTCGACCATCAGCGTGCAGTCCAGCTTGGCCGCCTCGATCTCCTTGCAGGCCGCGGCCACGTGCGCGGCGTCGTAGTTGGGCGCCTTGCCGCCGCGCAGGATGACGTGGCAGTCCTTGTTGCCGCGGGTCTCGACGATCGCCACCTGGCCGTTCTTGTGCACCGACAGGAAGTGGTGCGGCCGCGCCGCCGCCTGGATCGCGTCGATGGCGATCTTGACGTTGCCGTCGGTGCCGTTCTTGAAGCCCACTGGCGCGCTCAGGCCCGAGGCCAGCTCGCGGTGCACCTGGCTTTCGGTGGTGCGCGCGCCGATCGCGCCCCAGCTGATCATGTCGCCGATGTATTGCGGGCTGATCACGTCCAGGAACTCGCTGCCCGCCGGCATGCCCAGCCGGTTGATTTCCACCAGCAGCTGGCGCGCGATGCGCAGGCCTTCGTCGATGCGGTAGCTCTCGTCGAGGTAGGGATCGTTGATCAGGCCCTTCCAGCCCACCGTGGTGCGCGGCTTCTCGAAATACACACGCATCACCACCTCCAGCGTGTCGGCGTACTGCTCGCGCAGGGGCTTGAGGCGCCGCGCGTACTCCAGCGCCGCCGCCGGGTCGTGGATCGAGCAGGGGCCGATGATGACCAGCAGGCGGTCGTCCTGGCCGTGCAGGATCTTGTGGATGTTGCGACGTGTCTGGGCGATCTGCGACTCGACCGGGGTGCCCGCAATCGGGAAGAAGCGGATGAGGTGTTCGGGTGGGGGCAACACGGTGATGTCCTTGATGCGCTCGTCGTCGGTCTGGCCGGTGCGGTCGGCCGCACCCGGGTGTCGCGGGTCCAGATGGCTGGGGGTCTTGCGGTTCATGAAAACACTCCTGTGATCGATGTCGGGGTCAAAAAAAAACCGCCGGACTTTGCGGGTCCGGCGGTGCTGTCGAGGGATTCGTTGGGTTACGCGTTCGCCTCTCGTCCGCCGGGGACCGAGAACCAAAAATAAAAGCCAAAAAAGAAGGCCGAACGCGAAGTCATGGGAAACATCGTATCACATGCGCGCAGCCCCCCTGCGCCAAAGCGCCCCGGCGCGGCCATGGCATGCCCATAATGACGCCTTGACCGCAATCCCCCTCCCCCCCCACACAGGAGCATCCCATGGGCTGGTTTGATGGCTTTGATCTGCACCACAGCCAGGTGAACGGACGGCCGGTGCGCTACCGCATCACCGAGCAGGCCAGCTGGCGCGCGCACCCCGAGCGCCCGGTGCTGGTGCTGCTGCACGGTTTTCCGCAAACCCATGTGCTGTGGCAGCGTGTGGCCAGCGGCCTGCGCGATCAGTACCGCCTGGTGATGCCCGATCTGCGCGGCTACGGCGATTCGTCTTGCGAGCCCGGCGAGCCCGACCATGCCAACTACAGCAAGCGCGCCATGGCGCAGGAAGTGATCGACCTGCTGGACCAGCTGGGCGTGGACACCTTCTTTTTGTGCGGCCACGACCGGGGCGGCCGCGTGTCGCACCGCCTGGCGCTGGACCATCCGGCGCGGGTGCGCAAGCTGTGCGTGCTCGACATTGCGCCCACGCTCGACATGTACGCTGGCACCGACTTTGACTTTGCGCGCGCCTACTACCACTGGTTCCACCTGATCCAGCCGGCGCCGGTGCCCGAGAGCATGATCGGCGGCGACCCCGAGACCTATCTGCGCCTGAAGATGTCGGGCTGGGGCAGCAACGGCGGGGGCTTCTTCGAGCCCGAGGCCATGGCCGATTACCTGCGCTGCTTTTGCGCGCCCGACCTGCACCCGCAAGGCTGGCGCGCCTCGATCCATGCCAAGGCCGAGGACTACCGCGCCAGCGCCGGGATCGACCTGGAGCACGACCGCGCCAGCCGCGCGCGTGGCGACAAAATCGCCTGCGAGCTGTTGGTGATGTGCGGGGATCGCGGCGTGGTGCACCGCCAGTTTGCGGCGCAGGCCCTGTGGCAGGCGCAGTGCGCGCAGACCGTGCACTACCGCGCCGTGCCCTCGGGCCACTACATCCCCGAGGAGTTGCCCGATCTGACCATCGAGGCCTTGCGCGACTTCATGCGCTAAGGCGTGGCCTGCCGCCGCGGGCCCTGCGGCTGCGCAGGCTCAGGCCGTGCCGCCGACCGTCAGGCCCTCGATGCGCAGCGTGGGCTGGCCCACGCCCACCGGCACGCTCTGGCCGTCCTTGCCGCAGGTGCCCACGCCGGTGTCGAGCTGCAGGTCGTTGCCAATCATGCTGATCTTCTTGAGCGATTCGGGGCCGCTGCCAATGAGCGTGGCGCCCTTGACCGGGTACTGGATCTTGCCGTTCTCGACCCAGAAGGCCTCGCTGGCCGAGAAGACAAACTTGCCGTTGGTGATGTCGACCTGGCCGCCGCCAAAGTTGGTGGCGTAAATGCCGCGGCGGATGCTGGCGATGATCTCTTGCGGATCGCGGTCGCCCGCCAGCATGTAGGTGTTGGTCATGCGCGGCATGGGCACATGGGCATAGCTTTCACGGCGGCCATTGCCGGTGGGCTTGACCCCCATCAGGCGCGCGTTGGTCGCGTCCTGGATGTAGCTGCGCAAAATGCCGTCCTCGATGAGCACGTTCTTCTTGCTGGTGCAGCCCTCGTCGTCGATGTTGAGCGAACCCCGGCGATCGGCGATCGTGCCGTCGTCGAGCACCGTCACGCCTTTGGCGGCCACGCGCTGGCCAATGCGGCCGCTGAAGGCGCTGGAGCCCTTGCGGTTGAAGTCGCCCTCCAGCCCATGGCCCACGGCCTCGTGCAAGAGCACGCCAGGCCAGCCCGGGCCCAACACCACGGTCATCTCGCCGGCAGGCGCGGGGCGCGAATCCAGGTTGGTGAGCGCGGCCTGCACCGCATGGTCCACATAGTCCTCGACGCGGGCGGCGTCAAAGTAGGCCAGGCCAAAGCGGCCACCGCCGCCGCCACTGCCCACCTCGCGGCGGCCGCCCTGCTCGGCGATCACCGTGACCGACAGGCGGATGAGCGGTCGCACATCGGCGGCCAGCGTGCCGTCGGCGCGCGCCACCATCACCACGTCGTACTCGGTGGCCAGACCGGCCATGACCTGCACCACCCGTGGGTCGCGCGCGCGGGCCAGCTGCTCGACCTGCATCAGCAGGGCCACCTTGGCGGTGCTGTCGAGCGTGGCCAGCGGGTCCAGGGCCGGGTACAGCGTGCGGCTGGCCGCCACCTTGGGGCGGCGCTGGCCGACGCGGCGCTGTTGACCGGCGGCGGCAATGCTGCGCACCGTGCGCGCGGCGTCCATGAGCGAGGCCTCGCTCAAGTCGTCGGAGTAGGCAAAAGCGGTCTTCTCGCCAGCGACCGCGCGCACGCCCACGCCTTGGTCGATGCTGAAACTGCCGGTCTTGACGATGCCCTCCTCGAGGCTCCAGCCCTCGCTGCGGGTGTACTGGAAGTACAGATCGGCATCGTCGACCTGGTGGGCCCGGATGGTGGCCAGCGCCTGCGTGAGGTGCCCCTCGTGCAGGCCGTAGGGATCGAGCAGCAGGCCACGGGCAATGGCCAGGCGTTCAAGAGTGGGTTCGCGAGAGATCATGGGGGCATTGTAGGCAAGTGTGAACAACACCTGCACGGGGCGGGCTGCAATTGAACACGTCGTGCCTGGCACAAGCAATGAAACCTTAGGTAAACTTTTTCAAGACAAAAGGGGGGCATGATGTCATTGCTTTGGCTACACGCTGGGCTGCTGCTGTTGGTGATGGGGGTGTTCCATCATTTGTTCATGCGGGGTCTGCAAGAGAAGGCCCTCTTTGGCATGGCCAAGGTGCGCGACGCCTTTGTGATGCTGCTGGCGCAATCGCAACTGACACAAGACGACCCGGTCTTTGCGCACTTCTACCCGCGCATTCAGCGCATCCTGGAACAAGCCCCAGACCTTGCGCTGGACGACATTGCCGATGCGGTCTTCGATCTTCGCTTTCGGGGGGATCATGATCATGCCTTGCGCCTGGCGCAGCAAAAGCTCACCCAGGTTCATGGCCTGCAGGCGATGGCCCATCCCAAGGTCAGAGCCGCCGTCTGCCAGTATGACCAAGCGGTGGCCCTGCTGATGATCAGCCACAGCCGCCTGCTGGGCCTGCTCACAGCCCTGGGCCGTCTCAAGGCGGTGCAAGGGCTGGAACGTCAACTGACCATGGCCCGTCAGAGCAGGATCGGCTTTGTGGTCCACAACAAGCGATTGCTGGATCGGGCCCAGCGCAGCCTCAGACTTCTGGGTCCACATGCCTAAGGGGATCGGCCCGACTCATCTGGATTGGACGGACCAGGTGACACAACACCCCAACACCGGGGCGCGGCCGCATGTGGGCCACAGGCCGGCGTCGTTCACAAGGCCGTCCCGACAAATGCAATGAACCAAACCAGAACCCCCACCCACACCCCCACCACCCACACCGCCCCCCAGCGCAACACGGGCGGGCGGTGGCTTTGCAGCCAGGCGTCGGCTTGGGCGCGGCAGGCTTGGCGCACCGGGGCGGGGAGCAGGCGCAGGGTCAGCCAGATCAGGCCCGGCAGCAGCAGCACATCGTCCACAAAGCCCAGCACCGGGATCACGTCTGGGATCAGGTCGATGGGGCTCAGGGCATAGGCCACCACCAGCAGGGCCAGGGCCTTGGCGTACCAGGGCGTGCGGGGGTGGCGACAGGCCATCCACAGGGTCACGCCATCGCGCTTGAGGGCCTTGGCCCATTGGCGCAATCGGTCGCTCAGGGCCCCCATGTTGGCTTGGGCCTTGGGCGGGTCGCTTAAGGCGCCCTGCCCTGCTCGGCCAGGACCTGGCGCAGCAGGCCCAGCATGGCCGCGTCGTCCTGCTCGGCCAGGCCTTGCGCCATGCCGCGCGCAAACAAGGCCTGCGCCAGTTGGCCCAGCGGGGGTTGCAAGCCGGCGTCGGCCGCGGCCTGCATGGCCAGGGTGCTGTCCTTGGCCAGCAGGCTCAGGTGCGCCCGTGGCGCCAGGTCGCCCGCCAGGGCGCGCGGCAGGCGGTCGCCGGCGATCCAGCTTTGCCCGCTCGAGGACTGGATCACCGCCAGGGTCTGGGCCGGGTCCAGGCCCAGTTGCTCGGCCAGCGCCAGGGCCTCGGCCGAGGCCGCCAGCACGGTGGCCGCCAGCAGGTTGTTGACCAGCTTGGTCCGCGCCGCGTCGCCCGCGCGCGGGCCGATGCGGTGCACCGGGTCGGCCAGTTGGCGCAGCAGCGGCAGCACGCGCTGCCAGGCGGCCTCCGGGCCCGCCACCATCAGGCTCATGCGGCCTTGCGCCGCGCGCACCGGGCCGCCGGACATGGGCGCATCCAGCAGATCCACGCCGCGCTCGGCCAGGCGGCGCGCCTGCTCGGCCACGGTTTGCGGGCCCAGGGTCGGGCACAGCAAGACGGTCTGCCCAGGCCGCAGGGCCGTCGCCGCGCCCTGCGGGCCCCACAGCACGGCCTCGGTCTGGGCGGCGTCGACCACCACCACGATCAGCACGCCCTCGGGCGCCAAGGAAGCGGCCACGGCCTGCGGATGCGGCGCCAGGGGCGCGCCCAGGGCCGCGGCGCGGGCACAGGCCGCGGGGTCCACGTCGTGCACCAGCGGCGCCGCGCCCAGGCCCGCCAGGCGCTGCACCATGGCGCCCCCCATGTTGCCGGCGCCAATCAGGCCGACGGCAACGGGCAAGGGGGAGGCGTGCGCGCGCATGGGGATCAAGACTGCACCAGTTGCTTGGCGCGGGCAATGGACATGAGCATGCCCAGCGACAGGCCCAGGGTCACCATGGCGGTGCCGCCGTAGCTGATGAAGGGCAAGGGCACGCCCACCACCGGCAGGATGCCGCTGACCATGCCCATGTTGACAAAGGCATAGGTGAACAGCATCAGCCCCACGCTGGCCGCCAGCAGGCGGGCAAACAAGGTGGGGGCCTGGGCGGCGATGACCAGGGCCCGGTGGATCATGAACAGGAAGGCGGCCAGCAGGACCACATTGCCCAGCAGGCCGAACTCCTCGCCAAAAGCGGCAAAGATGAAGTCGGTGGTGCGCTCGGGGATGAACTCCAGATGGGTCTGGGTGCCCTGCATAAAACCCTTGCCCAACACCCCGCCCGAGCCAATCGCGATCATGCCCTGGATGATGTGAAAACCCTTGCCCAGCGGGTCGCGCGCGGGGTCCAGCAGCGTGCAGACGCGCTGGCGCTGGTACTCGTGCAAGACCTTCCAATCCACCCCCGGCTGGCACCAGCTGGGCTCCATGATGATCAGCACCACAATGCCCACCAGGGCCAGGCCAATGGGCGGCAGGATCCAGCGCCAGCGCAAACCCGCAAAAAAGATCACCGACAGGCCCGAGGCCAGCACCAGCAAGGAGGTGCCCAGATCGGGCTGCTTCATGATCAGGCCCACCGGCACCGCCAGCAAGACGCCCGCCACCACAAAATCCAGCGGCTTGAGCTGGCCCTCGCGCTTTTGGAACCACCAGGCCAGCATCATGGGCACCGCCAGTTTCAATATCTCGCTGGGCTGGATGACGATGCCCAGGTTCAACCAGCGCGTGGAGCCTTTTCGGGTGATGCCAAACAGGGCCACGGCCACCAGCAGGATGACGCCCACGGTGTACAGGGGCACCGCCAGGTTCATGAGGTGCTGCGGCGGCACCTGCGCCACCACCAGCAGGATCAGCCCAGCGAGCAACATGTTGCGGCCATGGTCGACAAAGCGTGTGCCGTGGTCGTAGCCGGCCGAGTACATGACCAGCATGCCCATGCCGGCCAGAAGCAGGACCGCCAGCGTCAGCGGCCCGTCAAAGCCCTGCACCAGGGTCATCAGGCGTTTGCGCAGCGGCGGTTTCTGGTAGACAGCGGTCATGGGGGGATTATCCCGCAGGGGGCTGCGCCCGGCGCTCATGGGACAATGTTGGCATGTATCTCCTCTTTGAAGAAGCCGGCAAGTTCTTGGCCGGGCGTGTGCTGTCGCAGGCCGATGCCTCGGCGCAGGTCGAGCTCGACTCGGGCAAGCGCGTGAAGGTCAAGGCCGCGCAGATGCTGCTGCAGTTCGAGCGCCCCGCGCCGGCCGAGCTGCTGGCGCGCGCCACCGACATGAGCCAGACGATCGATCTGGACCTGGCCTGGGAATGCGCGGGCACCGATGAGTTTGGCTTTGCCGATCTGGCGCGCGACTATTTCAGCGCCGAAGGCGCCACCGAGCAGGCGGCGGCGCTTCTGCGCCTGCACGAGGCGCCGCACTACTTTCGACGCGCCGGGCGCGGGCGTTTCAAGAAAGCTCCCGCCGAGGTGCTGGCACAGGCCCTGGCCGCCATCGAAAAGCGCCGCCTGCAGCAGCAACAGATCGAGCAGTGGGCCGCGCAACTGCAAGCCGGCCAATGCCCGCCCGAGATCGACACCCAGCTGTACCGCCTGCTCTTCAAACCCGACAAGAACGCGCCCGAGTACAAGGCCCTGGCCCTGGCCTGCCGCGCCAGCCAGCTCGCGCCACTGGCGCTGCTGCAGCAGGCCGGCGCGATCCGCTCGGCCTGGGATTTTCATTGGCAGCGCTTTTTGTTCGAGTTCTTCCCCAAGGGCACGGGCTTTCCGGCGCTGCAGGCCCCGGTCCCGGCCGACACGCTGGCGCTGGCCCCCGTGCGGGCCTTCTCGATCGACGATTCGCACACCACCGAAATCGACGACGCCCTGTCGCTGCAGGGCCTGGGCACGGGCACGGTCACGCTGGGCATCCACATTGCGGCCCCTGGCCTGGCGCTGACACCGGGCGACGCCATCGACCAGGTGGCGCGCCAGCGCCTCTCGACGGTCTACATGCCCGGTCACAAGATCACCATGCTGCCCGACGAGGTGGTGCAGCGCTACACGCTGCAAGAAGGGCAGGACTGCCCGGCCCTGTCGCTGTATGTGCAGATCGACGAGGCCACGCTGACGGTGCAAGAGAGCCAGACGCGCGTCGAGCGCGTGCCCATTGCGGCCAATTTGCGCCACGACCAGCTCGACCAGCTCATCACCCCCGAGTGGTTGCAGGCGACGACGGCGGCGGATGTGGCCGGCGTCTCGCATGCCGAGCTGGCCTTTTTGTGGCGCCTGGCGCAGGCCCTCAAGGCTCGGCGCGAGGAGGTGCGCGGCAAGCCCGAGACCTTCAACCGCCCGGACTACACCTTCCGCCTGGACCGCGCGCCCAGCGAGGCACCGCCCAGCGGCGACGAGACGGTGCTCATTGGCACGCGCCAGCGCGGCGCCCCCCTGGACCTGATCGTGGCCGAGGCCATGATCCTGGCCAACAGCACCTGGGGTCAGTGGCTGGCACAGCTGGGCGTGCCGGGCATTTACCGCAGCCAGGCCAGCTTGGCCCCTGGCGTCAAGGTCCGCATGGGCACGCGCGCGCTGCCGCACGCGGGCATCGGGGTGCCCAGCTATGCCTGGAGCACCTCGCCGCTGCGCCGCTATGCCGATCTGGTCAACCAGTGGCAATTGCTGGCCTGCGCTCGCCACGGCGCCACCGCGGCGCTGGCCGCGCCCTTCAAACCCAAGGACACGGCGCTCTTGGCCATCATCAGCGCGTTTGACGCGGCCTACACCGGCTATGCGCAGGTGCAGTCGGGCATGGAGCGCTACTGGACGCTGCGCCATGTGCAGCAGCAGGGCCTGCAAACCCTGGACGCGGCCCTGATCAAGGAAATGCCCGGCGGCAGCTGGCTGGCACGGGCCGAGACCCTGCCACTGGTGCTGCCGGTGATGGGCGCCGCCGGTCTGGCGCGCGGCACCCGGGTGCGGGTGCAGCTGGGCCAGATCGACCTGATGGCGCTGGAAGTGGCGGGCACGGTGGCCGCGGTGCTGCAGGACGGCGCGGGCACTGGCGATGAGGCAGAAGAGGAGGAAGAAGTGGCCAGCGGCGCATTGCAGGTGGCCGTGACCCTGGACGACACCGACGCTGCGGGCGCGAGCAGCGCCGCAGCGGGAGCGGGGGCCGCGTGAAAGCCGTGTGGCGTTGGCTGGTGCTGGTGCTGCTGGCGCTGCTGGCGCTGCAGGTGTTCATGGTGCTGCGCGTGGCCAGCATGGCCATCGTCGATCCCAGCTCCACCAGCTTTGAGCGCAGCCAGATCTGGCAGGTGCTGCAGCGGCGCGGGCAGATTGCCTGGCGCCAGACCTGGGTGGACGAGGGGCAGATCTCGTCCACCCTCAAGCGCGCGGTGATTGCCAGCGAGGACGACATCTTTGCACGCCATGGCGGCATCCGCTGGGACGCGATCGAGCAGGCCTGGGACCGCAACAGCAAGGCCCAGGAGCGGGCCCAGCGCCAGGCCGCGCGCAAGCCCGGGGCCAACGTGCCGGTCAAGATGGTGGGCGGCTCGACCATCACCCAGCAGCTGGCCAAGAACCTGTTGCTCTCGGGCGAGCGCAACATGGTGCGCAAAGCGCAAGAGGCCCTGCTCACCCTGACCCTGGAGGCGGTGATGGACAAGCGCCGCCTGCTCACGCTCTACCTCAACCATGTGGAATGGGGCGAGGGGGTGTTCGGCGCCGAGGCGGCCGCGCAGCACTATTTCCGCAAACCGGCGCGCGCGCTCTCGGCCTGGGAAGCCGCCCGCCTGGCGGTGATGCTGCCGCGCCCGCGCTACTTCGAGCAGCGGCCGCAGTCGGCCTATCTGGCCGAACGCGCCGATGTGATCGTCCAGCGCATGGGCGGCGTGGAGCTGCCCAAATGAGCGCCGATGGGGTGCAGCGCATTCTGGGCATCGACCCGGGGCTGCGCACCACCGGCTTTGGCGTGATCGACGCGCAAGGCCATCGCCTGCAATACGTGGCCAGCGGGGTGATCGAGACCCATGCAGCGGCCACGGCCGATTTGCCCGCGCGGCTGAAGATTCTGTACGAAGGCATTGTCGAACTGATCGAGCGATACCAGCCCGATGTGGCGGCGCTCGAGATCGTGTTCATCAACGTCAACCCGCAGGCCTCGCTGCTCTTGGGGCAGGCGCGCGGCTGCTGCCTGACCTCGCTGGTCTCGCGTGGCTTGCCGGTGGCCGAGTACACCGCGCTGCAAATGAAAAAAGCCGTGACCGGCCACGGTCAGGCGGCCAAGCACCAGGTGCAGGACATGGTGCGGCGCATGCTGAGCCTGCCGGGCGCGCCGCGCCAGGATGCCTCGGATGCGCTGGGCCTGGCCATCACCCACGCGCACGCCGGGCGCATGCTGGCACAGGTGGACGCGCAATCGGGCGCCGCCCGGCGCAAGTCGCACGGCATGTTTCGGGACGGGCGCTCGCACTGAGCGCGGGGCCGGCACTTACCAGGCCGGCTGCAGGCGGGCCAGCCCAGACGGGGCCTGGCGCTCATCGTCAAAACTCACCAACTCCCAGGCCTCGGGCTGGGCCAGCAGGGCGCGCAAGAGGCGGTTGTTGAGCGCATGGCCCGAGCGGAAGGCGCTGTAGGCGGCCAGCAAGGGGTGGCCCAGGATGTACAGATCGCCCATGGCATCGAGGATTTTGTGCAGGGCAAACTCGTCGTCGTAGCGCAGGCCGTCGCTGTTGAGGACCTTGTAGTCGTCCATCACGATGGCATTGTCCAGGCCACCGCCCAGCGCCAGGCCGTTGGCGCGCATCATCTCGACGTCGCGGGTAAAGCCAAAGGTGCGGGCGCGCGCCACGTCGCGGGCGTAGACGCCGGTGTCCATGTCGAATTCGACGCGCTGGCCGGTGGCGTCCACCGCCGGGT
Source organism: Pseudomonadota bacterium (assembly GCA_041157045.1). Taxonomy (GTDB): domain Bacteria; phylum Pseudomonadota; class Gammaproteobacteria; order Burkholderiales; family Burkholderiaceae_C; genus Limnohabitans_A. The sequence continues at coordinate 11,076 of JBEBDJ010000197.1, forward strand.
GGCGAAAGTCGATCTCGAAGCTGAGCTTGTAACCGTGGTGCGGCTCAAGGCGCGCCCATTTGAGCGCCGCGCCCTCGCCCTCGCGCACCTCGATGGCGCGCTTGACGCGCACAAAACGCTTGGGGGCGTTTTGCAGGGCAATGCCGGCGCTTTGCAGCAAAAAGACAAACGATGCGGCCGAGCCATCCAGAATGGGGACTTCTTCGGCGGTGATGTCGACCATCAGGTTGTCAATGCCCAGGCCCGCGCAGGCGGACATCAGGTGCTCGACGGTGTGGACCTTGGCCTGCCCGTTCGAGAGGGTGGAGGCCAGGCGTGTGTCGGTCACGCCCTCGGGATGCACCTTCAGGTCGACCGGCTCGGCCAGGTCGACGCGGCGAAACACGATGCCGGTGTCGGGGGCGGCCGGGCGCAGGGTCAGCTCGACACGCTGGCCACTGTGCAAACCCACGCCGACGGCCTGGGTGATGGTCTTGAGGGTGCGTTGCGCGAGCATGGGGAGATTTTAGGTCAGGGTCTGCAGGGCGCGGTTGGCCAAGAAAAAAAGCCGCACCGCCCGGACAGGCGCGATGCGGCTTTAAACACCATCGTTGGAGAAACGAGGTTCAAGCAATGAAAAGCATCGCGGGCTCTGGCCGGCACCAGAGGCCCCGCGATCCACACGGTCAGTCAGCCTGCTTGCGCAGGAAGGCCGGGATTTCGATGTCGTCCATGCCCGCCGAGGACATGCCGTCCACGCGCGCGGCGGCGTTGCTGCGGCTGCTGCGCCACACGGCCGGCGTGTTGACCCCGCCGCCAATGGGGCTGGGCATGCTGATCGGGGCCGGGGCGGCCTCGGGGGTGTTGCCCAGGGCCATGCCGCCAAACGCAAAGGGCTGGTTGTCGGTACCGGTGCGCAGCACTTGCAGCGGGGGGCTGGTGCGGCGGGCGGCCTGGCCCTTGGACAGGCCGGTGGCCACCACGGTCACGCGGATCTGGTCACCCAGGGCTTCGTCGTAGGCGGTGCCGTAGATGACATGCGCCTGCTCGGAGGCGTAGGCGCGGATGGTGTTCATGGCCTGCTTGGACTCCGACAGCTTGAGCGAGCCCTTGGCGGCGCTGATCAGCACCAGCACGCCCTTGGCGCCCGACAGGTCCACGCCTTCGAGCAGCGGGCAGGCCACGGCCTGCTCGGCAGCAATGCGTGCGCGGTCGGGGCCGCTGGCCATGGCGGTGCCCATCATGGCCTTGCCCGGCTCGCCCATCACGGTGCGCACGTCTTCAAAGTCGACGTTCACATGGCCGGGCACGTTGATGATTTCGGCAATGCCGCCCACGGCGTTCTTGAGCACGTCGTTGGCATGGGCAAAGGCCTCGTCCTGGGTCATGTCCTCGCCGCCGGGCAACTCCAGCAGCTTCTCGTTCAGGACCACGATCAGGGAGTCGACATTGGCCTCGAGCTCGGCCAGGCCCTCGTCGGCGCTGGCCATGCGGCGGCTGCCTTCGAAGTCGAAGGGCTTGGTGACCACGCCCACGGTCAGGATGCCCATTTCCTTGGCCACGCGGGCAATCACGGGCGCGGCGCCGGTGCCGGTGCCGCCGCCCATGCCGGCGGTGATGAAGAGCATGTGCGCACCGTCGATGGCCGAGCGGATGTCGGCCACGGCGGCCTCGGCGGCCTCGCGGCCCTTCTCGGGCTTGCTGCCGGCGCCCAGACCACTGACACCGAGCTGGACCACATGGTGGGCGCTGCTGCGGCTGAGGGCTTGCGCATCGGTGTTGGCACAGATGAACTCGACGCCCTGGACGTCACGCTCGATCATGTGCTCGACCGCGTTGCCGCCGCCGCCGCCCACCCCGATCACCTTGATGTGGGTGCCCTGGTGGAATTCTTCGGTGTTGATCATCTCGATGCTCATGTTGCTCTCCATTTATCTGCAGTTGCCGGTTGGATGGTGTTGTTGTGCTTAGGGGAAAAAACGCGGGGTGGCGCGCGTCAACATCGACGCGCGTCAACAGGGGGGGCGCTGTGGGGGCGGTGCATCAGAAATTCCCCACAATGAAGTCTTTGAAGCGGGTGAAGGCGTTGTTCATGCCGCTCTTTTTCTGCGTGACCTTCAGGCCGCGCAGGCGCGCCAGGCGGGCCTCCTCCAGCAGGCCCATGACGGTGGCCGCGCGCGGCTGGCTGACCATGTCGGCCAGCGCGCCCGAGTACTTGGGCAGGCCCCGGCGCACCGGCTTGAGGAAAATGTCCTCGGCCAGCTCGACCATGCCGGGCATGACGGCGCTGCCGCCGGTCAGCACGATGCCCGACGAGAGCACCTCTTCGTAGCCCGACTCGCGAATGACCTGGTGCACCAGCTGGAAAATCTCTTCGACGCGCGGCTCGATCACGCCGGCCAGGGCCTGGCGGCTGAGCAGGCGCGGGCCGCGGTCGCCCAGGCCCGGCACCTCGACCTGCGCATCGGGCTCGGCCAGCAGCTGCTTGGCGTAGCCGCTGTCGACCTTGATGTCCTCGGCGTCCTTGGTGGGGGTGCGCAGCGCCATGGCGATGTCGCTGGTGATCAGGTCACCGGCAATCGGGATCACGGCGGTGTGGCGGATCGAGCCATTGGCAAAGATGGCCACGTCGGTGGTGCCGGCGCCAATGTCCACACAGGCCACGCCCAGCTCGCGCTCGTCCTCGGACAGCACCGCCAGGCTGGAGCTTTGCGGGTTGAGCAGCAGCTGGTCGACCTCCAGGCCGCAGCGGCGCACGCACTTGATGATGTTCTCGGCCGCGCTTTGCGCGCCGGTCACGATGTGCACCTTGGCTTCCAGGCGCATGCCGCTCATGCCGATCGGCTCTTTCACGTCCTGGCCGTCGATCACAAATTCCTGCGGCGCGACCAGCAAGAGGCGCTGGTCGGTCGAGATGTTGATGGCGCGGGCGGTCTCCATCACCCGGGCCACATCGGCCGGGGTGACTTCCTTGTCCTTGATGGCGACCATGCCGCTGGAGTTGATGCCGCGGATGTGGCTGCCGGTGATGCCGCAGTTGACGCGGGTGATCTTGCAGTCGGCCATCAGCTCGGCCTCTTTGAGGGCCTGCTGGATGCTTTGCACGGTGGCGTCGATGTTGACGACCACGCCGCGCTTGAGGCCGTTGCCCGGCGCAATGCCCAGGCCGGCAATCTTGAGCTCGCCGTCGGGCATGACCTCGGCCACCACCGCCATCACCTTGGAGGTGCCAATGTCCAGGCCCACCACCAGATCTTTGTATTCTTTTGCCATCTGTGTCTCCCTTAGGGTTTGCGCGGGGCGGGCTTGCGCACCACCGGGGCAGGACGGGGCTTGGCCCCGGGTTCGAGCGTGTCCACGCCGCGCAGGCGCAGGGCGTAGCCATCCTGGTGCCGCAGGTCGGCGCTGGCAAGCGACGCCGGACGGCGCCCCATCTGGGCGGCCACTTGCGTGAGGGTGCTGAGGAATCGGTCGAGGCGCTTGAGGACCTCGTCTTCGGTGCCGCGGCCGAGCTGGATGTCGGCATCGGTCTCGGTCTGCACGCGCCAGCTGCCGCGCGGGCTCAGCTCAAGCAGCTTGATCTCCATGTCCAGGCGGGCCAGCTTGGGCGCCAGCTGCTGGTGCATGTGCAGCACGGCAGCGGCCTGGTCGGCAGGGCCTTTGAGATGGGGCAGCTGGGCGGCGGATTCGTCGTCGAGTTCGGCCTCGAAGATCTCGCCTTGCAGGTTGAGCAAGGTGTTGGCGCTGGTCTCGCCCCACACCGCGGCCGGGTGGTGCTCGGCCATCACCACGCGCAAACGATTGGGAAATTCCCGGTGGACCGTCGCCATGCGAATCCAAGGGACAGCTTCAAAGGCCGAACGGGCCTGTTGCAGGTCGAGTGTGAAGAAATTACCGCTGAGTTTGGGCATCACATTGGCGCGCAGAGTGATCGAATTATGACGCGATATTTCACCTTCCACGACGA
>JBEBDJ010000198.1:0-9331 GCA_041157045.1 Pseudomonadota bacterium
CTCCAGGTACTCGTCCAGGGTGTAGCCCAGGTTGCGATGGCGGTATTTGATGGCCGGGGGCGCGGGGTGGCGGGGCAGGGCGCTGGGGGCATCGGCGGCCGGCACGCGCCCAATGGGCAAGCCTTTGACCTGGTCCAGGCCCGACCAGGACCCCACCCGAAAGGCCTCGCCCATGAAGTCCCGCGTGCCCACCGGATAGCCCTGCGCCTTGCCCAGCGCCTGTTCGTCGGGTTCGGCCCGCAGGGCGGGGGCAAGCAGCAACAGGCCCAGGGCCATGGCCGCCAGGCGCAGGGGCCACGCCAGACGTTTGGCTTGACTGTGGACCGTCGGGGCAGCGTGGAGGGTGAACAGGTTCATCGTGGGCTCCGAAACTTGGGAGGGAAGCCCGAGTATGGCAAAGCACCGGTCAACGCGCCAAGTGCATGCCGTCGCGCAGCGCTGGCGGTATGATGGCGAAGGAGTGTTTTCATACCCATACCCGTATCGATCAGGAGCCCGCCATGAGCCGCCTTGTGGACATTGACAAGAAAAAAGCCCTGTGCGCCCGCTTGGCGCGCGTCGAAGGCCAGTTGCGCGGCCTGCAAAAGCTCATCGATGAAGACGCCGACTGCGAAAAGATTGCCCAGCAGATGGCCGCCGCGCGCAAGGCCTTGGACAAGTCCTTCTTCACCATGGTCGGCTGCATGATCGAGCAGGGCGACCAATCGGCCGATCGTGTGGCCGACATGCTGACCCGTTTTGCCTGACGCCATGAAACCCATCCAGCTGTTTGACCCCGCTTCGAGCACCTACACCTACATCCTGTACGACGCCGACAGCCGTGAGGCGCTGATCATCGACCCGGTCGACGAACAGCTCGAGCGCGACCTGCAGGTGCTGCGCGAATACGGCTTGCGCCTGGTGTGGTCGATCGAGACCCATGCACATGCCGACCACATCACCAGCGCCGGCCGCCTGGCCGAGCTGACCGGGGCCCGCACCGCCGCCCCCGGCCTGTGCCAGATCGGCACGGCCGCGGTGCAGCTGCAAGACGGTCAGACCTTGTCCTTTGGCCGTGAGCAGCTGCGGGCCCTGCACACCCCGGGCCACACCGCCGGCAGCATGAGCTACCTCTGGACGCATGGCGAGAACCGCCATGTCTTCACCGGCGACACCTTGCTCATCGAGGGCTGCGGCCGCTCGGATTTCCAGTCTGGCAGCCCTGAGGCCCTGTACCACAGCCTGACGCAGGTGCTGCTGACCTTGCCCGAGGACACGGTGGTCTGGCCGGGGCACGATTACCACGGCCGCACCCAGTCGAGCATTGGCCACGAAAAGCGCCACAACCCGCGGGTGGCCGGGCGCAGCGAGGCCGAGTTTGTGACCTTGATGAACGCGCTCAACCTGCCGCGCCCGCGCCGCATCGACGAGGCCGTGCCGGCCAACCTCAGCTCTGGGCTGCGCCACGATGCCGGCGGCGATCCGCTGGCCGAGGTCCAGCCCGCCAAGGGCTATGCGGGCGATGTGCACCCGCTGCTGGCCTGGCAATGGGTGCAGGACGGGCAGGCGCTGATCGTGGATGTGCGCACCGACGCCGAGCGCGCCTGGGTGGGCTTTGTGCCCGATGCGGCGCCGCTGGCCTGGAAGCAGTGGCCGGGCATGGCCATGAACCCCGACTTTGACGCGGGCCTGCGCGCGCTGGCCGGTCAGGGTCGCAAGCTGCTGATGCTCTGCCGCAGCGGCGTGCGCTCGGTGGCTGCCGCGCAGCGCGCGACCGAGCTGGGCCTGGAGGCCTACAACATCCTGGAAGGCTTTGAGGGCGACCCCGACGCCCACGCCCAGCGCGGTCGCCTGGGCGGCTGGCGCTACCACCGCCTGCCCTGGCGCCAGAGCTGAGCGGCCCGCCGCGCGGGCCTGGGCGTCAGCTGCGGCCTTGAGCGTGCACGCCCATCAGCTGCAGCGTGGCCAGGGCCATGATCTTGGCCGAGTCCACCAGCTCCTGCACGCCCACATACTCGTCGGGCTGGTGCGCCAGGTCCAGAATGCCGGGCCCATACGCAATGCAGTCGCGCAGCTTGCCGGTGCGCACAATGTGCTTCTGGTCGTAGGTGCCGGGGCTGGCAATGAAGCTGGGCTCGCGGCCCAGCACCCGCGCAATGGCGCGCGCCGTGGCCTGCACCACCGGCGCGTCCTGCGGCGTGGCGGTGGGCACAAAGCTCATGATGTCGCGCACCGCATAGTCAAAGCCCGGGCGGGTGCGGCGCAGCTCCTCGAGCATGTCCACAATTTCTTGTTTGACCGCGTCCAGCTCTTCTTCGGCAATGAAGCGCCGATCGAGCACCGCCCGGCAGGCGTGCGCCACCACCGGGGCGGGCAGGTCGCCGGTGGGGCGGCCCAGCGCGTCTTGGCGATAGGTCTGCTCGATCTGGCCGCCGTGCACGCTGTTGATGTTGAGCGTGCTCACCCGCGCCCCGGGCGGCTCGACCGGCACCGCGGTGCGCCGCTCGCGCAATTGCGGCATCAGGCGCGACTCAAGCAGGTGCAGGAAAGCGCTCATGTGCAGGATGGCGCTGTCGCCCAGAAAGGGCATGGAGCCGTGCGCGATGCGCCCGCGCGTCTCGACCTCGCCCCACCACACGCCGCGGTGGCCCAGGCAGATGCGGTCCACGCCCAGCGGCTCGGGAATGATCACATGCTGCACACGGGGGTGGCTGAAGTAGCCGCGCTCGGCCAGATAGCCCACCCCCGAAAACCCGCCCGATTCCTCATCGACGGTGCCACTGATCTCGAGCGCGCCAGGCAGGGGCAGGCCCGATTCGATCAGGGCCTCGCAGGCGATGATGCTCGAGGCCAGCCCGCCCTTCATGTCGCAGGTGCCGCGGCCGTAGACCCGGCCCTCGTGCAAGGTGGCGGCAAAGGGGTCGAAGGTCCAGCCTGGCCCGGCCTCGACCACGTCGATGTGGCTGTTGAAGTGCACACAGTCGCCGCCGCCCTGGCCTTCGCGGCGCATCACCACATTGATGCGTGGGTGGTGGTCGCTGTCGCCGGGGGCGCCATGAGCGCGCACGTACTCGACGGCAAAGCCGCGCCGCGCCATGCGCTCGCCCAGAAAGCGGGCGCAGGCCTCGTAGGCGTCACCGGGCGGGTTGACGGTGGGGATGCGCACCAGGTCTTGCGTCAGGGCCGTGACCTCGTCGCGCTTGGCCTCAATGCGGGCCAGCAAGGCCTCGATTTGGGGGGAATCCGGGGTGAGCGGGGGGGTAGAGGGCGTCATATACAGGACAGCTTAAATCGAAAGACTCCAGACTGGCGACAGATGCGTGACCACAAGTCATTATGATGCGCGCATGAACTTTCTGGCCATCGATGTGGGCAACACCCGCCTGAAGTGGGCGTTGTACGACGCCCCCCATGCGCAGGCCCAGGTCGTGGCGCAAGGGGTGACCTTTCTCGAGCACATCGACCAGCTTGCCGATGGCGACTGGGCGCGCCTGCCCCAGCCCGACCGCATGCTCGGCTGTGTGGTCGCGGGCGACGCGGTCAAGCGCCGCGTGCAAGAGCAGATGGAGCTGTGGGACATTGCCCCGCAATGGGTCGTGCCCAGCCACCAGGAAGCCGGCCTCATCAACGGCTACGACCACCCCTCGCGCCTGGGCGCCGACCGCTGGGTGGCCATGATTGGCGCGCGCGAGCGCATGCGCCAGCGCGGGCAGATGCGGCCGATTGTGGTGGTGATGGTGGGCACGGCGGTCACGGTGGAGGCCATCGACACCCAGGGCCGCTTCCTGGGCGGCTTCATCCTGCCGGGCCACGGCATCATGCTCAAGGCCCTGGAGTCGGGCACGGCTGGCCTGCATGTGCCGACCGGCGATGTCAAACCCTTTCCCACCAACACCAGCGATGCGCTCACCAGCGGTGGCACCTTTGCCATTGCCGGCGCCTGCGAGCGCATGGTCATGCACCTGCGCCAGCACACCGGCCAGGAGCCACTGTGCTTCATGACCGGTGGCGCGGGCTGGAAGATGGCGCCCAGCATGCTGACGCCCTTTGAGCTGGCCGAGAACCTGATCTTTGATGGCCTGCTGACGCTGGCGGCCAACCGCTACGGGCGCGACGCCTCGGCCTGATCGGCGGTGTAGGCGCGTGTGATGGCGTGCAGGTGTTCCTGCAGCGCCAGCGTGGCCAGATAGGGCGTGAGCAGGGTCAGCACATGGCGCGCGCCCTCGCTCATGGTGCGGCTGGCGCTCTCGGGCTCGAGCGCGTGGCGCGGGTCGCGCACATAGGCGTGGCTGAGCCAGTAGGTCACCAGCACCGACATGCTGGCCGACAAGGTCTCGGTGCTGTCCGGGTCGATGCGCACCAGGCCCGCGCTGCCCAGGGCCAGCAGCATCATGCGCAGCGCCAGCGTCTGGCGCGCCAGCAGCGGTGCAAAGCGCGTCTCCAGGTGGCGGTTGCCCGACAGCAGGTGATTCAGGTCGCGGTACAGAAAGCGGTGGTTCCACACCCGCTCGAACAGCGAATGCAAAAAGAACCACGCGTCCTCGATATCGCCCACATCCCCGGCTGCGTCCAGCAGCTGCAGCATCTGCCCCTCGAAGTCGTCGTACAGGTGGTTGACCAGCACGTCTTTCGAGGGAAAGTGGTAGTACAGATTGCCCGGGCTGATCGACAACTCGGCCGAGATCAGCGTGGTCGACACATTCGGTTCGCCAAAGCGATTGAACAGCGCCAGGCTGGTCTGCGCAATGCGTTCGGCGGTGCGACGCGGGGCTTTGCGGGTCATGGGCAGCAGGCGGGCGCGTCAGGCCTTGGGGCTGCGCTTGCGCGCGGGCGCGGGCTTGGCACCCAGTGCCGCCAGTTGCGCTTCCAGGGCCGCCACCCGCGCCTGCAGGGCGGCCACGTCCTGCATCGAGGGCATGCCCAGGCGCTGCAAGGCCTTGGCCACACGGTCCTCGAACAGGTGTTCGAGCCGGTCCACCTTTGGCGCGGCTGGCTGCAGGCCCTGCGCCAGATGGCTCAGGCGCTCGGTGGCCTCTTGCAGCTGCGCGCGCGCCTGCTCCTGGCTTTTGCGCTGAAAGGCCAGGCCGTCGCTGACCAGGGTTTCAAAGGCCTTGGTGCCCTGCGCCTGGGCCTGGGCCATGGCGCCCAGACCGGCCAGCCAGATCTGGTGCGCGGCCGCGCCATCGGCAGCGCCGGCAGGGGCCTCGGGGGCGGGGTTGGGGCTGGGCTTGGATGCGGCCATCGCGTTCTCCTGACAAGGGCTTCATGATACCTGCCGGGGCCCTGCCAGCGCCGCTCCCCCAGGCCAGATCGTTATGATCAAGAGATTGATTTGCGGAAGACCCGACCATGACCCTTCTTGTGACCGGCGGCGCCGGCTTTATCGGCAGCAATTTCGTGCTCGACTGGCTGGACCAGCACGACGAGCCGGTGATCAACCTGGACAAGCTGACCTACGCGGGCAATCTGCGCAACCTGGAGCGGCTGCAAGGCGATGCGCGCCACCAGCTGGTGCGCGGCGACATTGGCGACAGCGCGCTGGTGCAGGACCTGCTGGCGCGGCACCGACCGCGCGCGGTGCTCAATTTTGCGGCCGAGAGCCATGTGGACCGCTCGATTCATGGCCCCGAGGACTTTGTGCAGACCAATATCGTGGGCACCTTTCGCCTGCTGGAGGCGGTGCGCGGACACTGGGCCAGCCTGGACGCGGCAGGGCAGGCGGCCTTTCGCTTTTTGCATGTCTCGACCGACGAGGTGTACGGCAGCCTGGCGCCCGCCGAGCCGGCCTTTGCCGAGACGCGCCGCTACGAGCCCAACAGCCCCTACAGCGCCAGCAAGGCCGCGTCCGACCACCTGGTGCGCGCCTGGCACCACACCTATGGGCTGCCGGTGCTGACCACCAATTGCTCGAACAATTACGGGCCCCTGCACTTTCCCGAAAAACTCATCCCGCTGATGATTGTCAACGCGCTGGCCGGGCGGCCGCTGCCGGTGTATGGCGACGGCCTGCAGGTGCGCGACTGGTTGTATGTGGGCGACCACTGCAGCGCCATCCGCCGGGTGCTCGAGGCCGGTGTGCCGGGCGAGACCTACAACATTGGCGGCTGGAACGAGAAGACCAATATCGAGATCGTGCGCACCGTCTGCGCCCTGCTCGATGCCGCGCGACCGCGCGCCGACGGTCAGTCGTACGCCAGCCAGATCACGCATGTGCGCGACCGCCCCGGCCACGACCGGCGCTATGCCATCGATGCGCGCAAGATCGAGCAGGACCTGGGCTGGCGCCCCGCCGAGACCTTTGAGACCGGCATCCGCAAAACCGTGCACTGGTACCTGGACCACGCCGACTGGGTGGCCGAGGTGCAGAGCGGGGCCTATCGCCAGTGGGTCGAGCGCCAGTACGGCGACGGGGGCGCCGCATGAAGATCCTGCTGCTGGGGGCCGAGGGCCAGCTGGGCTGGCAGCTGCAGCGCAGCCTGGCGGTGCTGGGGCCGGTGCAGGCGCTGTCGCGGCGCAGCCAGCCGGCGCTGGACATGGCGCAGCCGCAGCAGCTGGCGGCCTTGCTCGACGCCTGCGCGCCCACGGTGATCGTCAATGCCGCGGCCCACACCGCGGTTGATCAGGCCGAGCGCGAACCCGAGCTGGCGCATGCGGTCAACGCCTTGGCGGTGGCCGAGCTGGCGCGCTGGGCCGCCGCGCACGGCGCCTGGCTGGTCCATTACTCGAGCGACTATGTGTTTGATGGCAGCGGCACGCAGCCCCGCCGCGAGGACGCGCCCTGCGCGCCGCTGTCGGTGTACGGCCGCAGCAAGCGCGCGGGCGAAGAGGCCATTGTGGCCAGCGGCTGCCAGCACCTGGTGTTTCGCACCAGCTGGGTGTACGCCGCGCGCGGCGGCAATTTTGCGCGGACCATGCTGCGCCTGATGCAAGAGCGCGCGCAGCTGCGCGTGGTGGCCGACCAGATCGGCGCGCCCACCAGCGCCGAGCTGCTGGCCGATGTGAGCGCGCATGCGCTGCGTCAGGCCCTGCAGGCGCCCGCGCTGGGCGGGCTCTACCACCTGGTGGCCAGCGGCCAGACCTCGTGGCACGGCTACGCCGAGCACCTGCTGGCACGCGCGCGCGCACTGCGCCCTGATGCGCCCTGGCTCACGCAGGCCATCGAGCCGGTGCCCAGCAGCGCCTACCCCACGCCCGCGCAGCGACCGCTCAACAGCCGCCTGGACACCCAGCGCCTGCAACAGGCGTTTGGCCTGCACCTGCCCGACTGGCGCGAGGGCGTGGAGCGCCTGCTGCACGAGATCCTCTGAGGCCATGGCCTTGCGGCACAATGTGGGCCTGACTTTTTCGGACCGAACATGAGCACCGCCAACCCGCTTTCCCCTCAGGACCAGGCGCAGATCCTGGCCCGGGCCATGCCCTACATCCGCAAGTACCACGGCAAAACCCTGGTCATCAAATACGGCGGCAATGCCATGACCGATCCGGCGCTGCAGCAGGCTTTTGCCGAGGACGTGGTGCTGCTCAAGCTGGTCGGCATGAACCCGGTGGTGGTGCACGGCGGCGGCCCGCAAATCGAGGGCCTGCTCAAGCGCCTGGGCAAAAAGGGCGAGTTTGTGCAGGGCATGCGTGTGACCGATGCCGAGACCATGGAAGTGGTCGAGTGGGTGCTGGGGGGCGAGGTGCAGCAGGACATCGTGGGCCTGATCAACCGCGCTGGCGGCAAGGCCGTGGGCCTGACCGGGCGCGATGGCGGCCTGATCCGTGCGCGCAAGCTCAAGCTGCTCGATCCGCAAGACCCGAGCAAGGAGCACGATGTGGGCCAGGTGGGCGACATCACCGCCATCGACCCCTCGGTGCTGCGCGCCCTGCAAGACGATGCCTTCATCCCGGTCGTCAGCCCGATCGGTTTTGGCGAGCACAACGAGAGCTACAACATCAATGCCGATGTGGTGGCCGCCAAGCTGGCCACGGTGCTGCAGGCCGAGAAGCTGCTGATGCTCACCAACATTCCGGGCGTGCTCGACAAGCAGGGCCAGTTGCTGACCGAGTTGACCCCGCGGCGCATCGACGAGCTGTGCGCCGACGGCACCATCAGCGGCGGCATGCTGCCCAAGATTGCCGGCGCGCTGGACGCCGCGCGCAGCGGCGTGAATGCGGTCCACATCATCGACGGCCGCGTGCCGCACGCCATGCTGCTGGAGGTCCTGTCCGATCAGGCCTTTGGCACCATGATCCGCAGCCACTGAGGCCCCCATGTCCGAGCGCCCCACCGCCGTCCCCGCTGCCGACAGCGATGCGGCTGCGGCGCCGCGCCGCACGCGGGCGCGACCTGGCGAGCGGCGCCAGCAGATCTTGCAAACCCTGGCCAGCATGCTCGAGCAGCCGGGCAGCGAGCGGGTCACCACCGCCGCGCTGGCCAAGCGCCTGCAGGTGAGCGAGGCCGCGCTGTATCGCCACTTTGCCAGCAAGGCCCAGATGTTCGAGGGCCTGATCGAGTTCATCGAAGAGGCCCTGCTGGGCCTGGTGCGCCAGGTGCAGGCGCGGCCCGATCCGCCGCGCGTCCAGGTTGCCCAGATCATCACCCTGGTGCTGCGCTTTGCCGAGCGCAACCCCGGCATGACGCGCGTGCTGATTGGCGACGCGCTGTTGCTCGAGCACGAGCGCCTGCAGGCGCGCATCAACCTGCTGTTTGACAAGATCGAGGCGCAGCTGCGCCAGACCCTGCGCGAGGCCCACGCCCAGCACAGCACCCCGGCCGCGCAGGCGCAGCTGCAGGCCGCCTGGCTCATGGCCCTGGTGCAGGGGCGCTTGCTGCGCCAGGTGCGCTCGGGGGGGCGCCACGCGCCCACCGAGGCGCTGGCCGACACCTTGGCCCAGCTGCTTTGATCGGCCCCCACTGACGCCCCCGGGCAGGGAATTCCCTCAGCCCTGTCCCTTGTCGGGCTTCCATGACTTGGGGCAAAATCGAACGGTCGTTCTTTTTTGTCCTATCCATGACCCGAGCCACCTCCGAATCCGATGCCGTGCTGGCCGAACCGGTGCGTCGCAGCGCGCCCAAGGGCCAGCAGACCAAGGCCGCCATCGTCGATGCCGCCCTCACCCTGGCCGCGCAGATCGGCCTGGAAGGCTTGTCGATAGGTGCCCTGGCGGCTGCCACCGGCATGAGCAAGTCGGGGGTGTTCGCGCATTTTGGCTCGCGCGAGGAGTTGCAGATCTCGGTCATCCGCGAGTACCACCAGCGATTTGAGGCCGATGTGTTCTACCCGGCCATGCAACTCGCCCGTGGGCTGCCGCGCCTGCAAGCCCTGTTTGACAACTGGATGCAGCGCACCACCGCCGAGATCGATTCGGG
>JBEBDJ010000199.1:0-5621 GCA_041157045.1 Pseudomonadota bacterium
CTTGCCCATTGGGCGCGTGCCGGCCGCCGATGCCCCCAGCGCCCTGCCCCGCCACCCCGCGCCCCCGGCCATCAAATACCGCCATCGCAACCTGGGCTACACCCTGGACGAGTACCTGGAGCGCCAGCGCACCACCGGCCTGCTGATCCTGCACAAGGGGCAGATCGTGGCCGAGCGCTACCGCTATGAGCGCCAGGACAGTGCGCGCTTTCTGTCCTTCTCGATGGCCAAGAGCGTGACGGCCCTGCTGGTGGGCCAGGCCCAGGCGCGCGGCCTGATCGCCTCGCTGGACGACCCGGCCGAGCGCTATGCCCCCTCTCTGGCGGGCAGCGCCTATGGGCAGACCAGCATCCGGCACCTGCTGCGCATGAGCTCGGGCATTCGCTTCACCGAGGTCTACAACGGCAACGACGACGTGAGCCGCCTGTCGGCGGCGGTGCGCGGACCCAACAAGGATCTGCTGGTGCCGCTGCTGCGCTCGTTCTCGGACCGCGTCGCCCCGGCGGGCAGCCGCTTTGCCTATGCCAGCGCCGAGACCATGGTGCTGGGCCTGGTGCTGGCGGGCGCCACCGGCCGGCCAATTGCCGAGCTGACGCGCGAATGGCTGTGGCAACCCCTGGGCGCCGAGCACGAAGCCTTTTGGTGCCAGGACACCCGGGGCCTGGCGCTGACCTATTTCTGCTTCAACGCCAGCCTGCGCGACTGGGGGCGACTGGGCCTGATGCTGGCGCAGGACGGCCGCATGGGCGAGCGGCAGATCGTGCCGAGCGAGTTCCTGCTCGACGGCACCGACCCCGCGCGCGGCCCGGCCAGCCACCAGCCCTACCGGGCCACGCCCGGCATCGGCTATGGCTACCAGTTCTGGATCCTGCCGCTCAAGACACGCACGTTTGTGCTGCAAGGCGTGCATGGGCAGGCGGTGTATGTGCAGCCCGAGAGCGGCATCGTGATGGTGCACACCGCGGTCTTCAAGGGCGCCAGCGGTGCCCTGGACCCCGACGCCCACGCCGAGCGCAATGCCCTCTGGCTGGGGGTGCTCAATTCGCTGGGCGGCAGCACACAGCGCTACTGAGGGTGCGCCCCATGGTGACAGCGCGGCATGAACGCGATAAGATGGGCGGCTAATTGACGTTAACGTAAACGTCAACTCCCGCGAGACCGTCGCGCCCACCCATCCCGACACGCCCATGACCGATCTGTCCGCCGACTTCAAGGCCCTGTCCGAGTACCGCCCCACGCACAAGGTGCGCTTTGTCACCGCCGCCAGCTTGTTTGACGGCCACGACGCGGCCATCAACATCATGCGGCGCATTTTGCAAAGCATGGGCGCCGAGGTGATCCACCTGGGCCACAACCGCTCGGTGGACGAGGTCGTCACCGCTGCCCTGCAAGAGGATGTGCAGGGCATTGCGGTCAGCTCGTACCAGGGCGGGCACAACGAGTATTTCCGCTACATGGTCGACCTGCTGCGCGAGCGCGGCGGCGCGCATGTGCAGGTCTTTGGCGGTGGCGGCGGGGTGATCGTGCCCGATGAGATCCGCCAGCTGGCCGAGCACGGCGTGCGCATCTTCAGCCCCGAGGACGGCCAGCGCATGGGCCTGGCCGGCATGATCGGCGAGATGGTCATGCGCTGCGACAAGGACTTCTCCGAGCTGGCGCCGCGCTCGGTGCAGGCCCTGACCGGGCACACCGAAGCCAGCTGGCGCGCGCTGGCGCAGCTCATCACGGTGCTGGAAAACGGGCAGGCCGACGCGGGCCTGGTGGCGCAGCTGCGCACGCATGCGGCCACGCTGTCCGTGCCGGTGCTGGGCATCACCGGCACCGGGGGCGCCGGCAAATCATCCTTGACCGACGAGCTGATCCGCCGCCTGCGCCTGGACCAGGACGACCGGCTGCGCGTGGCGGTGATCTCGATCGACCCCTCGCGCCGCAAGAGCGGTGGCGCCCTGCTGGGCGACCGCATCCGCATGAACGCCATCGGCCCCTGGAGCCAGGGCCCGCGCGTCTTCATGCGCAGCCTGGCCACGCGCGACTTTGGCAGCGAGATCAGCGCCGCCCTGCCCGATGTGATTGCCGCGGCCAAGTGCGCCGGCTTTGACCTGGTGGTGGTCGAGACCTCGGGCATTGGCCAGGGCGATGCCGCCATCGTGCCGCATGTCGATGTGCCGATGTACGTCATGACGCCCGAGTTTGGCGCGGCCAGCCAGCTCGAGAAGATCGACATGCTCGACTTTGCCGAGTTTGTCGCCATCAACAAATTTGACCGCAAGGGCGCCAGCGACGCGCTGCGCGATGTGGCCAAGCAGGTGCAGCGCAACCGCGAGGCCTGGACCGTGCCCACCGAGCAGATGCCGGTCTTTGGCACCATGGCCGCGCGCTTCAACGACGACGGCGTGACCGCGCTCTACCAGGCGCTGCGCGAGCGCCTGGCCGCGCTGGGCATGCCGGTGCAGGCCGGTCGCCTGCCCGCGGTGTCGGTGCGCCACAGCACGCACCAGAACCCCATCGTGCCGCCAGCGCGCACGCGCTACCTGGCCGAGATTGCCGACACGGTGCGCGGCTACAAGCAGCGCGCCCGCCAACAGGCGCGGCTGGCGCGCGAGGTGCAGCAGCTGCAGGCCGCTGCGCAGATGCTGGTGGTGGACAAGCCCGGCCGCGCCAAGGCCGCCGAGGCCGCACTGGACCTGGCCGCTGCGCGCCAGGACCAGATGGGCGCCGATGCGCGCAAGCTGCTGGCCCAGTGGCCCGATATGCAAAAGGCCTACGCGGGCGACGAGTACGTGGTGAAGATCCGCGACAAGGAAATCCGCACCCAGCTGACCAGCACCACGCTCAGCGGCAACAAGATCCGCAAGGTGGCCCTGCCCACCTACGAGGACCATGGCGAAATCCTCAAGTGGCTCATGCTCGAGAACGTGCCGGGCAGCTTCCCCTACACCGCCGGCACCTTTGCCTTCAAGCGCGAGAACGAGGACCCGACCCGCATGTTTGCCGGCGAGGGCGACCCCTTCCGCACCAACCGCCGCTTCAAGCTGGTGAGCGAGGGCATGCCCGCCAAGCGGCTCTCGACCGCGTTTGACTCGGTCACGCTGTATGGCAACGACCCCGACCGCCGGCCCGACATTTACGGCAAGGTGGGCAACTCGGGCGTGAACGTGGCCACGCTCGACGACATGAAGGTGCTGTACTCGGGCTTTGACCTGTGCAATCCCAGCACCAGCGTGTCGATGACGATCAACGGCCCCGCGCCCTCGATCCTGGCCATGTTCATGAACACCGCCATCGACCAGCAAATCGAGAAGTTCCAGGCCGACAACGGCCGCGAGCCCACCGACACCGAGGCACAGAAAATCCGCGAGTGGGTGCTCAAGAACGTGCGCGGCACGGTGCAGGCCGACATCCTCAAAGAGGACCAGGGCCAGAACACCTGCATCTTCAGCACCGACTTCAGCCTCAAGGTGATGGGCGATATCGCCGAGTACTTCGTGCACCACGATGTGCGCAACTTCTACTCGGTCTCGATCAGCGGCTACCACATCGCCGAAGCCGGCGCCAACCCGATCAGCCAGCTGGCCTTCACGCTCTCGAACGGCTTCACGCTGGTCGAGGCCTACCTGGCGCGCGGCATGCACATCGACGATTTCGCGCCCAATCTGTCCTTCTTCTTCAGCAACGGCATGGACCCCGAGTACACCGTGCTCGGGCGCGTGGCGCGGCGCATCTGGGCGGTGGCCATGCGCGACAAGTACGGCGCCAACGAGCGCAGCCAGAAGCTCAAGTACCACATCCAGACCTCGGGCCGCTCCTTGCACGCGCAAGAGATCCAGTTCAACGACATCCGCACCTCGCTGCAGGCGCTGATCGCGATTTACGACAACTGCAACAGCCTGCACACCAACGCCTTTGACGAGGCGATCACCACGCCGACCGAGGACTCGGTGCGCCGCGCGATGGCGATCCAGCTGATCATCAACCGCGAGTGGGGCCTGGCCAAGAACGAGAACCCCAACCAGGGCGCCTTCATCATCGACGAGCTCACCGAGCTGGTCGAAGAGGCGGTGCTGGCCGAGTTCGAGCGCATTGCCGAGCGCGGCGGCGTGCTGGGCGCGATGGAGACGGGCTACCAGCGGGGCCGCATCCAGGACGAGAGCATGCACTACGAGATGCTCAAGCACACCGGCGAGCTGCCCATCATTGGCGTGAACACCTTCCGCAACCCCAAGGGCGACGCCACACCGCAAACCCTGGAGCTGGCGCGCTCGACCGAGGACGAAAAAGAGTCGCAGTTGAAGCGCCTGCAGGACTTCCACACGCGCCACGCGCAGACCGCGCCCCAGCAGCTGGCGCGCCTGCAACAGGCCGTGATCCACAACCAGAACGTGTTTGAGGTGCTGATGGACGCGGTGCGGGTCTGCTCGCTCGGCCAGATCACCAACGCGCTGTTTGAAGTCGGCGGCCAGTACCGCCGCAACATGTAAGGCGCGGGCGTGGACCTGGCCAGCGCCCTGCCCGCCCTGGTGCCTGCGCTGTGTGCGCTGGCCGAGGCGGCCGGGCAGGCGATTGCCGACATCGAGGCCCGCCTGGACCCCGCCGCTGCGCAGCTGCCCGACAAGGCCGACCACACCCCGGTGACACTGGCCGACCTGGCCGCGCACCGCGTGATCGCGCAGGGCCTGGCGGCCCTGCCCCTGGCCCTGCCCCTGGTGTCCGAGGAGGACAGCGCCTCGCACCGCCATGCGCTGCCCGACGCGTTCTGGCTGGTGGACCCGCTCGATGGCACGCGCGAGTTCATGGCGCGCAACGGCGAATACACGGTCAACATCGCCCTGGTGCAGCACGGCGTGCCGATCTGGGGCGTGGTGCATGCGCCCGCCCTGCACCAGACCTTCTGGGGCGGCGCGGGCCTGGGTGCCATGGGCCGCACGGCGGCGGGCCTGGCGCCGCTGGCGGTGGCCCCGGTGCCCACGGGCCTGCAGCCCTGGCGGGTGCTGGCCAGCCGGCACCACCTGGACGCACGCACCGCCGCGCTGATCCAGCGCCTGCCCGCGCACACCTTGCTGCAGGTGGGCAGCTCGCTCAAGTTCTGCCGCATTGCCCAAGGCCTGGCCGATCTGTACCCACGCTTTGGCCCCACCTCGGCCTGGGACACCGCGGCCGCGCAGGCGGTGCTCGAGGGTGCGGGCGGCAGCGTGTGCGATCTGCAAGGCGCGCCGCTGCGCTGCCAGGGCGGCGACTGGCGCAACCCCGCCTTTGTCGCCAGCGCCAGCCCCAGTGGCCTGTCGCTGGCGAGCGACTGAGCCCGCGCGCGCCGCGCTCAGGCGCTGGGCACCGGGCCGCGCACGGCCAGCAGGCTCTGCGGCTGCACCTCGATGACCAGGCGCCGGGCCACGCCCAGCCACTCGCCGTCGGCGGCCAGGGCCAGGCCCTCGGGAGAGTCGATCTGCGCCCGCGCATAGGGCAAGACCTGCACGCCTGGGTCCCCCAGGTGCTGGCCTGCCAACAGGCGCGGCAGCAGGCGCAGGGCGCGCCAGCGGCCCATGGCCTGGGCCAGCAAGAGCTGCAGCTGACCGTCGTCGGTGCGGGCCATGGGCGCAGCCGGCATGCCGGCGCCAAAGGTGGGG
>JBEBDJ010000200.1:0-40718 GCA_041157045.1 Pseudomonadota bacterium
GGCCTTCGCGCGCGGCCCAGTCGATCAACTGGTCGTCACCGATGTGGCCGACGTTGAAGTAACGCGCCTCGGGGTGCGCCAGGTAGAAGCCGCTGACGCTGGCCGCCGGTGTCATGGCCAGGCTCTCGGTCAGGCCCATGCCGATCTCGTCGCAATGCAGCACCTCGAACATCGCCTGCTTGACGCTGTGGTCCGGGCAGGCGGGGTAGCCCGGCGCCGGGCGGATGCCCTGGTAGGCCTCGCGGATGAGCGCCGGCACATCGAGCTGCTCGTCCGCCGCATAGCCCCAGAGGTCGCGCCGCACCCGTGCATGCAGGTACTCGGCAAAGGCCTCGGCCAGGCGATCGGCCAGGGCCTTGAGCAAGATGGCGTTGTAGTCGTCGTTCGCGGCCTCGAAGGCCTCTGCGCGCGCCTGGGCGCCCACCCCGGCGGTCACCGCAAACAGGCCCACATGGTCGGGCGTGCCGCGCGGGGCGACAAAGTCCGACAGGCAGCGGCTTGGGCGCGGCACCCCATCGACCACCGGCTTTTCGGTCTGCTGGCGCAGGCCGCGCCAGGTCAGCAGCGGCGTCTGGCGGGTCTCGTCGGTGTAGAGCACGATGTCGTCGCCGTCGCGGTTGGCGGGGTACAGGCCCAGCACCGCATGCGCGGTCAGCCAGCGCCCGTCGATGATTTTCTGCAGCATGCGCTGGCCGTCGGCCAGCACCTGGCGCGCCTGCTCCCCCACCACCTCGTCCTGCAAGATGGCCGGGTAGGGACCGGCCAGGTCCCAGGTCTGGAAGAAGGGGCCCCAGTCGATGTATTGGGCCAGCTCGGCCAGGTCCTGGTTGCGAAACACGCGGCGCCCGATCATGCGCGGCGCCGGGGGCGTCCAGGGCGTGCAGACCGCGGCGTTGGCACGCGCCTTGGCCAGCGGCCACAGCGGCGTGACCTTTTTGTTGGCATGCTGCTCGCGCACCCGGTCCTGGTCGGCGCGCAGCTCGGCCAGAAAGGCGGTGCGCTGCTCGCCCAGCAGGCTTTGCGCCACGCCCACGCTGCGCGAGGCATCGGGCACATAGATCACCGGGCCGTCGTAATGCGGGGCAATCTTGACGGCGGTGTGGACCCGGCTGGTGGTGGCTCCGCCAATGAGCAGCGGCGTGCCGCGCGTGCGGAAGTAGGGGTCTTTCTGCATCTCGCTGGCCACCACCTGCATCTCCTCGAGGCTGGGCGTGATCAGGCCCGACAGGCCAATGATGTCGGCCCCCACCTCCTTGGCCTTGGCCAGGATGTCGTGGCAGGGCACCATCACGCCCATGTTGATGACCTCGAAGTTGTTGCACTGCAGGACCACCGTGACGATGTTCTTGCCAATGTCGTGCACATCGCCCTTGACGGTGGCGATCACGATGCGGCCCTTGGCCTGCACGTCGCCGCCGGCGGCCTGCAGCTGGCGCTTTTCTTCCTCGATATAGGGCACCAGGTGCGCCACCGCCTGCTTCATCACACGGGCGCTCTTGACCACCTGCGGCAGGAACATCTTGCCCTGGCCGAACAGGTCGCCGACCACGTTCATGCCGGCCATGAGCGGGCCCTCGATCACATGCAGGGGCCGGCCGCCGCTGGCGAGCACCGCCTGGTAGGCCTCCTCGGTGTCCTCGGTGATGAAGTCGGTCAGGCCGTGCACCAGCGCGTGCTGCAGGCGCTGGGCGACCGGGACCGGCGCCTCGGGCGTGCCGCGCCAGGCCAGCTTGGCGCTGTCGTCGCGCGCCGCGCCCTTGGCCTGCTCGGCAATCTCGATCAGGCGCTCGGCGGCGTCGGGGCGGCGGTTGAGCACCACGTCTTCCACTCGCTCGCGCAGCTCGGCGGGCAGGTCGTCGTAGACGCCGATCATGCCGGCGTTGACGATGCCCATGTCCATGCCGGCGCGGATGGCGTGGTACAGAAAGACGGTGTGGATGGCCTCGCGCACCGGGTCGTTGCCGCGGAAGCTGAAGGACACATTGCTCACGCCGCCACTGACCTTGGCGCCGGGCAGGTGCTGCTTGATCCAGCGCGTGGCCTCGATGAAGTCGACCGCGTAGTTGTCGTGCTCCTCGATGCCGGTGGCGATGGCAAAGATGTTCGGGTCGAAGATGATGTCCTCGGGCGGAAAGCCCACCTCGTCGACCAGGATGCGGTAGGCGCGCTGGCAGATCTCGGTCTTGCGCGCAAAGGTGTCGGCCTGGCCCTTCTCGTCAAAGGCCATCACCACGGTGGCCGCGCCGTAGCGGCGCAAAAGCCGCGCCTGGCGGCGGAACTCGGGCTCGCCTTCCTTGAGGCTGATGGAGTTGACGATGGCCTTGCCCTGGATGCAGCGCAGGCCCGCCTCGATGACCGACCATTTGGAGGAGTCGACCATGATCGGCACGCGGGCAATGTCGGGCTCGCTGGCGATCAGGTTCAGGAAGCGCACCATGGCGGCCTGGCTGTCGAGCATGGCCTCGTCCATGTTGATGTCGATGATCTGCGCGCCGTTGTCGACCTGCTGGCGCGCCACCGCCAGCGCGTCCTCGTACTGGCCATTGAGGATCATGCGCGCAAAGGCCTTGGAGCCGGTGACGTTGGTGCGCTCGCCGATGTTGACAAACAGATGGCCCTCGCCAATCGACAGCGGCTCCAGGCCGGCAAGCTTCATGGGCGGGACAGGATGATCGGGAACGGATGCGGACACGGCGGCTCACCTTCAGAACGTGCGAGGTGAGCGTCGTTTGCAATCAGCGAATCCCAAGCCTGACCCCACGGCACGGGCTCGTGGGGCTGCAACGCTCCTTGGGAAAGCCCGCTATTTTAACGGCTTGGCCAGGGCCCCGGCCCAAGCCGCTGGCCGCGAGCCTGCGCGACAGCGCCGCCCGGCCAAATCACTACACTTGGTGGCCATGTCCGAGCCCACCGCCCCCACCGCTGTTCACCGCCTGCTGCAAGGCGCCACCAACTTCCGCGATGCCGGCGGCTGGCGGGCCGCCGACGGCGCGCGGGTGCGCACCGGGCGGCTCTTTCGCTCCGACCACCTGGCCGGCCTGACGGCGCAGGACACGCAGCAGGTGCAGGCCCTGGGGCTGCGCCACAGCATCGATCTGCGCGGCGCGCAGGAGCGCGCGCAAACGCCGTATGCGGTGCCCGGGGTGCGCCAGGTGGCGCTGGGCATCGAGCCCACCGTCGTCACGCGGCTGCGCCAGTGGCATGCGGCCGGGCAGGTGCCCTCGGTGGACGACACCGTGGCGGTGATGTGCCAGACCTACCGCGATTTCGCGCGCCTGCACGGGCCGGTGTTTGGCCAGGTGGTGCGCCAGCTGCTGGCCGATCCGGCGCCGCAGGTCATCCACTGCACCTCGGGCAAGGACCGCACCGGCTTTGCCGTGGCCATGGTGCTGTGGGCGCTGGGGGTGTCCGACGACGACATCGCGCACGACTACCTGCTCACCAACGCCTACTACCAGGCGCCCAGCGAGATGGCCGGCAGCCTGCCGGCCGAGGTGCGGCAGGTGCTGTGGACGGTGCGGCCGCAATTTCTGCAGGCCGCCCTTGAGACGGTGAACACGCAATTTGGCGGCCGCCAGGCCTACTGGCACGGCGCCATGGGCCTGGGCCAGGCCGAGCAGGACGCCTTGCGCGCGGCCCTGCTGACCTGAAGCCGGCGGCGTCAGGCCGCGTCGGCGTAAAAGCGCGCGCGGTGCACCGCGCGCGGGGCCAGCGGCAAGACCGCCTGGCCAATGGCACCGATGTGCTCGGGAGTGGTGCCGCAGCAGCCGCCCACCAGATTGACCAGGCCCTCGGCAGCAAAGTCGTGCAGCAGGCGGCTGGTGACCTCGGGGGTTTCGTCAAAGCCGGTGTCGCTCATCGGATTGGGCAGGCCGGCATTGGGGTAGCAGCTGATGAAGGCCTCGTCGCCCACCGCGCGGCTGAGCTCCTGGACATAGGGGCGCATCAGCGCCGCACCCAGCGCGCAATTGAGGCCCACGGCCAGCGGCTGCGCATGGCGCACGCTGTGCCAGAAGGCGGTCACGGTCTGCCCGCTCAGGATGCGGCCGGAGGCGTCGGTGACGGTGCCGCTGATGATCAGGGGCAGGCGCTCGCCGCTTTGCTCGAAGGCCTCGTCAATGGCAAACAACGCGGCCTTGGCGTTGAGCGTGTCGAAAATCGTCTCGACCAGCAGCACATCCGAGCCGCCCTCGATCAGGGCCAGCGCCTGCTCCAGGTAGGCCGCGCGCAGCTGTTCGAAGTCGACGTTGCGCGCACCCGGGTCGTTCACATCGGGGCTGATGCTGGCGGTGCGCGGCGTCGGGCCGATGGCGCCGGCCACATAGCGCGGCCGCTGCGGCGTGGCAAAGCGGTCGCAGGCCGCGCGCGCCAGGCGCGCCGAGGCCAGGTTCATCTCGCGTGCCAGCTCGGGCATGGCGTAGTCGTCCTGCGCGATGCGGGTGGCGCCAAAGGTGTTGGTCTCGATCAGGTCGGCGCCAGCGGCCAGGTAGCCCTCGTGGATGGCGCCGATCACATCGGGCCGTGTCAGGCTCAGCAACTCGTTGTTGCCCTTGAGGTCACGCGGGCTGTCGGCAAAGCGCGTGCCGCGGTAATCCGCCTCGCCCAGCTTCAGGCGTTGGATCATGGTGCCCATGGCGCCGTCCAGGATCACGATACGTCGCGTGAGCAATTCGGGCAGGGCGGTGGCGCGGGTGTAGATCGGGGCTTGCATGGGGGTATTATCCCCGCTCGCTCTGTCACACCCATGTCCGACCCCCTGTTGTCCATTCTTCGCGATGTTTTTGGCTACGACGCCTTTCGTGGCCCGCAGCAGGCCATCATCGAGCATGTGAACGGTGGCGGGGATGCGCTCGTGCTCATGCCCACGGGCGGCGGCAAGAGCCTGTGCTTTCAGATCCCGGCCATTGCCCGCCAGCGCGCCGGGCGCGGCGTGAGCATCGTCGTCTCTCCGCTTATTGCCCTCATGCACGACCAGGTGGGCGCCCTGCTCGAGGCCGGCGTCGAGGCCGCGTACCTGAACTCATCGCTCAGCCCCGACGAGGCGCGCCAGATCGAGCAGCGCCTGCTGCGCGGCGAGATCACCCTGCTCTACGCCGCCCCCGAGCGGGTGGTGATGCCGCTGTTTCTGGCCCAGCTCGACGCGCTCTATGCGCGCGGCCAGCTGGCGCTGTTTGCCATCGACGAGGCGCATTGCGTCAGCCAGTGGGGGCACGACTTTCGGCCCGAGTACCGCCAGCTGACGCTGCTGCACGAGCGCTATCCGCAGGTGCCGCGCGTGGCCCTGACGGCCACCGCCGACGCGCTCACCCGGGCCGACATCGTCGAGCGCCTGCAACTGGAGCAGGCGCGCCAGTTTGTCAGCAGCTTTGACCGCCCCAACATCCGCTACACCATTGTGGAAAAGCGCGAGGCCACGCAGCAGCTGCTGCGCCTGATCGAGGGCGAGCACGCGGGCGAGGCGGGGGTGGTGTATTGCCAGTCGCGCCGCCGCGTCGAGGAGGTGGCGCAGCAGCTGGCCCAGGCCGGGGTGCAGGCCCTGCCCTACCACGCGGGGCTGGAGCCGGCGGTGCGCCAGCGCCACCAGGACCTGTTCCTGCGCGAGGACGGCGTGGTGATGGTGGCCACGATTGCCTTTGGCATGGGCATCGACAAGCCCGATGTGCGCTTTGTGGCGCACCTGGACATGCCCAAGAACATCGAGGGCTACTACCAGGAGACCGGCCGCGCCGGGCGCGATGGCCTGCCCGCCCACGCCTGGATGGCCTACGGCCTGCAGGACGTGGTGAACCAGCGCCGCATGATCGACGAGAGCCCCGCCGCCGAGAACTTCAAGCAGGTCATGCGCGGCAAGCTCGACGCCCTGCTGGCCCTGGCCGAGGCCACCGACTGCCGGCGCGCGCGCCTGCTGGGTTATTTTGGCGAGAGCTACCTGGGCCAGCGCATCGGCAGCGGCATCGAGATGCCCTATTGCGGCAACTGCGACAACTGCCTGGTGCCACCGCAAATCTGGGACGGCACCGAGGCCGCGCGCATGCTGCTGTCCACCGTCTACCGCTGCCAGCAGGCCAGCCGCAGCGGCTTTGGCGCGGCGCACACCATGGACATCGTGCGCGGCAAGCTCACCGACAAGGTGCGCCAGCGCGGGCACGACAGCCTCTCGACCTTTGGCGTGGGCGCGGCCTACTCCGAAGCGCAGCTGCGCGGCGTGCTGCGCCAGCTGATCGCCATGGGCGCGCTGCATGTGCACGCCGAGGACGGCTTCAACACCTTGATGCTCACCGAGGCCTCGCGCGCGGTGCTGCGCGGCGAGGTGCCGGTGCTGCTGCGCGAGGCGGTGGCGCAAGAGCGCAGCGCCCGTGCGCGCTCGCGCAGCCGCCCCATGCCCACCGCCGCCGCCGCCAACCTGGGGCCCGATGCGCTGGTGCGCTTCATCAACCTCAAGGCCTGGCGCGCCGAGGTGGCGCGCTCGCACAACCTGCCGGCCTATGTGATTTTTCACGACGCCACGCTGGCCGCCATCGCGCAGGCCGCGCCGCGCCAGATCGAGGACCTCTCGGGCATCAGCGGCATCGGCAACCGCAAGCTGCAAGCCTATGGCCAAGAGGTCTTGCGCGTCTGCACCGCCGCGGCCTGAGGCCGCCGCCCGCGCCAGGCCCGCGCGCGCCCTCAGGCGCTGCCCAGGGCGCCCCGGCGCAGCTGATCGCGCTCCATCGACTCGAACAAGGCCTTGAAGTTGCCCTCGCCAAAGCCCTCGTCGCGGCGCCGCTCGATGAACTCGAAGAACACCGGCCCGAGCAAGGTCTGGCTGAAGATCTGCAGCAACAGGCGCGGCGTGTCGCCGGCCGTCGAGCCGTCGAGCAAGATGCCGCGCGCCTGCAAGTCCCCCACCGCCAGGCCGTGGCCCGGCAGGCGCTCGTCCAGCATCTCGTAGTAGACCGCGTTGGGCGCGCTCATCAGGGGCACGCCCGCCAGCTGCAGGCGGTCGACGGTCGCGCACAGGTCGTCGGTCAGCAGGGCAATGTGCTGGATGCCCTCGCCGTTGAACTGCTGCAGGTACTCCTGGATCTGCCCACCCGCCTGGCCCGACTCCTCGTTGAGCGGGATGCGGATGAGGCCGTCGGGCGCCGTCATGGCGCGGCTGGTCAGGCCGGTGTACTCGCCCTGGATGTCAAAGTAGCGGATCTCGCGAAAGTTGAAGATGCGCTCGTAGAACTGGCCCCAAAAGGCCATGCGGCCCTTGTAGACGTTGTGCGTGAGGTGGTCGATGCAGCGCAGGCCGTGGCCCACGGGATGGCGCTCGGCGCCCTCGATCCAGGTGAAGTCGATGTCGTAAATGCTTTTGCCGTCCTCGAAGCGGTCGATCAGGTACAGCGGCGCGCCGCCAATGCCCTTGATCGCCGGCAGACGCAGCTCCATCGGGCCGGTGGGCACCTCGATGGGCTGCGCGCCCAGGGCCAGCGCGCGCGCATAGGCCTGGTGCGCATCGCGCACCCGAAAGGCCATCGCGCAGGGGCCAGGCCCGTGCTCGGCGGCAAAGTAGCCCGCCAGGCTGCGCGGCTCGCGGTTGACGATGAAGTTGATGTCGCCCTGGCGGTACAGCACCACGTCCTTGGAGCGGTGCTGCGCCACACAGGCAAAGCCCAGGCGCTCGAGCACCGGCTCCAGCACCTGCGGGGTGGGCGAGGCGAATTCGACGAATTCAAAGCCGCACAGGCCCATGGGGTTGTCAAACAGATCGGCCATGATGATCTCCAATGCGCCAGCGGCGCGCAGGCCCCGTGGGCCTGGCGGCGCCAGCCAAACTTGAACAAAGAGGGGGGGCCCGCGCAGGCGGCGGGCCGGATCATCAGGGCCGCGACGGCGGCGCGCCCGGGCGCCCACGCGTGCTGCGTGCCAGGTGGATGCCAACAATGAGGGCCTGGATCGACATGCGGCGATGGTGCGGCGCGGGGCAGGGCCTGTCAAGCCCTGCACAGAAGCGGCTTACTGCGGCTCGATGCCGACCTTCTTGACCAGGCGGGCAAAGCGCTCCATCTCGCTGCGGAAGGTGCGGCTGGCTTGCTCGGGCGAGGTGATGCTGATGGTGTTGCCCTGCTTGGCCATGGCCTCTTTGATGGCCGGGTCGTTGAAGGTGGCGACGATGGCCGCGTGGATCTTGCTGACCTGCGCCGGGGCCATGCCCTTGGGGCCGAGCAGGCCAAACCAGGCCTCGACGGCGTAGCCGGCAACGCCCTGCTCGACAAAGGTCGGCACCTCGGGCATGGCGGCGGTGCGCTTGTCGGCGCACATGCCGATGGCGCGCACCGCGCCGCTCTTGATGTGCTGCGCGATGCTGGGCAAGGCCAGCACGCCAAAGTCGATCTGGCCGCCCAGCAGGTCGGTCACCATGGGGCCCACGCCCTTGTAGGGGATGTGGCGGGCGCGGGTGTTGGTCTCGTCCAGGAACATCTCGGCGGCCAGGTGCAAGATGGTGCCGGTGCCGCCCGAGCCAAAGTTGTAAGCGTCGGGCTTGGCCTTGAGGGCGGCGATGAACTCGCGGCTGTTGCTGGCGTTGATTTTCTGCGGGTTGGCCACCAGCACCATGGGCGTGTTGCCCAGGGTGGCGATGGCGGTGAAGTCGCCCGGCATGTCAAAGGGCAGGTTCTTGATCACGCTCGGGAAGATCACCACATTGTTGGAGACCACCGAGAGGGTGTTGCCATCGGGCGGGGTCTTGCCCATGGCCTGCAGGCCGATCACGCCGCTGGCGCCGGCCTGGTTTTCGACCACCACGTTGACGCCCATGAGGCGGCCGAAGACCGGCGCCATGGTGCGGGTGATGGCGTCCACGCCCGAGCCGGTGGCGTTGGGCAGGATGAACTTGACGGTGCCCGACTGGGCCTGCGCGAGCTGCACGGGCAGGCCCATGGCGGCCAGGGCCGCGCCCAGGTATTGCAAGGTCTGGCGACGATCAGGGGTGTGGCGCATTCGGTCTCCTTGGTAGGGGGGAAGGGGCCGCCGGGCGGCCTTGGTTTGCAAAAATTTTGCCTCAACTGGCGGGACCGCGGCATCGGCGCAATCCCTTGTCCCTGCCGCCCTCAGGCCACCGCGCGGGCCTGGCGCAGGCGCGCGATCTCGGCCGCATCCAGGCCCAGGCCGGCCAGCAAGGCGTCGGTGTCCTGACCGGCCGAGGGCGGGTGCTCGCGCACGCCCAGGCGCTGGCCGCCCAGCGTCATGGGCAGCAGCGCGGCCCGCGCGGTCTGGCCCGCGCGCGGGCCGTCGGTCAGGCGCACCTCGGCCAGGCCCCCGGTGGCCTGCAGGTGCGGGTCGTCAAACAGCTCCTCGGGGCGCGCAATGGGCGCATAGGGCAGGCCCGCGTCCTCGAAGATGCGCGCCAGCTCGGCGGCGCTGCGGTTGGCCAGGCGCTGGCGCAGCTCGGGCAGCAGGGTTGCGCGCTCGCGCACCCGGTCGTTGTTGTTGCCATAGCGCGGGTCGGCCAGCAGGTCGGCAAAGCCCAGCACCTGGCAGAAGGTGGCCCATTGCGGATCGGAGACCGCGGCCAGAAAAATCTGCTCGCCGTTTTGCACCGTGAAGACGTCGTACACCGCCCACGCCGAGATGCGGTTGGGCATGGGCTCGGCGGCTTTGCCAGTGATGGCGTACTGCAGCATGTGCTGGCCCACCAGGAACACATTGTTCTCGAACAAGGCCGACTGCACCTCTTGGCCGCGACCGGTGATGCCGCGCTGGATCAGCGCCGCCAGGATGCCAATGGCGCCAAACATGCCGCCCATGATGTCGTTGACGCTGGTGCCCGCGCGCAGCGGATCGCCCGGGCGCCCGGTCATGTAGGCCAGCCCGCCCATCATCTGCACCACCTCATCGAGCGCCGTGCGGTGCTCGTAGGGGCCGGGCAAGAAGCCCTTGAGGCTGGCGTAGATCAGGCGCGGGTTGTGCTGCGACAAGCTGGCGTAATCGAGCCCGTACTTGACCATGCTGCCGGGCTTGAAGTTCTCGGCCACCACATCGGCGCCGGCGCACAGGCGGCGCGCCATCTCGGCGCCCTCGGGGTGCTGCAGGTTCAGCCGGATGCTTTTCTTGTTGCGGTTGAACATGGGGAAAAAGCCCGCGCCCGAACCGAGCAGGTGGCGGGTGCGGTCGCCCTCGATGGGCTCGACCTTGATGACCTCGGCGCCCAGGTCTGCGAGCACCATGCCGCAGGTCGGACCCATGACCATGTGGGTGAATTCAACGACCCGCAGGCCGGTCAGGGGAAGGGAGGAAGAGGCGGTCATGCGCAATCAACGGTTGAAGAAGTGCCAATGGTACGCGGCCAGCCGGCCTGCGCGATGTGGCCGTACAGGCGCTCCTCGGGCAGCCACTGGGCCAGGCGCGCGCGCAGGGCCAGCAGGGCGTCCAGGTCGATGCCGGTGGCCACGCCCATGCGCGCCATCAGAAACACCAGGTCCTCGGTGGCCACATTGCCGCTGGCGCCGGGCGCGTGCGGGCAGCCGCCCAGCCCGCCCAGGCAGGCGTCAAAACGGGTCTGGCCCTGGCCCAGGGCGGCCATCACATTGGCCAGGCCCAGGCCCCGGGTGTCGTGAAAATGCGCGCAGTCCAGGCGCGCGCCGGCCAGCTGCTGCGCAGCGGCAAACAGGCGCGCCACCTGGCGCGGGTCGGCGTGGCCCACGGTGTCGGCCAGGCCGATGCGGTCCACGCCCAGCGCGCACAGCGCCGCCACCAGGCGCAGCACCTCGTCCTCGGCCACCTCGCCCTGCAAGGTGCAGCCAAAGGCCGTGCTCAGGCCCACCTCCAGCCCCATGGCCACGCCGCGCTGCGCGCGCAGCGTCAGGATGGCCTCGATCTCGCCCAGCACCGCCTCGGGCGGCTTGCGCAAATTGGCCAGGCTGTGCGCGCGGCTGGCCGACAGGGGCAGCAGCATCGTGTCCGCGCCGCTGTCGAGGGCGCGCTCGGCGCCCTTGAGATTGGGCACCAGCACCGACACCGTCAGGCCGGCATGGCGCTTGGCGTGGCGCACCAGCTCGGGCGTGTCGGCCAGCTGCGGCAGGCGCTGTGCGGGCACCATCGAGCCCACCTCCATCTCGCGCACGCCGGCGGCCCAGGCGGCGTCGATCCAGTCGGTTTTGAAAGCGGTGGGCACGGTGCGCGCGCACATTTGCAGGCCGTCGCGCAGGCCCACCTCGCGCACGCGCACCTGGGTCGGCCAGGCGGCTTGGGGGTCTTGAAGGGTCATGCTGCGCAGTGTAGATGTTCCAGTTGGGCCATTGGGTGGTATTTTGGAAGTATGCTTTTCCAAATTAGAATATCACCATGCTGGATCTGGACCTGACCACCTTGCGCCTGTTTGTGGCGGTGTGCGAGCACGCCAGCATGAGCCGCGCGGCCGAGGAGGCGCACCTGGTGGCGTCGGCGGTCAGCAAACGCCTGGCCGCGCTGCAGGCCCAGCTGGGCACAGCGCTGCTGCAGCGGCGCCCGCACGGCGTGGTGCCCACGCCGGCCGGCGAGCTGTTGCTGCAGCATGCGCGCAGCATGCTGCTGTCGGCGCGACGCATCGAGCGCGACCTGGCCGGCCTGGCCGCGGGCATCGATCAGCGCGTCAATGTGCTGGGCACGGCCTCGGCACTGGCCGAGTCGCTCTCCGAGGACATTGCCCACTTTCTGCAGGCGCGACGCCACCAGCACATCCGCATCGACATCGAGGAGCGCGTGAGCGACCGGGTGGTGCAGGGCGTGCGCGACGGCGAGGCCGAGCTGGGCGTGCTCTGGGACCGCACCGACACCGGGGCCCTGCGCACCCACCCCTATGGCGGCGACCGCCTGTGCGTGGTGGTGCCGCCCGGTCATGCGCTGGCGCGCCTGGCGCAGGTGCGCTTTGCGCAAACGCTGGCGCACGAGCACGTCACCCTGCCGCCCACGGCCGCCGTCACCGTGCTGCTGCAGCAGCAGGCGCAAGCCCTGGGCCTGCCGCTGCGCCAGCGCGTCATCGTGACCCACATCGAGGCCAAGCTGCGCGTGGTGCGCGCTGGCCTGGGCATTGCCATCCTGCCCGACGAGGTGGTGGCCGCCGAGGCCCGCGCCGGCCACCTGGTGACGGTGCCGCTGGCCGAGCCCTGGGCCGAGCGGCGCTTTGTGATTTGCCACCGCGACGACGACAGCCTCTCGGCGGCGGCGCAAGAGCTGCTGCAGGCCCTGTGCCAGGCCGCCGCGCAACGCGAGCGGGCCGCCCAAACCCAACACCGCCAACAAGTCGCGGCACACCTGCACGACCCCACCCCATGAGCCCCTACCCCGCCCTTGGCGTGCGCCCCGGCGCACGCGTGCTCTACCTCAGCCAGGACCCGGCCCTGATCGCACGCCAACTCGCGGGCGAGCGCCTGACGCGGGCGCAGGCCGGGCCGCTGCGCGACGACGTCTCGACCGACGAGATCACGCCGGTGGCCATCTTGAGCCACCACGACGAGCGCCTGGGCGACTTTGCCCACACCGGCCTGGTCTGCGGCGGCCAGCAGCCGATTGGCACGGGCGCGCTGCGCCGCGCGGGCATCGAGGTGCTGGTGGCCGGGCGACGCTACGGCAAGGGCTCCTCGCGCGAGCACAGCCCGAGCGCCGAGCAGTTTGCGGGCGTGCGCCTGGTGGTGGCCGAGAGCTTTGAGCGCATCTACCGCCAGAACGCCGACAACATCGGGCTCTTCACCCACCACGACCCAGCCCTGCTGGACGCACTGGATGCGGGCGCGGGCATTGCGCTGGACACGCTGGTGGCCGGGCGCGAGGCGCTGGCCGCGGCCATTTTGCGCGCGGGCGGCCTCTTGCGCTGGGGCCGCACGCACCTGCGCCCATCGGCGCAGACCGCCGCACCGCCCATGCCAGCGGGACTGAGCCTGTTCCAGCGCATCCTCTGGCAACACCTGCTGCCCGTGCCGGGCACGCCCATGCCCCCACAGCCGGGCGATGGCGTGTTTGTGCGCGCCGACTGGCGCTTTATCCACGAGTACTACACCGGCATGGCCGACACCTTGCTGCGACGCGCCTTGGCCGACGCCCCCGAGGCGCTGGCGGTGCACACGCCGGCGCAGGTGGTGGTGTTTGAGGACCACAGCAGCTATGTGGACGAGAGCCCGGTGCACCAGCGCCTGCGCCTGGTCTCGCAAATGCAGGCCATGGTGCAGGCCCAGCGCGACTTCGCGCAGCGCCACGGCCTGCGCCTGGTGCGCACCCTGACCGAGGCCGAAGCACACGCCGACGACGGCCGCCACGAGGCGGGCATCTCGCATGCGGTGATGGCCGAGCGCCACGCGCTGCCCGGCCAGGTGGTGGTGGGCACCGATTCGCACACGCCGTACAGCGGCGCGCTCGGCTGCGCCGCGTTTGGCGTGGGCACCACCGACATGGCCAACGCGCTGATCACCGGTGCGGTGCGGGTGAGCTGGCCGGGCGCGGTGCGGGTGCAGCTGTCGGGCCAGCTGCGCCCTGGCGTGACCGCCAAGGACGTGGTGCTGGCGCTGCTGGCCGAGCCCTGGGTGCGCCAAGGCGGCGGCCTGGGCCAGGTCTTCGAGTTCGAGGGCGAGGGCGTGGCGGCCATGGACCTGGACGAGCGCGCCACCCTCACCAATATGTGCGCCGAGCTGGGCGGGCTGTCGGGCGTGGTGGCCCCGGACGCGCGCACCGCCGCGTTTTTGCGCGCGCGCCGCGGTGTGGACTGGGTGCCCGATCCGGCCCTGCGCGCCGACCCCGACACGCGCTGGACGCACACGCTGGCGCTGGACCTCTGCTGCCTCTCGCCCTGGGTGGCCCGGCCGGGCGACCCCGGCCAGGGCCTGCCGCTGGCGGCGCTGGCCGAGCCGGTGCGCATCGACATCGCCTACGGCGGCTCGTGCACCGCCGGCAAGCGCGAGGACTTTGTGCACTACCACGCGGTGCTGGCCTGGGGCCTCTCGCGGGGCCTGCGGCCGCCGCCCGGGGTCTCGGTGTACCTGCAGTACGGCACCACCGCCGTGCGCGACTGGTGCCGCGCGCAAGGCTTTGACGCGACCTTTGCGGCCATGGGCGTGCGCGTGTTGCAGCCCTCCTGCGGCGCTTGCGCCAATGGCGGACCGGGCGTGTCGACCCGGCCCGAGCAGGTCACCGTGAGCGCCATCAACCGCAACTTCCCGGGCCGCAGCGGCCCGGGCCAGGTCTGGCTGGCCAGCCCACCCACCGTCATGGCCAGCGCGCTGGCCGGGCAGCTGATCTCGTTCGAGGACTTGCAGCGGCGCGTGGGCGCTTAGGCCGCGGCCGCGTCCATCGCCAGCGCGTGCGCGCGCAGGTGCTCGCACAGGCGCGCGGTGGCCGGTGGCGGATCCAGGGGCGCGAGCAAGCCCAGCGTGGGCATGGGCCAGGTCGTGTCCAGGTTCAGCGCCACCAAGTCGCCGCGCAGCAAAAACGGCCGAAACACGCTGCGCGGCACCAGGGTCAGGAAGCGCCCGCTGGCCAGCATCGACCAGCTCATGGTGGCCACCCGGGTGATGACGGCGTTGATGCGCGGGGTGGCCCCGTGCGCCGCAAACAGCTGGTCCAGCTGGTGCCGGGCGCTCGAGGAGATGGGCGAGATCACCCACTCCTGTGTCAGCAAGTCGGCAAAGCGCAGCCGGCGCCGGCGCGCCAGCGGATGACCGGGCGCCGCCACCACCGCAAAATCGTCGGGCCGCAGCGGCTCAAAGTGCCAGCCTTGCGGCAGCATGGCCGACTCGCGGCAGACGCCCAGGTCGAGCTCGCCACGGGCAATCGCGTCGTACTGCGCGTGCTGCTCGCTCTCGTGCACCTGCAGCTGCAGCTGGGGCTGGGCCCGGTTGAAGGCTGGCAGCGCTTCCAGCAGCAGGCCGTGCATGGCGGCGGTGCTGGCATGCACGCGCACCAGGCCCTGGCCCAAGCCCTGGCGGGCGGCCACCGCTTCGGCGGTGCTGGACAGGCCCAGCAAGGCCTGGCGCGCCAGCGGCAGCAGGTCGCCGCAGGCCGGCGTGGGCCACACACCGCGCGCATGGCGGCGAAACAGCGTCACCTCCAGCAAGCCCTCCAGGTCGGCCAGCAGCTGGGTCACCCCCGGTTGGGTCAGGCCGATGGCCTGCGCGCTTTTTTGCACACTGCCCAGTTCGGCCAGGGTCACCAGCACCTGCAGATGACGAAAGCGCGCCTTGGCCAGCAGGCGGTTGTGCAGGACTTGGGCGGTCGACGACATATCAGTGTTGCTTATGGCTGGAGCGGCGATTTTATTTCCCAGCCCCGCGCCGCGTCCACACAATTTGCGCCATTCCAGACCCACAAGGAGACCCCATGCCCACGACCCCTGCCCCCATGCGCCGCCGCACCTGGCTGCAAGCCGCCGGCCTGAGCGCGGCCCTGGCCAGCCTGGGCGGCCGCAGCGCGCTGGCGCAAAGCTGGCCCAGCCGCCCCGTCAAGATCCTGGTGGGTTCGGCCCCGGGTGGTCCCTCCGACTTCATGTCGCGCATCATGTCGGACGCGGTGGCGCCCACCCTGGGCCAGCCCTTTGTGATCGAGAACAAGCCCGGCGCCAGCGGCATGCCGGCGGCCGATCAGGTGGCCAAGGCCACGCCCGATGGGCACACCTTGCTGGCCACCGGCCCCGCCTCGATCGTGGTCGTGCCGCACCTGTTTCCCAAACTGCCCTACAACCCCCAGACCGATCTGGTGCCCGTGACCATGCTGGGCGCGGGCGCGTTTGTGCTGGTGGCCCATCCCTCGCTGGGCATCAACTCGGTGCAGGAGTTGATTGCGCTGGCGCGCGCCAAGCCCGGCAGCATCGCCTACGCCTCGGGGGGCAACGGCTCATCGGGCCATCTGGGCACCGAGCTGTTTTGCCAGCAGACCGGGATTCAGATGACGCACGTGCCCTACAAAGGCGACGGCGCGGCCCTGCCCGACCTGCTCAGCGGTCAGGTGCAGGTGATGTTCACCGCGCCCAATGTGCCGATGGCACAGGTCAAGGCCGGGCGCCTGAAGCTGCTGGCGGTGACCACGCGCGAGCGGGTGAGCAGCATGCCCGACACGCCCTCGGTGCACGAGGCCGGCGTGAAGGACTTTGAATACCTGGGCTGGATCTGCATCTTTGCCCCGGCGCGCACCCCGCAAGCGGTGATCGATCAGCTGCACGCGGCCTGGAACAAGGCGCGCCAGGTCCCGGCGGTGCGCGACAAGCTCGAGGGCCTGGCCATGTACGCGCCCGAGCGCTACAGCTCGCGCGAGGCGCTGCAGGCCTTTTTGCGCGCCGAGGGCACGCGCCTGGGCAAGGTCATCCGCGACGCCAACGTCAAGGCCGAGGGCTGAGCGCATGGCGGATCTGGCCGAACCCCATCTGCGCCTGCTCGATCTGCAAGCCCAGGCCCACACCCTCGCCAGCGGCGTGGTCCTGCATGCCGTGCGGCAAGGCCAGGGCACGCCCCTGGTGCTCGTCCACGGCGCCATGGGCGATTGGCGCTCCTGGGGGGCGCAGTGGCCCGCGCTGGTGCCACACGCCGATTGCGTGAGCTACAGCCGCCGCTACAGCCACCCCAATCCCAACCGCATGCCCTCGCCCGACCACAGCGCGCTGCAGGAGGCCGAGGACTTGCTGGGCCTGCTCGATGCCATGGGCATCGCGCGCGCGCTGCTGGTGGGCACCTCGTATGGCGCCTTCACCGCCCTGGCCGCCGCCGTGGCCGCGCCCGAGCGGGTGCTGGGCGTGGTGGCGGTGGAGCCGCCGATGATGAAGTACGCCGAGCGCGACCCGCAGGGCCAGGCCATTGCCGCGGCCTTTCGGCGCGAGACCATCGAGCCGGCCAACGCCGCTTTTCGCGCCGGCGACGATGTGCTGGGCGCGCAGCGCATGACGGGCGGCATCCAGGGCGCCCCCGCGCCGCAAGCCGATACCCCGGCCATGCAGCAGCGCCTGCAAAACCTGCTGGCCATGAAGATGCTGGCCCTCTCGAGCGACGAGTTCCCCTGGCTGGCGCCCGAGCGCCTGGCGGCCCTGCCCATGCCGGTGCTGCTGCTGCGCGGCGAGCGCACGGCCCCGGTGCACCGCGCCATCTTCGAGGCCCTGCGCCCGCAGGTGCCGACCTGGCAAACCCAGGTGGTGCCCGACAGCGGCCACGGGGTGCCGCGCGAGCAGCCCGAGATCTTCAACCGCCTGGTGCTGGACCTGCTGCGGCGCATCGAGGGCTAGCGGCCGCGCCACTGTCCAAAATCATCAGCCCCGCGCGCCCAGTCTGGCTACCATGGGGCCCATGAAGATTTTTTACGGCTGGCGTGTGGTCGCCGCGGCCTGCGGCATCCAGTTCCTGCTGGCCGCCTTGATGGTGCAATCCTTTGGCCTGTACATCGCGGTGCTGGCCGAGGACATGGGCTGGAGCAAGACCGCACTGGCCGGCGGGGCCGCGCTGCAATCGGCCGAGACCGCCCTGCTGGGCCCCATGCTCGGCTGGCTCCTTGACCGCTTTGGCCCACGCCGCATGATCCGCACGGGCATGGTCTGCCTGGGCGCTGGCCTGTGGCTGCTCAGCCAGGTGCAAAGCCTGCCCGTGTTCTACGCCAGCGCGGTGCTGATGTCGGTGGGCGCCAGCCTGAGCGGCTACTTTCCGCTGTCGATCGCGGTGGTGCACTGGTTTGAAAAACAGCGCGCCCGCGCGCTCTCGATGATGACGGTGGGCCTGGCCGTGGGCGGCCTGATGTCGCCCCTGCTGGCCTGGTCGATGCAGCACCTGGGCTGGCGCGAAACCGCCATGGTGGCCGGCACCCTGGCCTGGCTGGTGGGCCTGCCGCTGGCCGGCCTGATCCGCCACCGCCCCGCCGAGCTGGGCCTGCACCCCGACGGCATCGCCCCCACCCCGCGCCCCCCGCAGGCCGATGGCAGCGCGCCCACCAGCACCCTGGTGGAGGAGGCGCATCACTTCACCCTGGTCCAGGCCTTGCGCACACCGGCCTTCTGGTTGCTGGCCGCCGGACATGCGCTGGCGCTGCTGGTGGTGTCAGCGGTGACGGTGCATGCGGTGACGCACATGAAGGAGGGGCTGGGCCACAGCATGACCGCCGCCGGCGGCTTCATGATGCTGCTGACCCTGGGGCAGCTGGGCGGGGTGCTGCTGGGCGCGGCCATGCCGCAGCACCTGGACAAGCGCAAGATCGCGGCCGCCTGCATGCTCTCGCA
Source organism: Pseudomonadota bacterium (assembly GCA_041157045.1). Taxonomy (GTDB): domain Bacteria; phylum Pseudomonadota; class Gammaproteobacteria; order Burkholderiales; family Burkholderiaceae_C; genus Limnohabitans_A. The sequence continues at coordinate 18,179 of JBEBDJ010000200.1, forward strand.
CACGCTGGGCCTGCTGTGCCTGACCTATGCCAGCCATGTCGCCATGATGTGGGCGTTTGCCCTCTTGCACGGGGTGGCCTGGGGCCTGCGCGGGCCCTATATGCAGGCCATCCGCGCCGACTACTTTGGCACCCGCTGGCTCGGCCGCATCATGGGCATCTCGACGGTGCTGCTGGCTTTCGGGCAAATGGGCGGCCCCCTGATCGCGGGCATGCTGGCCGACTGGCAGGGCGACTACCGGCTGGGCTTTTCCACGCTGGCCCTGCTCGCCGCCCTGGGCTCGGTGGCCTTCTGGGTGGCGCGTCCGCCAACGCGCCCCAAAGCGGCCCGCAAGCCGGCCAACTGAGGCGCTCATCCGTTCCGCCTGTCGGAACTGACCATGCTTGTCGGTTGATGGGCCGGCCGGCGCCCTGAACAATCCGTGTCTTGACATTCATCACGGAGACGTTTCATGAGCCATGCCCTGCGCATGCCCGATTTCCAGGTGGCCGGTGAGGGCGACACCACGGTGTTTCTCCTGCACGGCGCCTATGGCAGCAAGGACTACTTCCAGCACGAGATCGCCACCCTGGTGGGCGCGGGTCTGCGCGTGGTCGCCTGGGACGCCCCCGGCTACGGCCTGAGCCCCTTGCCCGAGGGCGGGCTGCAGATCGAGGCCATGGCCGAGGCCTGCGGGCGCCTGATCGACCTGATGGGCAGCGCGCGCAACATGGTGCTGGGCCACAGCATGGGCGGCATCATCGCGCCGGCCGTGGTGCGCGCCCGCCCTGAGCGCGTGCATGCGCTGGGCATCTCGGCCACCGTGGCCTCGTTCTCGCAAAAGAGCGAAGAGGACAAGCGCACCTTTTTGGCCGAGCGCATCGAGCCGCTCGAGCGCGGCCTGTCGTTTCGCGAGACCGCCGCGCCGGTGGTGCAATCGATGTTCGCCCCCGGCTCTGCCGGCCCGCTGGTCGAGCGCGTGCGCGAGGTCGCGCTGGCCACCCGCAAAGAGACCTTTGTGGCCTCGATCCGTGCCATCGTGAACTACGAGGGCACCGAGACCCTGCGCCAGGTGCGCGTGCCCACGCTGCTGCTGGCCGGCCACCACGACAAGGTGGGGCGCCCCGAGGGCATGCGCAACATCCAGCGCCAATTCATTCCACAAGCCCAGGTGGAAGTGCTGCCCAACTCGGGCCACTACAGCTTTGCCGAAGAGCCCGAGCTGTTCAACCAGCACCTGCTCGGTTTCATCGACCAGCACCTGCGCCGCGCCTGAGGCCGGCCTGTCCCGCACCCCCCCCACGGAGACCTCCATGCGCACCCCCTCTTCCCGCCGCACCTGGGCGCTGGCCAGCCTGGGCCTGGCCCTGCTGGCGCCGCTCGCCGCCTTCGCACAGGCCGACAACTGGCCAGGCAAACCGATCAAGATCGTCGTGCCCTACCCGGCCGGCGGCCTGACCGACATCGTCACCCGCAGCCTGAGCGAAGAACTCGGCCGCCAGCTCGGGGGCGCGACCGTGCTGGTCGAGAACAAGGCCGGGGCCGGCGGCCAGATCGGGCTGGAGCAGGTGCTGCAAGCCCCGCGCGACGGCACCACCATCGGCCTGGTGGTGCCCGCCACCATGGTCACGCTGCCGCTGACCAACCCCAACTACCGCATCAAGCCGCTGGAGCAGTTCGAGCCCATCACCACCGCGGTCGAGACCTTTCTGACCCTGGTGGTCGACACCAAGCTGGGCATCAACACCTTGCCCGAATTCATCGCCCTGGCCAAGCGTCAGCCGGGCAAGCTCAACTACGGCACGCCCGGCGTGGGCACCAGCTTTCATTTCAACTCGGTGGCAATGAACCTCAAGCTGGGCATCGACACCACGCATGTGCCCTACACCGGCGAGGCCAAGGTGCTGACCGATCTGGCCGGCGGCTCGCTGCAGTTCTCGCTGGTCACCAACACCGGCAAGTCCTTCATCGACGGCGGCCAGGTGCGTGCGCTGGCGGTGAGCAGCGACAAGCGTGTGAGCTCGCTGCCGAACGTGCCGACGTTTCGCGAACAGGGCTTTGACTTCAAGTCCGACGGCTGGGTGGGCTATGTGCTGGCCAAGGGCACGCCCAAGCCCATCGTCGACCGCGTCAACGCCGCCTTTGTCCGAACCCTGCAAAACCCGGCCGTCCACAAGCGGCTCTCGGACATGGGCTACATCGTGACCGGGACCGGCCCCGACGCCTTTACCCGCGAGGTGCAGGATGGCCTGCGCCAATACGGCGAACTGATCCGCAGCGGCAAGATCAAACTCGACTGAGCCCGCTGCCGCAACCCCGATGGAGTGAACCATGCAAGCCCTTTTGAAGACCTACACCTCGACCCTGGCGCCAGACAACGATCACCCGTTTCTGCAGGGCCCGTTTACCCCGACCATGCAAGAGTGGGTGGCCGACACCGACAGCATGAAGGTCATTGGCGAGATTCCCAAGGACCTGGCCGGCATCTATGTGCGCAACACGCACAACCAGGTGCACGAGTCGATCGGCATGTACCACCCCTTTGACGGGGACGGCATGCTGCACGCCATGCACTTCGAGAACGGCCGCGCCACCTACCGCAACCGCTTTGTGCAGACCACCGGCTTTCTGGCCGAGCAGGCCGCAGGCCGCTCGCTGTGGCCGGGCATGCTGTCGCCGCAATTGCAGGCACGCCGCGGCTGGGGCTCGATGGGCGCCATGAAGGACAACGCAGGCACCGATGTGAAGATCCACGCCGGCAAGCTGATCGCCGGCATGTCGCAGGGTAGCGAGCCCTGGCGCCTGGACCCCATCACCCTCGAGACCCTGGGCCCCGACCCGGACTGGGCGCGCCACGTGCCCGATGGCGTGGCCTCGCACTACAAGATCGACAGCGAGACCGGGGACATGATGTTCTTCAACTACCCCGAGAAGCCGCCGTACATGAACTACGGCGTGATCGACAAGCACAACCGCCTGGTGCACTACGTGCCGATCGACCTGCCGGGCGCTCGCTGGCCACACGACCTGGGCATCACCAAGAACTACACGATCTTGCACGACCTGCCCTTCCACTTTGACAACGAGCTGCTGGCCAAGGGCCAGCGCAAGATGGTGTTCTACCGCGACCGGCCCGCGCGCTTTGGCATCCTGCCGCGCTTTGGCGACAGCGCCTCGGTGCGCTGGTTCGAGGCCACGCCCTGCCACATCCTGCACCTGGCCAATTGCTATGAGGACGGCGACGAGGTGGTGATGGACGGCTGCATCATGCCCAACCCGCACAAGCCCAATGTGGGCCAGTCGAGCGCCGAGGGCAAGCAAGCCGCCTACGACAAGATCCGCGCGCACCTGGACAAGCACAACAACCCCACGCTGATGTACCGCTGGCGCTTCAATCTCAAGACCGGCCAGACGCACGAGGAACAGATCGACGACGAGATCACCGAGTTCCCGATGGTGGCCAACGACTATGTGGGCCGCCCCTACCGCTACAGCTTCAACGTGCTGTACGAAAAGGGCGAGTGGCTGTTTCGCGGCCTCAAGCGCTACGACCTGCAGACGCGCCAGACGCAATCGCTCGAATACGGCAAGGGCCGCTTTGGCAGCGAGCCGCAAATTGGGCGGCGCATTGGCGCGCAGCGCGAGGACGACGGCTATGTGCTCACCTTTGTGAACAACATGGCCGAGAACCAGTCCGAGTGCTGGGTCATCCCGGCCGAGGACATCACGCGCGGACCGCTGGCGCGCATCATCTTGCCGCACCGCATCTCGGCCGGCACGCACGCCTGCTGGGTCGAGCACGACCGCATCCATGGCGAGACGCGCGATCCGCGTTACATCCCATCATGAGCAGCATGACCACCCCCCAACACCTGGTGCTGCTGCCCGGGCTGAACAACACGGGCGCGGTGTTCGCGCGCCTGCAGCAGGCCCTGGCCCCGGTGGCCGGGCTGCAGACCTGGGCGCCCGACAACCCGGCGCTGCCCAGCGTGCAGGCGATTGCCCAAGCGCTGCTGCCCACCCTGCCCGAGCGCTTCTGGCTGGCGGGCTTTTCGTTTGGTGGCTATGTGGCGATGGCGCTGCTGGACGCAGCACCCGAGCGGGTGCAGGGCCTGGCCCTGGTGTGCAGCGCGCCCGGCGGCGAAAGCCCGGCCGCGGCGGCGCGCCGCCAGGTGGCCCTGGACGCGCTGGCCCAAGGCCGTTACTTCGAGATGGTGCAGGCGCAAGCCGGCAACGCCTTCCATCCGGACAGCCTGCGCGATGAGGCGCTGATGCGCGAGCGCGAAGCGATGGTGCGGGCCTACGGCCCCGAGACCTATGCGGCGCATTTGCGCGCGGCCATGACGCGGCCCGATTACAGCCACCGGATCGATGGCCAGCGGCCAACGCTGGCGGTCTCGAGCCTGCAGGACGCGGTGTTCCCGCCGGCGGCCATGGCCTGGGCCGAGCAGCGCCCCGGGGTGCGCCACGAGCGCATCGACGGGGCGGGCCACCTGCTGCCGATGGAGCAGCCGCAGGCCCTGGCCCAGGTGCTCGCCCGCTGGGTGGGCGTGGCCTGAGCCTTGGCCGGCCCCTGCGGGCCGGCCCCCCAACACGCAGGCCTCAGCCGCCCAGGCCCAATCGCTCCATGGCTGGTCGGCGCAGCGCCAGCGTGACGGTCTTCTCTTCGGTGTAGAAGTGGCGCATGCCCTCGATGCCCTCGCGCCCCACGCCCGACTGCTTGAAGCCGCCAAACGGAAAACGCAGGTCCAGCAGCATCGGCGTGTTCACCAGCACCACCCCGGCCTGGATGCGCCGCGCGGCCAGCTGCATCTGCGCCAGGTCGTTGCTCCACAGATAGCCCACCAGGCCGTAGTCCGAGGCGTTGGCAATCTGCAGCGCTTCCTCGAACTCGTCGTAGATCTGGAAGGCAGCAAAGGGGCCAAAAATCTCTTCCTGGCACACCCGGTTGTCGTTGCCCGGCATCAGCACCGCCGTGGGGTTGAGGTAATAGCCCTTGTCCAGATGCGCCGGCCGATCGCCGCCGCACAAGAGCTGACCGCCTTCGGCGCGGGCCAGCTCGGTAAAGCCCTGCACCCGCTGCCAGTGCGCCAGATTCGACAGCGGCCCGACCTCGGTGCGCTCATCGAGCGGATCGCCCACGCGGATGGCCTGGGCGCGGGCGACAAAGCGGCCGATGAACTCGTCGGCCACGCGCCGCTGCACCAGGATGCGCGAGCCCGCAAAGCACTGCTGGCCGTTGTTGGTGTAGATCGAGGTGAGGGCGCCGTCGAGCGCATCGTCCAGCACCGCCGTCTCGGTGATGATGTTGGCCGATTTGCCGCCCAGCTCCAGGTCGACCCGCTTGAGGCCCGGGGCCGCCGCCGCCGCAATCGCGCGGCCGGTGGCGGTGCCGCCGGTGAACGAGACCACGCGCACCAGCGGGTGCGCCACCAGGGCCTGCCCGGTCACCGCACCCCGGCCGTTGACCATGTTGACGACCCCGGCGGGCACGCCCGCCTCGGCCAGGATCTCCATGAAACGGGCCACCGCCAGCGGGGTGTTCTCGGCGGTCTTGACCACGCAGCAGTTGCCAAAGGCCAGGGCCGCCGCGATCTTGGTCGAGGCCAGCGCCAGCGGCGCGTTCCAGGGCGAGATCAGGGCCGCCACGCCCGCCGGCTCACGCACCACAAAGCGCAGGTAGGCATCGTCCTGCATGCCGGCTTTTTCGGTGTTCTGCGACAGCCAGTCGGCAAAGAACTCAAAGTTGCGCAAGATGCGCGGCAGCTGGCGCTGGCGCAGGTAGCGGATGGGCAAGCCGCTGTTGCGGCATTCGAGCGCGGCCAGCTCGTCGAGGTGGGTGCGGGTGAGCGCGGCCACACGGCGCAGCACCGCCGCGCGCTCGGCCGAGGGCAGGCCCGACCAGACGCCACGCTGGTGCGCGCGCCAGGCGGCCTGCACGGCGGCGTCGGTCTCGGCCGTGTCGGCCTCGCTCAGCCAGGCCTCGTGGCCCTCGGTGGCAGGGTTGATGACGGGCAGGCGGTGGGCGCCCGGGGCGCACCACTGGCCGTCGATCCAGGAGGTGATGGTGTCGGGGGTGCGGCTCATGGCATGAAGCTCCCACCGTTGACGTGCACGGTCTGGCCGGTCACATAGCTGGCCGCCGGGGCCAGCAGGAACAAGATGGTGTGGGCGATGTCCTCGGCCTGGCCCAGGCGGCCCAGGGGCACACCGGTGACAAAGCGCGACATGTCCAGCCGCGTCTGCTTGACCGCGCGCGCGGTGCCGCCGTGCAGGAAGGCGGTGTCGATCACGCCCGGCGCCACGCCGTTGACGCGAATGCCCGGGGCCCACTCGGTGGCCAGGGCGCGCACCAGGTTGATCACACCGGCCTTGGAGGCGGCATAGGGGGCATAGCCCTCGTGCTGCACGCGCACGCCAAAGGTCGAGGAGATGAGCACCGCCGCCGGGGCGCGGCCCTGCGCGAGCGAGGCCTGCAGCAGCGGCGCGGCCGCGCGCGTGATGAGGAACATGCCGCGCAAATCGGTGTTGACGATGTCGTCCCACTCCTGCGTGCGCATTTGTGCCAGCGGGATGCGCTCGCCGGTGTAGCCGGCCAGGTTCACCAGCGCGTCGATCGCGCCCCAGTGCGCCTGCACCTGCTCAAACGCGGCCAGCACCTGCGCCTCCTGCGACACATCGCAGGCCAGCGCCGTCACGCCCGCGGGCACCGGGTGATCGGCCAGGGCTTGCGGGCGGTCGAGCACCACCACCTGCAGCTCCAGCGCCAGCGCCGCCTGCACCAGGGCGCGGCCCATGCCGCCACAACCGCCCACCACCAGCAAGCGCTGGCCAGGAGGCGGCACAAATCGAGACATCAACAAAGCATCCATGGCCATCGCCCTCAAGGAAAAGCGCGATTGTGGGCGCCCCCCCTGCCGCGCTCAACGGCCTTGGGCATTGGTTCCGCATATCGGAACCCTTTGGGCGCCCATGGCCCTGGATGGCGGATCGCGCGCCTTAGCGACGCGCGCTGGCGCGCTGCTGGCGCAGCGCCTGCGCAATGGCCTGCACCGTCTCGACCAGGCGCGGACCGATCTCGCGGCGCATGCGCGCCAGCGGCACCTGCGAGGCGGCGCCCGCGCAATGAAAGGCCACCACCAGCTGCTGCTCGGGCAGCCCGAGCGGCACGCCCACCGCGTTGACCTCGCGCCCCCAGGAGCGCTGCGAGATCACAAAGCCCTGGCGCGCGTATTGCTGGTGCGCCTGCTCGATGCCGGCACGCCAGGTGGGCCACTCGTCGGGGAAGCGCCGGCTCAGGCCCTGCACGATCTGCGCGCGCTCGCGCACGCTGGCGGCCACGATATAGGCCAGACCGATCGAGGTCACGGCAATCGGCATCACCGAACCGATGTCGGTGTTGGTCACCAGGCGCGCGCTGGTGGGCGGCGGCCTTGTCACCTCCAGAAACGTCATCTCCAGCCGGTCGCGCGTGGCCATCGACACCGTCATCTGCAGCTCATGGCTGAGCTGCTCCATGAGCGGCCGCGCCACCCGCTGCAGGCCCACATGGCGCTGGTAGTTGGCGTTCAGGCCCAGCACCCGGGTGCCCATCAAGAGCTTGCGCGAACCCGGGTCGACGCGCAGATAGCCCAGCGCGACCAGGGTCGAGGTCAGGCGCGAGACCGTGGCCTTGGGCAGACCGGTGCGCGCCACCAGGTCCTGGTTGCCCAGCACCTGCCCGCTCGAGAAGGCCGCCAGGATCTCCAGCCCCTTGGCCAAGGCCTGGACAAAGTTTGGGTTGTCGCGCGCGGCGGCGCTGCTGGGGGGGGTGGATTCGGTGGATCGCATGGCTATGATGGTCGTCCCGACACTATACGAACTTGGCCGCCCCGGCGGCCCCAGTCCAACGGCATACCCCCATGGAACCGATCACCCTGCCCGCCCCCACCCTGGAACATGTGTGCGACCTGCTGGTCACCGTCAGCCCGCCCATCGAGGTCGGCCAAACACCGTTTGGCATGCGCCGCGTGGTCCCCATCACCGGCGGGGTGGTGCGCGGCCCGCGCATGAATGGCCGCGTGCTGGACGCGGGCGCCGACTTCCAGCTGGTGCTGGAGGGCAACACCATGGCGCACCTGGACGCGCGCTATGTGATCGAGCTCGACGACGGGGCGCGCATCTGGGTGCACAACACCGCCTTGCGCGTGGCCTCCGAGGAGAACGCGCGCCGCCTGCTGGCGGGCCAGACCGTCAACCCCGACGAGATCTATTTCCGCTGCCAGCCGCGCCTGGAAGCCGCCGCCCCCGCCTGGCACTGGCTCAATCAAAGCCAGTTCGTGGGCTGCGGGCGACGCGCGCCCACCGGCGTGAACATCAGCATCTACCGCATGGCCTGAGGCGGCGCCTCAAAACCGCGCGGCCGAGTAGGGCGCCGGGTCCAGCAACGGCGTCTCGCCGCCGATCAGCTCGGCCAGCAAGCGCCCGGCCACGGGCCCCAGGGTAAAGCCCTGGTGGGCATGGCCCAGGTTGAACCACAGGCCCGGGTGGCGCGGCGCGGCCCCCATGACCGGCAGCATGTCGGCGGTGCACGGCCGGCTGCCCATCCAGACGGGCAGGGGCAGGGCCTGGCCCAGGTTCACCAGCTCGCGCGCGCTGGCTTCGGCCAGCGGCAGCTGGGTCGGCTGGGGCGGCGCGTCGCGCAGCGCCAGCTCGGCCCCGGTCGTCAGGCGCAGCCCCGCCTTCATGGGCAGCAACAGGTAGCCGCGCTCGCCGTCGTAGACCGCCGCGCGCAGGCCGTGCGCGCCGTCGTAGTGCTGGTGGTAGCCGCGTTTGACAAACAGCGGCCAGCGGTAACCCAGCGCGCGCAGCGGCCCGTCGGACCAAGGGCCCATGGCCAGCACCACCTGCGCCGCGTCCACCGCGCCCTGGTCGGTCTGCACACGCCAGCCGCCCCCGTGCGGGTGCAAGCCTTGCACGCTGGCGCGGCGTAGCTCGCCCCCGGCGCGCACCAGGTCCTGCGCATAGCGCTTGACCAGCGCCGACGGGTCGCTCACCGCCCCGGTGTGCGGGTAGTGCACCGCCCCTGCCAGCGATTGGCGCAGGGCCGGCTCGGCCGCGGCCAGCTCGGCCGCTGACTCGATCTGCGTGAGCACCCCCCACTGGCGCTGCATGCGCGCGGCGTCGGCCGCGGCCTGCGCCATGGCGGCCGGGCTGCGGTACAGGCGCCGATAGCCACCCGGGCGCAGCAGGTCCTGCGCCCCGGTGGCGTCGATCAGGGTTTGGTGCTCGCGCAGGCAGTGCGCGATCAGCGCCGCATAGGGCCGCGCCAGGCGCTGGTGACGCGCGGGCGCGGAATTCCACCAGTAGCGCAGCAAGGGGGCGAGGGTGGCCGGCAAAGCGGCCGCGCGCCAGTGCACATCGCGCGAGCGACCGAGCAGCACCTGCAGCAGCTTGGCCGGGTCGCGCGGGAAGGCGTAGGGCTCGGCGGCCTCGATCTGGATCAGGCCGGCATTGCCCAGCGAGGTCTCCTCGCCGGGGTCGCGGCGATCGAGCAGCAGCACCTGGTGGCCGCGCTGGCGCAAATGCCAGGCGGTGCAAGTGCCCACCATGCCTGCGCCCAGCACCACAACATCGTGTTTCATGCGCACATCTTAAGCCGCCGCCAGCGCGCTTTGGGCCAGAATCGGGGCATTGTCCCTTTGCCCCAACGCCCCATGTCCCAGCCCAAGCCCGCCATGCCCACCCCACCCGATCAGGCCGCCCTGGAACAGGCCTTGCGCGATCTGTTTGCCCCCTGGGTCCAGGCGCTGGGCCTGCAGGTGCAGTCGCACAGCCAGGGCGAGGTGGTGCTGCGCCTGCCCAATACCGAGGCCCTCTCGCGCGTGGGCGGCATGCTGTGTGGGCAGGCCATGATGGCCGCGGCCGACACCGCCATGGTCTTGGCCCTGATCACCCATTTTGGCCAGTTCCGGCCCTGCACCACGGTGCAGCTCTCGAGCAGCTTTCTCAAGCCGCTGGCCGGTCAGGACGCGCTGATCACCGCCCGCGTGCTGCGCGCCGGCAAGTCGCTGGCCTTCGGCGAGATCGACCTGTGCGGCGCCCACGACGGCAAAAGCGTGTGCCGGGTCAGCACCACCTATGCCCTGCTCTGAGCAGGGGGTCGGTTTGGGGCCCCGGCAGGGCGCGGTTACAATCGCCGCATTCCTTTTTTGAGGTCCATCATGTCCGCGCAACACGACAACACCCCGCAAGACCCGGTCGAGGCCATCACCAAGCAGATCCCGGTGGTGATTCCGGTGGTCGGTGCCCTGCTGATTTTCCTGCTGGCCTTCATCGCCGTCTCCATGGCCTGAGCCTTCGCGCCGGCGCCCGTCGACCCGCCCATGTGGCGGGTTTTTTCTGGGCGCTTGCCGCCATCCCCCCAGCGCCCCGCGGCGAATTGGTTCGCCTTTGGGCGTTTTTTTTCGCTTGCACCGGGCAGGCCCCGGTTTTATGCAATATTTGCATAGTTTTAGGGTTCAATGCCGGGCTTTGTCAGACAAAACAGGGGGTGCCCGCCTAAAATCCCGCTCCAACGCACGCGCCAACACAGCCCGTGTCGTCGTTTTCTGCAAGTCCCGGTGCCGGGCTTTGGAAAAAACGATTTTTGAAACTTTGGAGTCTTTCATGAACTCTCCGGTGATGCAGGGGTTGACCCTGAACGCGCCCGCCTACGTCAAACACGCCCGCCTGGTCGCCTGGGTGGCCGAGATGGCGGCCTTGTGCCAGCCGGCCGAGGTGGTCTGGTGCGACGGCAGCGACGAGGAGTACAACCGCCTGTGCCAGCAGCTGGTGGACGCCGGCACCTTCCGCCGCCTGAACCCGGCCAAGCGCCCCAATTCCTACCTGGCCTGGTCCGACCCGTCGGACGTGGCGCGGGTCGAAGACCGCACCTTCATTTGCTCGGCCCGCGAGGACGAGGCCGGCCCGACCAACAACTGGATGGACCCGGCGCAGATGCGCGCCACCCTCAACCCGCTGTTTGACGGCTGCATGCGCGGCCGCACCATGTACGTGATCCCCTTCTCGATGGGGCCGCTCGGGTCGGACATTTCGCACATTGGGGTGGAGCTCTCGGACAGCGCCTATGTGGTCGTCAACCAGAAGCTGATGACGCGCATGGGCCGCGCCGCCCTGGACGTGCTGGGCGAAGACGGCGACTTTGTGCCCTGCGTGCACACCGTTGGCGCGCCGCTGGCCGAGGGCCAGAAGGACCAGACCGCCTGGCCCTGCAACCCCGACACCAAGTACATCGTCCACTTCCCGGAAACCCGCGAGATCTGGTCCTACGGTTCGGGCTACGGCGGCAACGCCCTGCTGGGCAAGAAGTGCTTTGCGCTGCGCATCGCCTCGACCATGGGCCGCGAGCAAGGCTGGCTGGCCGAGCACATGCTGATCCTGGGTGTGACCAGCCCCGAGGGCAAGAAGTACCACGTGGCCGCCGCCTTCCCCAGTGCCTGCGGCAAGACCAATTTCTCGATGCTGGTGCCGCCCAAGTCCTTCGAAGGCTGGCAGGTCACCACCATCGGCGACGACATCGCCTGGATCAAGCCCGGTGCCGATGGCCGCATGCGCGCCATCAACCCCGAGGCGGGCTACTTTGGCGTGGCCCCCGGCACCAACATGAAGACCAATCCGAACTGCATGCTGAGCCTGCACAAGGACGTGATCTTCACCAACGTCGCGCTCACCGATGACGGCGACGTGTGGTGGGAAGGCATGGAGAAAGACACCGGCGTGGTGCCCGATCACCTGATCGACTGGCAGGGCAAGGACTGGACGCCCGCCCGCGCCAAGGAAAGCGGCGCCAAGGCCGCGCACCCGAACGCCCGTTTCACCGTGGCCGCCACGCTGAACCCGGCGCTGGACCCCGCCTGGGACGACCCGAAAGGGGTGGTCATCGACGCCTTCCTGTTTGGCGGTCGCCGCTCGACCACGGTGCCGCTGGTGACCGAGGCGCGCAACTGGACCGAGGGCGTGTACATGGCCGCCACCATGGGCTCGGAGACCACCGCCGCCGCCTTTGGCGCGCAGGGCGTGGTGCGCCGCGACCCGTTTGCCATGCTGCCCTTCTGCGGCTACAACATGAGCGACTACTTCCAGCACTGGCTGGACGTGGGCGCGCGCCTGCAGGCCGGCGGCCACCGCCTGCCCGCCATGTACTGCGTCAACTGGTTCCGCAAGGACGCGCAAGGCCAGTTTGTGTGGCCGGGCTACGGCGAGAACATGCGCGTGCTCAAGTGGATCGTGGACCGCCTCGAAGGCCGTGTCAGCGGCCAGACCACCCTGTTCGGCATTGCCCCGCAATACAGCGAGATCCACTGGAGCGGCCTGAACTTCAGCGCCGAGCAGTTCGAGCAGGTCACCCGCATCGACCCGGCCGCCTGGCAACAGGAATTTGCCCTGCACGACGAGCACTTTGCCAAGCTGGCCCTGCGCCTGCCCCAGGCCCTGCTGCAAACCCGCGCCGCCCTGGCCGAACGCCTGGGCGCCTGAGCGTTCGGGGCGATCCCGCCGGGCGGGTCGCCCAGGTGCCCCGTGCCGCCGCGGCCGGGGCCTTACACTGGCCGCATGTCCTCCCCTGCCTCCCGCGAGCGCCTGGCCCTGCTGCTGCTGTGGCTGGCGCCGGCCCTGTGGTCGGTCAACTACCTCGTCGCGCGCAGCGCCCCGGGCGTGGTCAGCCCCTATGTGCTGGCCCTGTGCCGCTGGCTCTTGGCCGGCACCCTGCTCGCCCTGATCGCGCGGCGCGAGCTCTGGCAGCACCGCCAGCACCTGCGCCAGCACGCCGGCCAGTACCTGGTGCTGGGTGCTTGCGGCATGATGATTTGCGGCGCCTGGGTCTACGAGGGCGCGCGCACCACCACCGCCATGAACATCGCCCTGATCTACGCCGCCTCGCCGGTGCTGATCACCCTGGGCGCGGTCCTCTGGATGGGCGAGCGCTTTTCATGGCGCCAAGGCCTGGGCGTGCTGATCGCCCTGCTGGGCGTGTTCCATGTGGTGGTCAAGGGCCAGTGGCTGCGCCTGACCGAGGTGAGCTGGGTTGCCGGTGACGGCTGGATCGTGCTGTGCATGATCGCCTGGGCCGCCTACGCCTTGCTGCAAAAGCGCTGGCGCAGCCCGCTGGGCAGCACCGCGCAGCTGGCGGCCATCTGCGCCGGCGGGGTGGTGGCCCTGCTACCAGGGGCGCTTTGGGAATGGATCAGCGGCGCGCAGCCGGCCTGGACCTGGCAGGCCAGTGGCCTGGTGCTGGCCGCCGGCCTGCTGCCCGGCCTGTGCGCCTACTGGGCCTACGGCTTTGCGCAAAAGGTGTTGGGCGCGAGCCGGGTGGCGGCGAGCTTGTACATGGGCCCGCTGTATGGCGGTCTGGCCGCCTGGGTCATGCTGGGCGAGGCGCTGGGCTGGCACCATGTCAGCGGCGCGCTGCTGATCCTGCCCGGGATCTGGCTGGCCTCGCGCGGGCCCAGCGCGCGCCAGGCCTGAGGCCCGGCGCCGCGGCGCCGAAGGTCGGCTTAAGCGCGCTCGCGGGCGAGCGCGTTCTGCACCTCGGCCATCAGGCGCGCATCGGCCTGGGCCATGGCCCACAGGCGTTCATCGGCACGCCGGCGCGCCACGCGCACCGACCAGGCGTCCAGGCCCTGCATCAGGCCTTGCGCCAGCCAACGGGTCACGCCCCGCAAGACCAGCATGGCCAGTGCCGCGACGGCCCACAAGGCCAGCCAGGCGGCCCACTGGTGCGATTGCGCCCAGGCATCCAGCGCCAGATCGGTCGTGGCCACCAGCGCGGCCACCCCGGCGGCCAGCAAGCCGGCCGAGAGCGCCTGCACCGAGGCGCGCACCGGGGTGCGGCGGGCAGCGGTTTGCAAAGATTCGGTCCACATATCGGTTCTCCCTCTCAAGCCCCCCACGGGGCGATCCCCCATAGACTAGGGTTTATCCTAGTGCTTTTCAAGTTTATATTGATGATGGCTATCATTCATCATGGTGATGAATTCCGAGCCCTTGCCCCGTCCGCCCAATTTCCGCACCCTCGACCTGAACCTCTTGCGGGTGTTTGACGAGGTCATGGCCGAGCGCAGCCTGACCCGGGCGGCGCGCCACCTGGCGCTGACCCAGCCGGCGGTGAGCAATGCCTTGCGCCGCCTGCGCCAGACCTTGGGCGACGACCTGCTGCGCCGCCAGGGCCAGGGCCTGGTGCCCACCGCGCGCGCGCTGGCCCTGTGGCCCCAGGTGCGCGAGGCGCTGGCGCAGCTGGAGCACGCGATTGCGCCGGGCGAGTTCGTGCCCGCACTGGCGCAGGAAACCCTGGTGCTGGCCATGGCCGACGCCACCGCCGCCATGCACATGGGCGCGCTGGCCCACTTGCTCGAGACCGAGGCCCCGGGCCTGTCGCTGCGGGTGTTGCCCTTGACCACGCGCGACCCCCGGCCCTGGCTGGCCGACGGCCAGATCGATCTGGCGCTGGGCTACTTCCCGGCCGTCATGGCCGATCTGACGGCGCGGGCGCAAAGCGGCGAGGCGGTGGCCTTCGAGGCGCACCGGCTCTACGCCGGCGAGTATGTGTGCGTGATGCGGCGCGATCACCCGCTGGCGAACGCCCCGCTGACACTGGACGCCTACTGCCAGGCCCGCCACCTGCTGGTGAGCTTCTCGGGCCGGCCCTATGGCTTTGTCGACGAGGCGCTGACCGCCATCGGGCGCCAGCGCCAGGTGGTGATGACGGTCAACCAGTTCTTCACCGCCGGCCAGGTGGTGGTGCGCTCGGACCTGCTCACGGTGCTGCCGCGCCACTTTGTGCCCACCACGGGCATGGCCGATCAGCTGTGCCTGCGCCCGCTGCCGCTGGAGGTGCCGCACCTGCATGTGTCGGCGCTGTGGCATCGGCGCTCACAGCACCAGCGGGCGCACCGCTGGTTGCGCGAGCAGTTGCGCCGCCTGGTGGGCGAGCAGGCCGCCGCGTGAACGTGGGTCTTCGTTACCGGTCTTGATGCGGATCAAGCCGGGATGTTCATCGAAGGCGTTACAGTCACGCCATACCCCACACGCATTGAGGAGCGCTCCATGAAGATTTTGTTGGCCGTTGACGGCAGTGCCTACACCAAGAAAATGCTGGCCTACATCACCACCCACGCCGAGACCTTTGGCCCCGACCACGACTACACCCTGCTGACCGTGCAGCCGGCGCTGCCCCCGCGGGCTCGGGCCATGGTGGGCAAGGAGGCGGTGGACACCTACCAGCGCGAAGAAGCCGAAAAAGTGCTGGGCCCGGCCACCAAGTTCCTGCTGCGCCACCAGATCGATGCCAAGACGGTGCACAAGGTCGGGCATGCGGGCGATCTCATTGCCAAAACCGCAGAGGCTGGCAAGTTCGACATGGTGGTGATGGGCTCGCACGGCCACGGCGTGCTGGCCAACCTGGTCATGGGCTCGGTGGCCACGCAGGTCATCGCCCACTGCAAGGTGCCGGTGCTGCTGGTGCGCTGATTGCCCGGCGTCTGGCGCGCGGGCCGGGGCTGGGCTCAGGCCGTGCGCGAGCGCAAACCTTCAAAGCAGGTGCTCATCACGATGTCCAGGATCTGGGCATCGGTGTAGAGCCCGCCCAT
This sequence comes from Pseudomonadota bacterium, assembly GCA_041157045.1. Classification (GTDB taxonomy): domain Bacteria; phylum Pseudomonadota; class Gammaproteobacteria; order Burkholderiales; family Burkholderiaceae_C; genus Limnohabitans_A. The sequence continues at coordinate 33,781 of JBEBDJ010000200.1, forward strand.
GCGCAGGAACTCGAGCACCGGGTCGCAGGCGCGAGCAAACAGGGTGTAGAGCACGGCCACCGGCGGCAACTCGCGCGAGATGGCGCCGTCTTGCTGGGCCTGCACAATCCAGGCGCCCAGCTGGTCGCTCACCTGCATCAGGCCGTCCATGTAGTCTTGGCTCGCCATGAGGGTGGCGCGCAGGCTGGAGTTCTGGCTCGGCAAGGAGGGCATCTGGCCCTGCAGCTTGAGCTGCATGGTCCAGCGCGTGACCGCGCGCAGCTTGTCGATGGCGGCCTGCTCGGCCGGCAGGCTGGCAATAAAGGCCTGGGCCCGGCGCATGGCGGTGACCATGGCAGCGCCCGCCAGCTCTTCCTTGCTGATGAAGTGCTTGTACAGGCTGGCCTTGGCAATGCCGACTTCGGCCGCCACCTCATCGACCGTCATCGCCTCGAAGCCTTTTTCCGCCAGCAAGCGGTTGACCGAGGCGATGATCGCCTGCTCGCGTGCTTCGAGCATGCGGGCCTTGAAGGTCTTGCGCGCCGGGGCGGTGGGGTTGGAGGTCATGGACCCGATTGTAGGCACCCAGACCCCGATTTGAACGATCGGGTCGAACCCTGACCTTGGTGTGCGCAGGAGATGCCCCCAGGTCTGGTCCAGAACCTGACGGACCAAGGACCCCTTTCAGGCGGCGCGCTGGGGGCCCGCTTGCCCGCTGGGCACCACCCAACGCGCCTGCGAGCGCAGCACGCTGCCCGGCAAGGCCGGGGCCGGCGTGCCCCGCATATCGGCATGCAAGGCCTGGGGCGTGATGTCGAGGCGGATGTAGCCGCGCTCGTCCCCGCGCGCATGCAAGAGGTCGGGGTTGGCCGCCTGCATGCGCGAGAGCAGCGCGGCGCCCGGCCCGCGCGAGCTGACCGAGGTGCACACCAGCTCGCTGGCCAGCACCGGGCTGGCGGGGTCGTTGGCGCGCCGGCGCAACACAGCAGCAAAGTGCGCGTGCACATCGCCCCCCAGCACCACCACGTCCTTCAGGCGTGCCTCCTCGATCGTGGCCAGCAAGCGGTCGCGCGAGGGCACATAGCCGTCCCAGCCGTCGGTGTAGTGGGTGCGGCCCAGCGGGGTGTCCAGGCCGGCCGAGGCCATCAGGGTTGACTGCCCGATCAGCGACCACTGCGCGCCGCCCTGGCGCAGGCCCTGCGTGAGCCAGGCCTCCTGCGCCTCGCCCAGCAGGCTGCGCGCCGGGTCTTGCACCGCGTCGCACCCCACCACCGGCCGGCCGCCGCCGCGCAGCGGATCGGGGCAGGCATGGTGGTCGCGGTACTGGCGGGTGTCCAGGGTCCAGATCTGCGCCAGGCGCCCCCACAGCAGCTGGTCGTGGATGCGCATCTGGTGCGGCGCCTGCGCCAGCGGTCCCACGCGCACCGGCATGTGCTCAAAGTAGGCCTGGTAGGCCGCGGCGCGGCGGCGCAAAAACACCGCCGGGTCGGTAAAGCGCACATCGCGGTCGTTGGCATAGTCGTTGACCACCTCGTGGTCGTCCCAGGTCATCACCCAGGGATGCGCCGCATGACAGGCCTGCAAATCGGGATCGCTTTTGTACTGCGCGTGCCGATCGCGGTACTCCTCGAGCAGGGTCGGGATGCCCCCCCGGTGGCGGCGCAGCTGGTAGGCCTTGTTGGAGCTCTCGTACAGGTAGTCGCCCACAAACAGCACCAGGTCCAGGTCCTCGGTGGCCATCTCGCGGTGCGCCACATAGTGGCCTTGCTCGAAGTGCTGGCACGAGGCGAGCGCCATGCGCAGCCGCGCCACCGCCTGCCCGGGCGCGGGTGCGGTGCGCGTGCGGCCCACGCGGCTTTGCGCGCTGCCGCACACAAATCGGTACCAGAAGGGGCGCCCGGGGGGCAGGCCCTCGGCCAGCACATGCACGCTGTGCCCGCGGCTGGCGTCGGTGCTCACCGACCATTGGCGCAGGGGCTGGCGCAAGGCCTCGTCGGCAAAGAGCTCGCAGCGCACCGTCAGGGCCTGCTGCGCCAGCGCCGCGTCGTCGGGGCCGATCAGCAAGCGGGTCCAGAGCACCACGCTGCTCGCCTGCGGCTGGCCGCTGGCCACGCCCAGGGCAAACGGGTCCTGGCGCCAGCGTGGCGCGCCCGTCTGGGCCCGGGCCTGCGGCGCCAGGCACCAAGGCGCCAAGGCCCAGGCCAGCGCCTGGCGGTGCAAGGCACGCCGGCTCAGCCGCGCCATCGAATCGCTTGTGATGCCCATCTGGCCATCCTCCCTCAAGAGGTGCCCATGGTAGCGCCGCCGGGCCCCGCTGTCGCCCTTTTCGCAGCCCCGGCCATGCACGGGGTGCACAATGGCCCCAATGAGCACCGCACCGATCCGCAAAGACCACCTGGACGGCACCGCCGTCGCCCTGCTCCTTGTCTGCTGCCTGTTCTGGGGCTTGCAGCAGGTGCTGGTCAAGGCCACCTTGCCCGAGTTGCCGCCGGTGTTCCAGGCGGCGCTGCGCTGCGTGGGGGCCAGCGTGCTGCTGATGCTGTGGTGCCGCTGGCGCGGCATTGCGCTGTGGCAGCGCGACGGCTCGCTGTGGGCAGGCCTGCTGGCCGGCGGTTTGTTCGCGGCCGAGTTTGCCTGCATCTACATGGGCCTGTCGCAAACCAGCGCCTCGCGCTTGACGGTGTTCCTCTACACCTCGCCCTTCTGGGTTGCCGCCCTGGTGCCGCTGTTTGTGCCCACCGAGCGCCTGCGCCCGCTGCAGTGGGCGGGGCTGGCCTGTGCGTTTGTGGCGGTGGCCTTTGCGCTGCGCGAGGGCCTGGGCAGCGGCAGCGCCAGCGGCGACCTGCTCGGCGTGGTGGCCGGCGCCTTCTGGGGCCTGACCACCGTGGCGATTCGTGCCACCGGCCTGACACGCATCTCGGCCGAGAAGCTGCTGTTCTACCAGGTCGGCACCACCGCCCTCACGCTGCCCTGGCTCTCGCTGGGCCTGGGCGAGACCTGGACCTGGTCGTGGAGCGCGTTTGCCTGGGCCTCGGTGCTGCTGCAAACCGTGGTGGGCGCGTTTGCCAGCTACCTGGCCTGGATGTGGATGCTGGGCCGCTACCCGGCCACCCGGATTTCGGCCTTTGTCTTCCTGACCCCGGTGTTCGCCCTGATGTTTGGCGGCCTGTGGCTGGGCGAGGCCATCACCACCCCCTTGCTGATGTCGCTGGCCCTGGTGGCCGTGGGCATCGTGCTGGTCAACCGCAAATAACGTTTGCACAAGGAGCTGTTTTTCATGAGCTATCGCGCCCTTCGCATCACCCGTGACGACAGCGGCTACCGCTGTCAGCTGCAAACCCTGGACGACGCCGACCTGCCCGCAGGCGAGGTGACGGTGCGGGTGGACTACTCGACCCTCAACTACAAGGACGGCCTGGCCATCACCGGCAAAAGCCCGGTGGTGCGCCAGTTCCCGCTCACGCCCGGCATCGATCTGGCCGGCGTGGTCGAGCACAGCGAGGACCCGCGCTGGACCGTGGGCCAGGCGGTGCTGCTCAACGGCTGGGGCGTGGGCGAGACGCACAGCGGCGGCCTGGCCGAGCGGGCGCGCCTGCGCGGAGACTGGCTGCTCGCCATCCCAAGCGCCTTTGACGCGCGCCAGGCCATGGCCATCGGCACCGCCGGCTACACCGCCATGCTGTGCGTGATGGCACTCGAGCGCCACGGCGTGCAGGCCGGCCAGGGCGAGGTGCTGGTGACCGGGGCCAGCGGCGGCGTGGGCAGCGTGGCCGTGGCCTTGCTGGCGCGCCTGGGCCATGTGGTGGTGGCCTCCACCGGCCGCCCGCACGAGGCCGACTACCTGCGCCAGCTGGGCGCGCACGAGGTGATCGATCGCGCCAGCCTGTCGGCCCCGGGCAAGCCCCTGGCCAAGGAGCGCTGGGCCGGCGTGGTCGACAGCGTGGGCAGCCACACCCTGGCCAATGCCTGCGCCAGCACCCGCTATGGCGGCACCGTCGCCGCCTGCGGCCTGGCCCAGGGCATGGACCTGCCGGGCTCGGTCGCGCCCTTCATCTTGCGCGGCGTGACCCTGGCCGGGGTGGACAGCGTGATGGCCCCGCGCGCCCTGCGCGAGCAGGCCTGGGCGCGACTGGCGCGGGACCTGGACATCGCCAAGCTCGAGGCCATGACGCAAGAGGTCGGCCTGGCCGACGCGCTGACCCTGGCGCCGCAGCTGCTGGCCGGTCAGGTGCGCGGCCGCGTGGTCGTCAACGTGCGCCGCTGAAGCGGCAGGCCCTGCGCGGGCAGGGCTGGCGCCTGCTGGCAGATAATCGGGGGTTTTGAGCATCGCGGAGCATCCCCCCATGAGCACCTTCGTCACCACCGGCGCCCGCGCCATTGGTCTGGCCACCCTGGCCGCCGACGGCACCGTTCTTGACACCTGGTACCCGGCCCCCGAGCTGGTCGATGGCCTGAGCGCCAGCGGCAGCACCCGCCTGAGCGAGGCCGAGGCCGTGGCCGCCCTGGGCGCCGATGTGGCCGCCGCGCTGGCCCCCTGTGCGGTGCGGTCGACCACCGTGGTGGCGGTGCGCACCGAGATCAAAAGCCTGGCCGATGCGCCCGCCGACACCCACGACGCCTACCTGCGCCTGCACCTGCTGAGCCACCGCCTGGTGGCACCGCACGGCGCCAATGTGGCCGGCATCTTTGGCCTGCTGGCCAATGTGGCCTGGACCAACCTGGGCCCGTGCGCCATCGCCGAAGTGCCGGCAGCGCGCCTGCGCGCCCGCGCCAGCGGCCGGGTGCTGGAGGTCAAGGGCGTGGACAAGTTCCCGCAAATGACGGACTACGTCATCCCCGCCGGCGTGCGCATCGCCAACGCCGACCGCGTGCGCCTGGGTGCGCACCTGGCCAGTGGCACGACCGTCATGCACGAGGGCTTTTGCAACTTCAACGCTGGCACCCTGGGCGCCAGCATGGTCGAGGGCCGCATCAGCGCCGGGGTGGTGGTGGACGACGCAAGCGACATCGGCGGCGGCGCCTCGATCATGGGCACGCTCTCGGGCGGCGGCAAAGAGGTCATCCGCGTGGGCAAGCGCTGCCTGCTGGGGGCCAATGCCGGTATCGGCATCTCGCTGGGCGACGACTGCGTGGTGGAGGCGGGCTGCTACATCACCGGCGGCAGCCGCGTGCAGCTGCCCGACGGCAGCGTCATCAAGGCCAAGGACCTGTCGGGCAAGAGCAACCTGCTGTTCCGCCGCGACTCGCAGACCGGCGCCCTGCACGCCATCCCCCGCCTCAAGAGCTGGGGCGAGCTCAACGCCGAGCTGCACAAGAACTGAAGCTGCCCCCTCAGCCTGCGCTGCGCGCCAGGTGGGCCTGGGCCAGCGCCTGGTAGAAGGGCAGGCACTCGGGGTTGGCCATGGCCTCCCGGTTGACCACCTTCTCGAGCGGGTGGCCCAGAAACAGCTTTTTGATCGGCAGCTCCTGCTTTTTGCCCGAGAGGGTGCGCGGGATGGCCGGGGCCAGAAAGACCTCGTCGGGCACAAAGCGCGGGCTCAGGGCCTCGCGCACGGCCGTCTGCAGCCGCGTGCGCAGCGCCGCATCCAGCGCCACCCCGTCGCGCAGCACCACAAACAGCGGCATGTAGCTGGGCTTGCCCAGGTACTCCAGGTCGATGACCATCGAGTCGAGCACCTCGGGCAGGGCCTCGATGGCGCGGTACAGCTCGCTCGTGCCCATGCGCAGGCCGTGGCGGTTGATGGTCGCGTCGCTGCGGCCATAGATCACGCAGCCCTCGCCCTGGCCCTGCGCATCGCCGATGCGCAGCCAGTCGCCGTGGCGCCAGACGCCGCCCATCTCGGGTGGGCCGTCGCCGCCGCCCGGCCGTCGCCCGCGGCCAGCGGGGTACATCTCGAAATAGCTGGCCAGGTAGCGCGCATGGCCCGCGTCGCCCCAAAAATACAAGGGCATGGACGGGATGGGCTGGGTGCAGACCAGCTCGCCCACCTCGCCCTGCACCGGCTCGCCCGCCTCGTTCCAGGCCTCGACGGCGCAGCCCAGCAGTCGGCACTGCATGACACCTGGGGTTTGCGGCAATTCGCGGTGGCCGCCAATGAAGGCGCCGGCAAAGTCGGTGCCGCCCGAGATGTTGCACCACCAGATGGGGCCGCCGTCGGCCGGCGTGCTGCGCGCATCGCCCCAGCGCGCCCAGACCTGCTCGAACTGCGCGCTGCCCCATTGCTGGGTTTCGGGCGACAGCGGTGAGCCGGTGGTGCCCAGGGCCCGCACGCGCGAGAGATCGCCGCAGTCGGCCAGCTCGATGCCGGCCTTCTGGCAGTTGGCAAAAAAAGCGGCGCCCGCGCCGAAAAACGTGACCTTCAAATCGGCCGCCATGCGCCACAGCACCGTCCAATCGGGGCTGTCCTTGCGCCCGGACGGGTTGCCGTCGTAGAGCACGCAGGTGGTGCCCCCCAGCAGGCCCGAGAGCTGCGCGTTCCACATCACCCAGCCGGTGCTGCTGTACCAGTGGTAGCGCTCGCCCCAGCTGTTGGGGTGGTAGCTGCAGCCGATGTCGTTGTGCAGGATTTTCAGGGCCATGGCCACCAGCAAGGTCCCGCCGTGGCCGTGCACGATGGGCTTGGGCAAGCCGGTGGTGCCGCTGGAATAAACGATCCACAGCGGGTGGTCAAACGGCACCCAGATGGGCTCAAACGCTTGCACCGCGGCGTTGTTGCGCGCGGTGATGGTCTCCAGTGGCACACTGCCGGCCACCTCGCCGCTGGCCAAATCGAGGGTGCCCAAATGGTCATGCACGATGACGTGCTGCACGCTGGGCAAAGCGTCCTTGAGTTCTTGCACCACGCCCATGCGGTCAAGATCGCGCCCGCCGTATCGCACGCCGTCTACGGCAAACAAGACCTTGGGCTCAATTTGTTTGAAGCGGTCAAGCACCGCGTGGGTGCCCATGTCGGGGGCGC
>JBEBDJ010000201.1:0-2678 GCA_041157045.1 Pseudomonadota bacterium
CGCTGGCGGCCAGGGTGGCCAGGATGTCGGGGTTTTCCACAAAGCCCAGCTGCGGGGTCTGGCCCGAGCCGTCTTTCTTGATTTTCTGATCGGCGGATTGCGCCGGACGCCAGTCGGCCACGGCGGCGGTGGCGATGAACACATCGGCATGCGCCGCAGGGGCCTGCACCGCCGCCAGCATCTCGCGCGCCGAGCGCACGTCGATGCGCTGCACACCGCGCGGCGTGGGCAGGCTCACCGGACCGGCCACCAGGGTCACGCGCGCACCGGCACGACAGGCCGCACGGGCTATTGCAAAGCCCATCTTGCCGCTCGAGAGGTTGGTGATGCCGCGCACCGGATCGATGGCCTCGTAGGTCGGGCCTGCGGTCACCAGCACGTCCTGGCCCTGCAAGACCTTGGGGCTGAAGAAAGCCTGTAACTCTTCCAGGATTTCGTCGGCTTCCAGCATGCGGCCGTCCCCGGTCTCGCCGCAGGCCTGCTCGCCCTGCCCCACGCCCAGCACATGGGCCCCGTCGGCCCCCAACTGGGCCACGTTGCGCTGCGTGGCGGGGTGCGCCCACATCTCGCGGTTCATGGCCGGCGCCAAAATGAGCGGCACCCGCTCGATGGGGCGGGCCAGGCACATCAGGCTCAGCAGCTCGTCGGCGCCGCCGTGCAAAAGCTTGGCCATGAAGTCGGCGCTGGCCGGGGCGACGACGATGGCGTCGGCCTCGCGGCTGAGGTTGATGTGGGCCATGTTGTTGCCCTCGCGCGCGTCCCACTGCGAGGTGTAGACCGGCCGGCCCGACAGCGCCTGCATGGTCACCGGGGTGATGAACTGCGCCGCGGCGTCGGTCATCACCACCTGCACCGTGGCGCCGGCCTTGACCAGCGAGCGGCACAGCTCGGCCGCCTTGAAGCACGCGATGCCGCCCGAGAGTCCGAGCACCAGATGTTTGCCTGCTAATGGGTTCATGCCGGCATGCTATCAGAGCAGCGCCCGCCCCCCCAGGGGCGGGACGGGCACGCGCGCTTTGAAAACCGTTGGCGAGCGGTTTCGTGTCCGCCCGGGGCTCAGAAGGTGCCGGATGCGGGGGCTGGCGCGTCTATAATCGCGCATTACCACCTCCGGGGAGCGCCCGCTTCCTTGCAGACATGACCAAATTTGTCTTCGTCACTGGCGGTGTGGTGTCGTCCCTTGGCAAAGGGATCGCCTCAGCCTCCCTGGCCGCGATTCTCGAATCGCGCGGCCTCAAAGTCACCCTCATCAAGCTCGATCCCTACATCAACGTCGACCCCGGCACGATGAGTCCGTTCCAGCATGGCGAGGTTTTCGTCACCGACGACGGGGCCGAAACCGACCTCGACCTGGGCCATTACGAGCGCTTCATCAACACCCGGATGAAGAAGGCCAACAACTTCACCACCGGGCAGATCTACAAGAGCGTGCTGGAAAAAGAACGCCGCGGCGATTACCTGGGCAAGACGGTGCAGGTGATCCCGCACATCACCAACGAGATCCAGGACTTCATCAAGCGCGGCGCTGGCTTTGGCACACCCGATGCGGTGGACGTGGCCATTGTGGAAATCGGCGGCACGGTGGGTGATATCGAGTCGCTGCCCTTTCTGGAGGCCGTGCGCCAGCTCAGCCTGCGCCTGGGCCCCAACCACGCGGCCTTTGTGCACCTGACCTACCTGCCCTGGATCGCGGCCGCTGGCGAGCTCAAGACCAAGCCGACCCAGCACACGGTGCAAAAGCTGCGCGAGATCGGCATCCAGCCCGACGCCCTGCTCTGCCGCGCCGACCGCATGATCCCCGACGACGAGCGCGAGAAGATCTCGCTCTTCACCAATGTGCAGAACTGGGGCGTGATCTCCATGCCCGACGTCGACACCATCTACAAGGTGCCGCGCGTGCTGCACGAGCAGGGGCTCGACGGCCTGATCTGCGACAAGCTGCGCCTGAACACGCCCCCGGCCAGCCTCAAGCGCTGGGACGAGCTGGTCCACGAGACCGAGCATCCGCAAGGCGAGGTGGTGATTGCCATGGTGGGCAAGTATGTGGAGCTGACCGACAGCTACAAATCGGTCAACGAAGCACTCAAGCACGCCGGCCTGCGCAACCATGTGCGGGTGCGCATCGAGCACATCGACTCCGAGACCATCACCCCCGAGACGCAGGCCCAGCTGGCGCGCTTTGACGCCATCCTGGTGCCCGGCGGCTTTGGCAAGCGCGGGGTGGAGGGCAAGATCCTCACGGCCCAGTATGCCCGGGAGAACCGCGTGCCCTACCTGGGCATCTGCCTGGGCATGCAGGTGGCCACCATCGAGTACGCGCGCCATGTGGCGGGCCTGAGCGATGCCAACAGCACCGAGTTTGATCCGCAGACCCAGCATCCGGTGATCGCCCTGATCACCGAATGGAAGGACGCCGACGGCAGCATCCAGCAGCGCAGCGAGAGCTCTGACCTGGGCGGCACCATGCGCCTGGGCGCGCAAAGCTCGGATGTGTCGCCTGGCACCTTGGCGCACCGCATCTATGGCAGCGTGGTGACCGAGCGCCACCGCCATCGCTACGAGGCCAACGTGAATTACCTGGATACCCTGCGCCAGGCCGGCCTGGTGATCTCGGCGCTGACGCAGCGCGAGCAGCTCACCGAGATCGTCGAGTTGCCGCAAGAGGTCCACCCCTGGTA
>JBEBDJ010000202.1:0-4297 GCA_041157045.1 Pseudomonadota bacterium
TCGATGTGGCCATGCTGGACGCGCAGATCGCGCTGCTCGAAGGCGCGGTGGCCCATCACTGGAGCCAGGGTGTCTCGCCCGGCCCGACCGGCGCCCGCCACCCGGGTGCCGCGCCCTTCGACGCCTTTCGCGCCGCCGATGGCCACCTGGTGATTGCGGCCGGGTCTGACCACCTGTTTGCCCGTTTGTGCGATGTGCTGGGCGCGCCCCAATGGGTGACCGATCCGCGCTTTGCCCAGCGCGCGCTGCGGGTGACGCACCACGAGGCGCTCAAGGCCTTGATCGAGGGCCTGCTCATGCAGGCCCCGGTGGCGCATTGGCTGGACTTGCTCGAGGCGGCAGGGGTGCCGGCTGGACCGCTCAACGATGTGGCCCGCATGATGCAGGACCCGCAGGTGCAAAGCCGCGGCGTGCTGCCGCCGATCGAGGGCGGCGGTGGGCAGCGTGCAGCGGTCACGCCCATCCGCTTGTCGACCCAGGGCTATCCCGCGCAATTGCCGCGCGTGCCCGATCTGGACGCAGACCGCGAGGCCATTTTGCGGTTTGCGCAAGGACACGACGGCCCTTGAGCGGGCCTAGCGGTGGCCGATCTGCTGGGCCCACTCGCTCACCGCCTGTGCAATGGCCAGGGGCTGCTCGGGCACCAGCGCGTGTCCGGCCTGATCGATCTGGCGAACCGTGACCCGTGCGCCCAGGACGCGGCGCAAATCTTCGCGCGTGGCCTCGGGCCGCCAGCGGTCTTGCGCGCCTTGCAGGTCCAGCAGAGGCGCATGGGTGTGGTCCCACCACTGCGATTGTGGGGGCGTCTGCGCAGCGGCGCGGTAGGCGCTGCGCCATTGTGGGTACCAGCCCTCCAGCCAGGGGCTGGGATCGTTGCCGGGGGCAAACATGGCCCAGCGCAGCGCAGCAAGGCGATCCTCGCGCGGCTGGGTGGGGTCCGAGGCCGTGCCCAGGGCATCGCCCACGCCCGCCGGGAAGATCCGCGCGCCTGCCCCCAAGGCCACCACCCCGCGCACTTGCGCAGGATGGAGGTGGTCGGTGACCCGCGCGACCCAATGGCCGTAGGCATGGCCCACCACCACGGCTGGCCCTTGGGCCAGTTGCTCGATCACATGCGCCACATCAGCGGCCAGCGTGGCCAGGGTCATCCCAGGCGGCGGGGGGCTGGAGCGGCCCATGCCCCGGGGCTGGGGCCGCAGGACCGCAAAGCCCGCATGCGCCAGCGCTTGTGCCAGGGGGTCAAAGTCGAGCGAATCGCGCAGGGACGAGGGCAGCAGCACCACCGCAGGCCCCTGGCCCTCTTGGATCACATCCAGCACGGCGTCGCCAGCGGGCAGGTCCATGCGCCGTCGTGGGGTGGCCGGGTTCATGTGTGGGCCCTCAATCGACCTGCGCCCCAGAGGCCTTCACAATCCGCGCCCACTTGGGGATTTCGCTTCGGATCAGGGCGCCAAATTCGTCGGGGCTGGTCATGGTGGGCTCAATGCCCAGGCCCGTGAGCTGGCGGCGCATGCCGGCATCGGCCATCGCCTTGGCCGTGGCCGCATGCAGGGCGTTCACCACCTCGCGCGGGGTGCCGGTGGGCGCCAGCAGGCCCAGCCAGTTGGCCACCTCGTAGCCGGCCAGGCCCGATTCGGCAATGGTGGGGGTTTGGGGCAACACCCCCATGCGGCGGGCCGAGGTCACGGCCAGGGCCTGCACCTTGCCGGCCTTGATGTGTTCTTCATAGACCGTGTACGAATCAAACGTGGTGTCGATGCGTCCGGCCAGCACATCGGTCAGCAAGGGCGCGCTGCCTTTGTAGGGCACATGCATCATGTTGACCCCGGCCATGCTCTCGAACAGCGCGCCCGACAGATGGCTGGAGCTGCCATTGCCCGCCGAGCCGTACGAGATCTGGTTGGGCTTGGCCTTGGCCAGGGCGATCAACTCGGCCACCGACGACACCTTGATCGACGGCCCCACCACCAGCACCCGAGGCGTGATGTGGGTCAGCGCAATGGGCGCAAAGTCCTTGACCGGGTCGTAGCGCAGCTTGGGATACAGGGCTGGGTTGATGGCCTGCGTGCCCATGGTGGCAAAGAGCAGGGTGTAGCCATCGGCCGGGGCACGGGCCACGGCCTCGACCGCCACGGTGCCGCCCGCGCCGCCCCGATTGTCGATCACCACCTGCTGGCCCAGCGCGTTGCCCAGGTGCAGGGCCAGGCTGCGGGCCATGATGTCGGCTGCGCCGCCGGGAGGGAAGGGCACGATCATGCGCAGGGCCTTGTCGGGAAATGCCGCCCAAGCCGGTGCGGCGGCAGCCGCGCCCAGCAGGGCCAGAAAGTGGCGGCGATCGATTCCGGATGGGCTTGGCATGCGCACGGGAGGCTCCTGGTGAGGGGACGATCAACAGTCGTCAGGATCCGCAATCTACCTGCCCTGACCCGCTTGGCCCATGTCCGACCGCGCATGGCTGTTTTGCGCCACCACTGGCGCAAGGCTGCATAGCTGGTTTGTGGCCCCGGGTCTTTTCGCCGGGGCGCCAGCGGCCTAAATTGGCAACAAGTCGGGCCGCAGGGATGGGTGCCCGGCGCTTGCGTTGCGAGGAGCATGGCCCCTATGAGCAGTCTTTCTGGCCTGCGGGTGCTGGACCTGAGCCGGGTGTTTTCCGGCCCATGGGCCGCCCAGATGCTGGCCGATTTTGGTGCCGATGTGGTGAAGGTTGAACGCCCGGGGCGCGGTGACGATGTGCGCCACCAGGGCTTGCGCGCGCGCGACGCCGAGGGCCGCGAAACCCAAGAGACCTCGTCGTTTCTGGCCATGAACCGGGGCAAGCGCTCGATCACCGTGGACATGGCGCACCCCGAAGGCCGCGCCCTGGTGCAGGCCCTGGCCGCCGAGAGCGACATCCTGATCGAGAACTTCAAGGCCGGTGACCTGGCCCGCTACGGCCTGGACCACGAGACCTTGCGGCGCCTCAACCCACGCCTGATTTACTGCTCGATCAGCGGCTTTGGGCAGACGGGGCCGTACAGCCATTTGCCGGGCTACGACCCCATCTTCCAATCCATGAGCGGCCTCATGAGCGTGACCGGCCAGCCCGATGGCACGCCCGGTGGCGGCCCGGTGCGGGTGGGCTACTCGGTGAGCGACATCACCGCTGGCTTTTATGCCGTGTGCGCCATCCTGGCGGCCCTGCGGCACCGCGACATGGTCTCGGGTCAGGGCCAGCACATCGACCTGGCCTTGCTCGACGCGCAGGTCGCCTCGATCTCGCATGTGGCCATGATGTACCTGGTCACCGGGCAACAGCCGCCGCGTTTGGGCAATGTCTCGCCCATCACCTACCCCTGGCAGTCCTTTGAGTGCGCCGATGGCCAGATCGTGGTGGCCGTGGGCAACGATGCGCAGTTTGCCGCCTTCTGCCAGGTGCTGGGCTTGCCCGAGCTGGCCGCCGATGCGCGCTACAAGACCAACCCGCTGCGGGTCCAGCACCGCGAGGTGCTCACGCCCATTTTGGGCGCGGCCTTGCGCCAGCGGCCACTGGCCGAGTGGCAGCAGCGCCTGGAGGCTGCCGGCGTGCCGTCAGGGCCGATCAACGGGTTTGCCGAGGTGTTTGCCGACCCGCAAATCCAGCACCGGCAGATGCAGATGACCTTGCCCCACAGCAGCGCCGGGCAGGTGCCGCAGGTGGCCAATCCCATCAAGTTCTCGGCCACACCGGTGGCCTATCACCGTGGCCCGCCCTTGTTGGGCGAGCACACCCTCGAGGTGTTGCAGGAGCGCCTCGGGCTGGACGCCGAGCGGCTGGCGCAACTGCAGCGCGATGGGGTGATTTGAGATGGCGGACCCGCAACACGACATGCCCACGGCCAGCACCGATGCGCACGCCAGCCGCGAGGAGGCGCTGCGCATGTTCCGCGACAGCGCGACCGATGTGCTGGGCAGCACCGACCAGCGCCAGCGCTGCCGCGCCCTGGAGTTGGCCGGAGGTGGGGTCGACCGTGGGGTCTGGCGGCAGCTGGCCGAGTTGGGCTGGTGGTCGCTTTTGGTCGATGAGGCCGATGGCGGCCTGGGCCTGGGCATTGCCGAGGTCGCGGTCATTGCCCAAGAGGCGGGCCGCCACCTCTTGCCCGACCCCCTGGTCGATGCGGGTGTGCTGCCGCTGGCCCTTCTGGCGCGCTTGCCGCCCTCGGCGCTGCGCACCGAACTCTTGGCCGATTTGCAGGCCGGCACCCGCATCGCGGGGGTGGCCTGGCAGGCGCGTGCCGGCGAGCTCTTGCCCGCTGCCCGCCACTGCACGGCCAAGCCAGAC
>JBEBDJ010000203.1:0-14044 GCA_041157045.1 Pseudomonadota bacterium
CGGCCGGGCCCTGGCGCAGGCCAGGGGGGTCTTCGATGGACACGCCGCCGTGGGCCACCGCGGTGTCGTGCAAGGCCTTGACCTGTTCGGGCGAGTTGCATTTGAAGCCCAGGGTGGCGCCGTTGGCGACGGTGGCCGGGGCGTTGTCAATGGGCTGGCTCAGGCCGAAGGTGCTGCCGTCGTGGCGGTAGAACACCCGCACATGGCCGGTGCGGGCCTCATTGCGGGCGCCGGGCGGGGCGCCCAGCACGCCCAGCACGGCGTCGTAAAAGGCTTTGGCGCGGTCGATGTCGTTGGTACCCAACATGACATGGCTGAACATGGTTCGTCTCCTTTGGATGGAAGCCCCAGTGTGCCATGCGGGGTCAAGCGGCGGTGTCACCCGGGTTTTGCATGCAAAAAAGTAAAAATGGTTTCATTTAAATCAGAATGCAATGGTTTCATGTGACTGCGGATAAGATGGGACTTTGACTTGAAGGCACGATGCGTATGGACGACGGCATTCACTACACGGCTTGTGGCTTGAGCAATGTGTGGCTCAAGGCCGGCTACGAGATCAAGGACTCGGACGAGGGGCCCCGTTTGCGGGTGACCGACCGGGGCGACCTGCAACGGGCCCTGGCCTATGCGCTGATTGGACGAGAGGGCTGTCTGACCGGACAGGAGTTTCGTTTTTTGCGTCGCATGATGGGCTTGACCCAGCCGCGGCTGAGCACCTTGATGGGCTTCTCGCGCCATGCCGTGGCCCGTTGGGAGTCGCGCGATCGCGTGCCCTTGGCTTGCGATCGCTGCCTTCGCCAGTGGACCCTGGCCTGGTTGTCGGGCCGCATGGATTGGGCCGATCAGGTCGAGCAGGCGCAGCGCCTGGACCTGCTCACCGAGCACCGTTACGAGGTGGTGCAAGAGGGTTCGCGGCTGCATGTGCGCACACAAAGCAGCTTGCTGGCCCAGCCGGTCGTGTTGGGCTGATCGGGGCATGGCCGGGCGCCATGTTTTGTGAAATAATTCTTAGAGGCACATCAAGGAGGAAAAACATGCCAAAAGTGACCATTGACCAACAAGAATACGAGATCGACGACTTCACCCAAGAGGCCCGGTCGGCATTGGAGATGCTGCTCCTGACCGATCAGCGCCTGCGCGAGCTCCAGCGCGACCTGGCCATCAGCCAAACAGCCCGAGCCGCTTACGCCAAAGTTGTGCAAGAAAAGCTTCCGGCACCGGTGAGCCCTGCCGCCGACACGGCGCAAGCCCTGCCCGCCGCCACCGCCTGACGCAGGCCCCCCACGCCGCCCCCGTCCGCACGGTCGGGGGCTTTTTTTTGCCCATGGGCATCGCTTGCCGGGTGGGCTGTGGTGCAATCCCAGGGCTTGGCCCATGGGCCGATACGACCCCACCTCCCGAACATGCAATCGTTTGAACAACACCCCCTGAGCGCCGCCGAGGCGCGGGTGCTGGCCACCTTGATGGAGAAGGCCCGCACCGTTCCCGACAGCTACCCCCTGACCCTCAACAGCCTGCAGACCGGCTGCAACCAGAAATCCAGCCGCGAGCCGGTCATGGACCTCAGCGAGCACGAGATCGCCCAGGCCCTCGATGGCCTGCGCCAGCGCACCCTGGTGTTCGAGACCAGCGGTGGCCGCGCGGTGCGTTACGAGCACAACGCCGAGCGCGTCATTGGCGTGCCCAGCCAGGCCAGTGCCCTCTTGGGCCTGCTGATGTTGCGGGGCCCGCAAACGGCGGGCGAGCTGCGCCTGAACGCCGAGCGCTGGCACCGCTTTGCCGACATCGGGTCGGTGGAGGTGTTTCTGGAGGAGTTGCAAGACCGCCCAGCCGACAAGGGTGGGCCGCTGGTGGTCAAGCTGCCCCGCGCCCCGGGCGCGCGCGAGCAGCGTTGGGCCCATTTGCTCTGCGGGCCGGTGGACATGAGCGCACTGGCGGCCGCTCCCCAGGCCCGACCTGCGTCGGCAGGAGGGCCCGATCTGGCCGCCCTGCTCGAGCGCATCGAGGCCCTCGAGGCCCAGGTCCTGCAGCTGCAACAGCGCCTGGACGCGGTGGGCGCCTGAGCCTTCAGTAGCGGTTGACGTCTTCGCTGGGGGTGCTGGCGACCGTGTCTTTGGGCTGGCGGAACAGTCGGCGCAACACGACCACGGCCACCAGCGACACCAGGGCAAACAGCAGCAGATCGCGCGTCAGGCTGCTGCCATCGGTCAGCCACTGCAGGGCCGCCACAGCGGCCGCCCCAAGCGCCAGTCCAAGGAACACAAAGGCCCCGGTGGTCAGCTCCAACATCGCCAGCACCAGGGCCGCGATCAGGGTCCATTGCCAGACGGCCATGCTCATGCGCCGCCTCCCAGGCGCTGCAGGGCGCCGCTCAGGCTGCTGACCACATCGGTGGGGATGAGCACCAGCTTGCCGTTCTGGCCTTTGCCCAGGTCCTGCACCGCTTGGGCCTGCAATTTGCGTATTTCAAACTCGACCGCACTGGCGCCGCCATCGGCAATCGCGCGCGAGACCGCCTGCACCGCATAGGCCTCGGCGTCTGCGCGGATCTTGCGCGCCTGCGCTTCTTTTTCGGCCGCATACAGCTCGGCATCGGCTTGCAACTGGGTCGCTTCCTTCTGCCCCTCGGCCTCTCGCACACGGGCACGCCGGTTGCGCTCGGCATTGAGCTGCAGCTGCATGGCCTGCTTGGTCTCGGGATCCACATCCACCTCCAGGATCTCGACCCGGGTCAGGGCAATGCCCCATTCCAGCGACACGGTGTCCAGATCGTTGCTGATCTCTTCCGACAGGTTGCGCCGGTTGGACTGCACGCCATCCAGATCGGTCTTGCCGATCACATTGCGCACGGTGCCGTTGACAATCGTCAGGATGGCGTCGTCCACATTGCTGATGCGGTACATGGTGCGGGACGCATCGACGATGCGATAGAGCACCGCCAGCGACACCGAGATGGTCACGTTGTCGAGGGTGATGGCATTGATGGGCTTGGGGGGCAGCTGGCGCTCCTGGATCGGCACCTTGTAGCGCACGCTCTCGAAGAAGGGAATGATCAGGTGCAGGCCCGCTTCGAGCTTGCGATTGAACTTGCCCAGCCGCTCGACCAGCCAGTTCTCGGACTGCGGCACGATCTTGATGCCCGCCTTGAGCGTGAGCACCACCAGCAACAAAAACACCAGCGACACGATGCTGCCAAATCCAACGTCCATGAGATCCTCCTTGTGGCGTTTGCCCTGTCTTTCAAGGCCATGATACCGTGCGCAAGCCTGGGTCGGCAACGCCGCCCTGCAGGCTGCCTGGCCGCCGTGCAGGCACAATGGCACCCCATGAATTTGCAATCCTTGAACCTGCAGGCGGTGATGGTCGATCTCGACGGCACCATGGTCGATACCCTGGGCGATTTCGAGCAGGCCCTGAACCTGGCGCTGGCCGATCTGGCCTTGCCCAGCGTTGCGCGCGATGTGGTCGAGCGCAGCGTGGGCAAGGGCTCGGAGCACCTGATCCAGTCGGTGCTGCGCCACCAGCTGGCCCTGCCCGAGGCGGCTGCGGCCCGCGCGGCCGGCCGCGATGTCGAGAGCCTCTACCCGCAAGCCTGGCTGCGCTACGAACACCATTACCTGGCCATCAACGGCCAGTATTCGCGCGTCTTTGACGGCGTGATCGAGGGCTTGCGCGGCCTGCGCGAGCGCGGTCTGCCGCTGGCCTGCCTGACCAACAAACCCCTGTCCTTCACCCGCCCGCTGCTGGCCAGCAAGGGCCTGGACGGTTTTTTTGTGCAGGTCTTTGGCGGCGACAGCTTTGCGCGCAAAAAACCCCACCCCGATCCGCTGCTGGGCACCTGCGCGGCCTTGGGCACCTTGCCGGCCCAGACCCTCATGGTGGGCGACTCGAGCAACGACGCGCAGGCGGCCAACGCGGCGGGCTGCCCGGTGGTGCTGATGACCTATGGCTACAACCACGGCGAGCCCATCCGCCAGACCCCGGCCCTGGCCTGGCTCGACTCGCTGCAAGAGCTGCTGCCGCTGCTTTGACAACGGCTTCGGGCCTGTCCTGGGCCCAGGCCTTCCTGTAGCATGGGCGCATGAAGATTTTTGTCATGCTCCCCGGCCTGGACTGGCTGGCCCTGATCGTTTTTTTTGGTCTGTGGAGCGGCTACGCCTGGTTTGCACGGGCGCGTGGCCGCAGCGAACAGACCCTGCTGTCGACCACCAACCGCCTGCGCCAGCGCTGGATGGTGCAGGCCACGCGGCGCGACCCACGCATGCTCGATGGCCTGATCACGCAAAACCTGTCGCAGACCCCGGCGTTTTTCTCGTCCACCAGCATCATCATCATCGGCGGTCTGTTTGCCCTGCTGGGCACCACCGACAAGGCCGCCGAGCTGGTGCGCGAGATCCCCTTTGCCCAGCCCACGCCCATGCTGGTCTTCGAGTTCAAGGTGCTGGTGCTGATCGGCATTTTTGTCTACGCCTTCTTCCGCTTTTCCTGGTCGATGCGGCTCTACACCTTTGTCGCCCTGGCGCTGGGGGCGATGGCGCCCGTGCCGCAGTACCAGGCCGACCCCGAGGCGGCCGAGGCCGATGCGCGCCAGACCGCTGCGCTGGTGAGCACCGCGGCAGAGACCTTCAACGACGGCTTGCGGGCCTACTATTTCTCGTTCGCGGCCATGGCCTGGTTTTTCTCGCCGCTGGCCCTGATCCTGGCCACGGCGCTGGTGGTGGCCATTTTGTACCGGCGCGAGTTTCGCTCCGAGGTGTTGCAGATTCTTCGCCACTGAGGGGCGGCGTTGGCGCCCCCGCGCCGGTATGATGAAGCCTGATCCCTGACCTGCCCCACCGACGATGTTTGTTCACCTGCGCCTGCACTCCGAGTTCTCTGTGGTCGATGGCACCTGCCGGATCGACGAGGCGGTGGGCGCGGCCGCCGCCGATGCCCAGCCGGCCCTGGCGCTGACCGACTTCAACAACCTGTTTGGCGCGATCAAGTTCTACAAGGAAGGGCGCGCGCGTGGCGTCAAGCCCATCATTGGCGCCGAGGTGCTGGTCGAGGGCCTGAGCGGCGACCCGGCCCTGGTCTCGCGCATGGTGCTGCTGGTGCAGAACCACCAGGGCTACCTGAACCTGTGCGAGCTGCTGGCGCGGGCCTGGACCAAGAACGTGGTGCGCAACCAGGCGGTGCTGCGGCGCGACTGGCTGGCCGAGCTGTCGGCGGGCCTGATCCTGTTGTCGGGCGCGCAGGCCGGGGCGGTGGGCCAGGCCCTGTTGCAGGGCGACGCCGACAAGGCACGCGAGACGGCCCTGCTGCTCGCCGGCTGGTTCCCGCACCGCTTTTACCTGGAGGTGCAGCGCGCCGGCCGCCCCGAGGACGAGGGCCATGTGCAGGCGGCGGCCGAGCTGGCCGCGCGGCTGCGCCTGCCGCTGGTGGCCACCCACCCGGTGCAGTTTCAGGGCCCGGACGACTACGAGGCGCACGAGGCGCGGGTGTGCATTGCCGAGGGCGAGATCCTGGCCAACCCGCGCCGTGTGCGGCGCTTCACCCGCGACCAGTATTTCAAGTCCGCCGCCGAGATGCAGGCGCTCTTTGCCGATCTGCCCAGCGCACTGGCCAACACCCTCGAGATTGCCCGCCGCTGCAGCCTGGGCCTGACCCTGGGCAAGCCGCAGCTGCCCAATTTCCCGATCCCCGAAATCGACGGCCGCATCATGACGGTCGAGGAGTACTTCCGCCACGTCTCGCACGAGGGCCTGCGCGAGCGCCTGGTGCTGCTCTACCCCGACCCGGCGCGGCGCGAGGCCGAGCGTCCCCGCTACGAGGAGCGCCTCGAATTCGAGCTGGGCACGATTTTGAAGATGGGCTTTCCGGGCTACTTCCTGATCGTGGGCGACTTCATCCAGTGGGCCAAGACGCACGGCTGCCCGGTGGGCCCGGGCCGCGGCTCGGGCGCGGGCTCGCTGGTGGCCTACGCCCTGAAGATCACCGACCTCGACCCCCTGCAGTACAACCTGCTGTTTGAGCGTTTTCTCAACCCCGAGCGGGTGTCGATGCCCGACTTCGACATCGACTTTTGCCAGACCAACCGCGACCGCGTGATCGAGTACGTCAAGGACAAGTACGGGCGCGATGCGGTCAGCCAGATCGCCACCTTCGGTACCATGGCCGCGCGTGCGGCCATCCGCGATGTCGGCCGCGTGATGGACATGAGCTACACCTTTTGCGACGGCATCAGCAAGCTCATTCCCAACAAGCCGGGCATGTCGGTCACGCTGCAGTACCCGCCCAAGCCCAAGAAAGAGGGCGACAAGAACAATTACGCCATCGAGATGGAGCCCATTCTGGCCGAGCGCATCGAGCGCGAGGAGGATGTGCGCACGCTCATCGAGATGGCGCAAAAGCTCGAGGGCATGACGCGCAACATCGGCATGCACGCCGGCGGCGTGTTGATCGCGCCGGGCAAGCTGACCGATTTCTGCCCGCTGTACCAGCAGCCGGGCTCGGAATCGGCGGTGAGCCAGTTCGACAAGGACGATGTGGAGGCCGCCGGCCTGGTCAAGTTCGACTTCTTGGGCCTGGCCACGCTGACCATTCTGGAGCTGGCGCGCGAGTTCATTGTGCGCCGCCACCCCGACCAGCAGCATTTTTCGTTCGAGACCATTCCCCTGGACGACGCGCCCACCTACCGCCTGTTCCAGGAGGGGCGCACCGAGGCCGTGTTCCAGTTTGAAAGCCGCGGCATGCAGGGCATGCTGCGCGATGCGCGACCGACGCGGCTCGAAGACCTGATCGCCCTGAACGCGCTCTACCGCCCGGGCCCGATGGACCTGATCCCGAGCTTTGTGGCGCGCAAGCACGGCCGCGAGCCGGTGGCCTACCCGCACCCGCTGGTTGAGTCGGTGCTGGCCGAGACCTACGGCATCATGGTCTACCAGGAGCAGGTGATGCAGACCGCGCAGGTGCTGGGCGGCTACAGCCTGGGCGGCGCCGACCTGCTGCGCCGCGCCATGGGCAAGAAAAAGCCCGAGGAGATGGCCGAGCACCGCATCATCTTCCGCAAGGGCGAGGCCGAAAAAGGCATCACCGAGGCGCAGGCCGACGAGGTCTTTGACCTGATGGAGAAGTTTGCCGGCTACGGCTTCAACAAGTCGCACGCCGCCGCCTACTCGCTGCTGGCCTACCACACGGGTTGGCTCAAGGTCCATTTCACGGCGGAGTTCTTCTGCGCCAACATGACCATCGAAATGGACGACACCGACAAGCTCAAGGTCCTGCACGAGGATGCCTTGCGCTTTGGCCTGTCCTTCGATCCGCCCGACGTCAACCGCGGCAGCTACCGCTTCGAGCCGGTGTCGGACAAAGTCATCCGCTACGGCCTGGGCGCGGTCAAGGGCACCGGCCAGCAGGCCATCGAGGCGATCGTGGCCGCGCGCGAGGCCGACGGCCCCTTCAAGAGCCTGTTTGATTTTTGTGTGCGCGTGGACCGCACCCGGCTGAACAAGCGCACCGTCGAGGCCCTGATCAAGGCCGGCGCCTTTGACAGCCTGCACCCCGACCGCGCGGCCCTGGTGGCCAGCATCGACAAGGCCTTTGACTTTGCCAGCGCCACCTTGGCCAATGCCAACCAGGGCGGCCTGTTTGACATGCTGGGCGATGACAGCCACGGCTCGAGCACGCAGGAGCCCGATTTGGCACAGGTCATGCCCTGGGGCGTCAAGGAGCGGCTGACCCAGGAGAAGACCGCCATCGGCTTTTACTTGTCGGGCCATCTGTTCGATGCGGTCGAGCGCGAGGTGCGGCAGTTTGCGCGCCGGCGCATCGAGGACGTGACCGAGAGCCGCGATCCGGTGCTGCTGGCGGGCATTGTGTCGGACCTGCGCATCATCAACGGCCAGCGCGGCAAGCTGGCCATCTTCAAGCTGGACGACAAGACCGCCGTGCTCGAGGCCACCGCCGACGAGGCCCTGATCCAGGCCGCGCGGCACAGCCTGCGCGACGACGAGTTGGTGGTGGTCATGGCCAAGGCCCAGCCCGATCGCTTTGGCGGCGGTCAGAGCCTGCGCCTGACGGTGGTGCAGCTGTGGGACCTGCCCAGCGCGCGCTGCCGCTTTGGCAAATTCCTGCGCGTGCAGGTCAATGGCCGCATGCCCGATCTGCCGCGGCTGTTCAAGGACTTTGCGCCCATGCGCGAAGAGACCGAGCACGGCCAGCTTGAGCACGGCCTGCCGGTGCGCCTGCGCCTGGAGCGCAGCGGCGAGCAGCTCAGCGCCCGCGCCGAGCTGGCGCTGGGTGAGAAAGCGCGCTTTTATCCCTCGGATGCGGCCCTGGCCAGCTGGATGGCGCAGGCCGACCAGGGCCAGGCGCAGATCGTTTACGAGCAGGGCGCATGAGCGATCTGGAGACCCTCCGGCAGCAAAGCATTCTGGCGCTGGAGGTGCTGGGCACCGCGGCCTTTGCCTTCTCGGGCGTGCTGGGCGCGGTGCGCCAGCGCATGGACGTGGTGGGCATTGTGGTCTGCGGCTTTCTGACCGCCTTTGGCGGCGGCACGCTGCGCGATGTGCTGCTCGATCGGCGTCCTTTTTTCTGGGTGGAGCACCAGGGCGTGCTGCTGTTGGTGCTGGCCCTGTGCCTGGGCTTTGCCACCTTTCTCAAGCGCGCGCACCTCGAACGCGGCCAGCGCTGGCTCGATATTCCCGACGCCATTGGCCTGGGGCTGTTCGCTGCCACCGGCGTGCAGCTGTCGTGGGCCCTGGGCCAGCCGGCCGCCGTCGCCATCATGATGGGGGTGATCACCGGCACCTTTGGCGGGGTGCTGCGCGACATGGTGGGCAACGAGATCCCAACCCTGTTTCGCGACCACCGGCCCTACGCCCTGTGCGCCGCCGCCGGCGGCCTGGCCTTTGTGCTGCTGGCCAGCGTGGGCGCGCCCGAGAGCGTGGCGCTGGGCGTTTGCGCCCTCCTGATCACGGTGCTGCGTGGGCTGGTGCTGTGGCTGGACTACCGGCTGCCCTCGCTCGGGCGCTGAGCGCTCAGTCGCGGGGGCGCAGGTCCATGATGATCACGGGCGGGATGCGGCCGTCGGTATCCAGGGGCAGTTTTTCGGTTTTCTCGATCGCCTTGAGCACCGCCTCGTCCCAATCGGCCTGACCGCTTTTCTTGAGCAGCTTGGCGCTCTGGATGGTGCCGTCGGGCGACACGCGGATTTCGACCTCGGCGCGCGGGTTGCCGCTGCCCAGGTAGGTGATGTTGGGCTTGATGCGCGCCGCGATGCGGCCCGCATAGCTGGGTGACGGGCCCGCCGATTTGGCTGCGCTGCCGCTGGACTGCGGGCCCCCAGTGCCAGCGGCCATGCCCTGGATGCGGCGTATTTCTTCTTTGCGGCGGTTGTCCGCCTCGGCCGCTTCGAGCTTGCGCTGCACCTCCTCGCGTCGCTGCGCGTCCTTGCGCGCCTGCTCTTTTCGCTCTTGCTCTTTGCGCGCCTTCTCGCGTTCGGCCTTCTCACGCTCGGCCTTCTCGCGTTTGGCGGCTTCGGCCTTCTCGCGTTTGGCCTTCTCGGCTTCGGCCTTCTCGCGTTTGGCCTTCTCGGCCTGTTCGCGGGCCTTGCGCTCCTGCTCCTTGCGCGCCTTCTCTTGCTGGGCCTTTTGCTTTTGCACGGCGATGTCGGCGTCGGGGCTGGGGGCGGGCGGCGGCGGGGGCTGCTCGCGCACGGGCGGGGCGGGCGCTGGTTCGGGCGGAGGGGGCGGCGCAGGGCTGGCCTCGGGCGGGGCCGCCTGCACCGGCACGCTGGCCCACAGCTCGGCCTCGGCGCTGACCACCGCCTGCGTGGTCCAGCGGGTCACCCAGGCCAGGCCGGCAAACAGCACGGCATGCGCCAGCAGCGCCAGCAGCAGCGACCGGCCCCATCCGCGCTCTTGCGGGGGCATCCAGTCGTCGCGCGTTGGGCTGGCGTTCATGCCGGGGCGCTCCTCAGGGCACCAGTTGCATCGACAGGCCCACGCGGGCCACGCCCGCACGTTGCAAGGTGTCCATCACCTTGACCACCACCTCGTAGCGCACCGTGCGGTCGGCGCTGATCACCACCGCCGCATCGGCCGCGCCGGCTTGCGCCGCGCGCACCGCCTCGACCAGGCCGGGCAGGGCGACCGGTCGCGCCTGGCCATCGGTCTGCAATTGCAGGGTCTCGTCCTTGGCCACCTGGATCTGCACCACCTTGTCGGGGGCCTTGTTGGCCTTGCCCACCGTGGGCAGGTCGATCACGCTGGGCGCGATCATGGGGGCGGTGACCATGAAGATGATCAGCAGCACCAGCATCACGTCGATGAAGGGCACCATGTTGATCTCGTTGATGGTGCGCCGGCCGCGGCCACGGGAAGCAACTGAGGGCATGGCAGGACCTCCGGTCTCAGGCGGCGGGGCCGCTGTGGCTGGTGCTGCTCACCAGCGAGCGCTGCAGGATGTTGGAGAACTCCTCGATAAAGCTCTCGAGGCTGATGGCCACGCGGTCGATGTCGCGCGCAAAGCGGTTGTAGGCCACCACCGCCGGGATGGCAGCGAAGAGGCCGATGGCGGTGGCCACCAGTGCCTCGGCAATGCCCGGGGCCACGGTGGCCAGCGTCACCTGCTGCAGGCTGGCCAGGCCGGTGAAGGCGTGCATGATGCCCCACACGGTGCCAAACAGGCCCACATAGGGCGAGACCGAGCCGACCGAGGCCAGAAAGGCCAGCTGCGATTCGGCCGCGTCCATCTCGCGCTGGAAGGCCGCGCGCATGGCGCGGCGTGCGCCGTCGAGCAAGGTGGCGGCGTCGCCGATGCGGCGGTCCTTGAGCTTTTGCACCTCGCGCATGCCGCTGACAAAAATCCGCTCCATGGGCCCACCCTGGCGGGCGGTCTGGCTGGCCGATTGCGTGAGCTCTTGCAGGCTGATGCCCGACCAGAACACGCGCTCGAACTCGTCGTTGTGACGGCGCATGCGCGCAATCGCCGCAAACTTGCGGATGATGGCCGCCCAGCTGGCCACCGAGATCGCCAGCAGCAGGGCCATGACCAGCTGCACGACCAGGCTGGCGTGCAGCACGAGCGAGAGGATCGACATGTCTTGGTTCATGACAGGACTTCCAGGATCTGGGCCGGGATGCGGCCGGGTTGCAGGGTGTTGGCGTCGACCCAGCCAATGCGGATCGTGCCTTCGGCCAGCAGGGTCTGGCTGTGGTCGGGGTTCAGGCGCCAGGCCTGCTGGGCAATCACCAGGCTGGCGCGGCCTGGCTTGGCCAGTTGGGCGGTCACGCGCAGGCGGTCGTCCAGGCGCGCGCTGTGCAGGTAGCGCACGCTGGTCTCGGAGACCACAAACATGCCGCCCAGCTGCTCGCGCAGCACCTGCTGGCCCTGGCCCAGGTGGCGCAACCACTCGGTGCGCGCGCGCTCGAAAAACTTGAGGTAGTTGGCATAGAACACGATGCCGCCGGCATCGGTGTCTTCCCAGTAGACGCGGATCTCGAAGGAAAACGGCTCGCTCATGGGGGTCAGGGCCGCAGCCATTGGGCCAGGCGCTCGGTGGCCTGCATCAGTTGCGGCAGGGCGCTGGCGGTGGAAAAACGGATGTAGTGCCCGCCCTGGCTGGCGCTGAAATCGCGCCCCGGGGTGGCGGCCACGCCAGCGTGCTCCAGCATGGCGTGCGCCAGCGCCCAGCTGTCGGCCAGGCCCAGGCGCGCGCACAGGGCCCGCACATCGGCCCAGGCGTAGAAGGCGCCGTCGGGCACGACCGGCACCGTCAGGCCCAGGGCATTGAGGGCGGGGATGAAGGCGTCGCGGCGCTCGCGCAGCATCTGGCGCTGCTGTTCGCAGTGCTGCAGGCTCTCGGGCACAAAGCAAGCCAGCGCCGCCTCTTGCGCCAGGGTGCTGGGGCAGATCGTCAGGTGCTGGGCCAGGCGCTCGAAGACCGGCACCAGCGCCTCGGGCATCACCACCCAGCCCAGGCGCCAGCCGGTCATGCCAAAGTATTTGCTGAAGCTGTTGATGCTGATCACATCGTCGCCCAGGGCCAGGGCCGACTGGCCGTAGGCCGCGTCGTGGGACAGGCCCAGGTAGATCTCGTCGACGATCAGCTGGCCGCCGCGCGCGCGCACCGCCTGGTGGATGCGCGCCATCTCGGGCGCGGCAATCGAGGTGCCCGTGGGGTTGGACGGCGAGGCCAGCAGCACCGCGCGGGTGCGCTCGCCCCAGTGCTCGGCCACCTGTTGGGCGTTGAGCTGAAAGCGCGCAGCGGCGTCGGTGGGAATGCGCACCGCGCGCCCGTCGGCAGCGGTCACAAAGTGCGCGTTGCAGGGGTAGCAGGGGTCGGGCATGAGCACCTCATCGCCCGCATCGATCAGCGCCAGGCAAACCAGTTGCAGCGCGCCCGAAGCGCCCGCCGTGACGGCAATGCGCGACGCCGGAATTTCAAGGCCAAAGTGCTGTGCGTACCAGCCGCTGATGGCCTCGCGCAGGGCCGGTGTGCCCAGGGCCTGCGTGTAGCCGGGCGAGCCTTGCGCCAGCCGCGCACGCGCCGCTTCGCGCACCAGCGGCGGCGCGCCGTAGTCGGGCTCGCCAATGTTCAGGTAGATCATGGGGCGGCCGCTGGCGGCGGCGCGCGCGGCCACCGCCTGCGCGGTCTTGGCCATCTCCATCACATAAAAGGGCTCGATGCGGCGGGCCCGTTGCGACAGGTGCAGGGTCGCGGACATGCGCGCTCTGCGGCCTCAGGCGCGGGCTTTGCCCGCCGCCCGATCGGCCTCGACCTCGTCGGGGCGCAGCTCGGGGGCCAGGGCGCCCAGCACCGCGTTGACGTATTTGTAGCCATCGGTGCCGCCAAAGTCCTTGGCCAGCTCGATGCTTTCATTGAGGGCCACGCGCCAGGGCACGTCCAGGCAGTGGCGCAGCTCGTACACCCCCATCCACATGATGGCGTGCTCGATCGGCGAGATCTCTTGCAGGGCGCGGTCCAGGCGCGGCGCGATCAGCGCGTCCAGCTCGGCGGCCTCGCGCACGCAGCCGTGCAGGAGCGCGTCGTAGTGGGCCGAGTCGGCCTTGTGAAAGCCCGACAGCTCGCGCGTGAACAGGTCGACGTCCTCGGCCGGGTTGCCCCCCACGATGAACTGGTACAGGGCCTGCAGCGCAAATTCGCGGG
Source organism: Pseudomonadota bacterium (assembly GCA_041157045.1). Taxonomy (GTDB): domain Bacteria; phylum Pseudomonadota; class Gammaproteobacteria; order Burkholderiales; family Burkholderiaceae_C; genus Limnohabitans_A. Next base: position 13,154 of record JBEBDJ010000203.1, read on the forward strand.
CGCGGCTGCGCGCCGACTTGGTCGAGGACTTGCGCGAGCCGGCAGCGGCGGCGGGGGCGGTGCTCATGCCGGGTCCTCGACGTCTTCCCAGGCTTCCTGGTCGGCGCCGAGCTCTTCGAGCAGCAGCGCCATCTCGACCGCCACGCGGGCTGCATCGCGCCCCTTGTCGGTCTGGCGGGCAATGGCCTGCGCCTCGTTCTCGGTGGTGAGCACGGCGTTGGCAATGGGCAGGTTGTAGTCCAGGCCCACGCGCGTCACGCCCGCGCCCGATTCGTTGGCGACCAGCTCGAAGTGGTAGGTCTCGCCACGGATGATGCAGCCCAGCGCGATCAGCGCGTCGTATTCGGCGCGCTCGGCCATGGCTTGCAGGGCCACGGGCACTTCCAGCGCGCCTGGCACCATGACATGGTCGATGCTGCTCACGCCAAGGGCTTCGAGTTCTTCGATGCAGGCTTTGGCCAGGGCGTTGGTGATGTCTTCGTTGAAACGGGCTTGCACGATGCCGATGTGCAGAAATTGCCCGTCGAGTTCTTGTTCTTGACCTTTGTTCGCTTCGAGCATGTTCATTCCTTGGGGATGTAACCGGTGATTTCGAGGCCGTAGCCGGTCATGCTGGGCATGCGGCGGGGTTGGCCCATGAGTTTCATTTTGTGTACGCCGCACTCGCGCAGGATTTGCGCGCCCACGCCGTAGGTGCGCAGGTCCATCTTGCCACGCTCGGGGGCCTGGGCCGAGCGGGCGCGACCTTCAAACTGGGCCAGCAATTGTTCAGCCGATTCGCCGCAGTTGAGCAACACCGCCACGCCGCAGCCTTGGGCGTTGAGGTACTGCAGGCTGGTGTCCAGGCTCCAGGAGTGCATGGAGCGGTTGACCTCCAGCGCGTCGAGCACC
>JBEBDJ010000204.1:0-5323 GCA_041157045.1 Pseudomonadota bacterium
GACGACGAGCGCCTGCGCGTGGTGCTGGCCGATGCGGCCGAGGAAATCCGTTCGCCTGAATGGAAGGGCGTGGTGGATGCCCTGCAGGTGGACCTGTACGACCACGAAGCCGCTGCCCCCGTGCTCGACAGCGAGGACTTCTACCGCGACTGCCGCGCCTTGCTCAGCCCCAATGCCTGCATGACGGTCAATTTGTTTGGTCGCTCGTCAAGCTTTGAGACCAGCCTGCAAAAAATCTGTGCCGCGTTTGGCGAAGACGCGGTATGGGCTTTCAAGCCCACGCGCGAAGGCAACACCATCGTGCTGGCGCAGCGTATGCCCATGCGCCTCAAGCGCGAAGAACTGATGGCCGCAGCCGAGCGCATCGAGGCCCAATGGGACCTGCCTGCCACCAAATGGTTGCGCGTGTTCAAGCCCGTTCAAAAATAAACCACGATCACCCCCTTTTCGCGGCGCAAGCCGCATGAATCCTAGGGTTTTCCCTTGCGGGTCGCGCCCGGGACATAGGTGGAACCCACATGGAGCAGGCGCCATTCCTCCAACACAATCGCCACATCCAAAATTCTGGAGGAGTTGTATCGTGCTCATCAAAAGTCAGAAAGACTTTTTCTCGGGGCTGATGTTCACCGTGGTTGGTGCGGCATTCGCCTACGGGGCTACCGGCTACAGCGTCGGTACTGGCGGCCGCATGGGGCCGGGTTATTTCCCCTTGCTGCTGGGTGTCATCCTGGCGTTCCTGGGGGGCATCATCATGTTCAAGGCCTTCGTGTCCAAAGCGCATCCGGATGGCGACAAGATCGGCAAATGGGCCTGGAAGCCCCTGGTCCTGATCATTTCGGCCAACTTGCTTTTCGGCGTCATGCTGGGCGGTCTGCCGAGCATCGGTCTGCCCCCCATGGGCCTGATCGCTGGCATCTTTGCGCTGACCATTGTGGCCAGCCTGGCAGGTGACCGTTTCAATCTCAAAGAGGTGCTGATCCTGTCGGTGATCCTGTCGATCGGCAGCTACGGTGCCTTCATCCTGCTGCTCAAGCTGCAGTTCCCGGTTTGGCCCACGTTCATCGCAGGCTGAGGAGCAGAACAACATGGAACTTTTTAACAACCTCGCACTCGGTTTTGGCGTCGCCTTCACTTTCCAGAACCTGATCTACGCCTTCATCGGCTGTCTGCTGGGCACGCTGATTGGCGTGCTGCCTGGTGTGGGCCCCGTGGCCACCATCGCCATGCTGCTGCCCGCCACCTATGCGCTGCCCCCGGTGGCTGCGCTGATCATGCTGGCCGGTATTTATTACGGCGCCCAGTACGGCGGCTCGACCACCGCGATTTTGGTCAACCTGCCGGGTGAGTCCTCGTCGGTGGTGACCATGATCGACGGCTACCAGATGGCCCGCAAGGGCCGTGCAGGTCCGGCCCTGGCCGCTGCCGGTCTGGGCTCGTTCTTCGCCGGTTGCGTGGGCACCCTGATCCTGGCCGCGTTTGCGGCGCCGCTGACCGAGGTCGCCTTCAAGTTCGGTCCTGCCGAATACTTCTCCCTCATGGTGTTGGGCCTGATCGGCGCGGTGGTGCTGGCCTCGGGCTCGCTCATCAAGGCGGTGGCGGTCATCATCCTGGGCCTGCTGCTGGGTCTGGTGGGCACCGACGTGAACTCGGGTGTGGCGCGTTACAGCTTCGACATCCCCGAACTGACCGACGGCATTGGCTTCATCGCCATCGCCATGGGCGTGTTCGGCTACGGTGAAATCATCTCCAACCTTGGCAAGCCCGAGGAAGAGCGCGAGGTGTTTGCCGACCGCGTGGGGGGCCTGATGCCTTCTGCCGAGGACTTCAAGCTGATGATCCCCGCCGTGCTGCGTGGCACGACGCTCGGCTCGGCCCTGGGCATTCTGCCTGGCGGCGGTGCGGTGCTGGCGGCCTTTGCGGCCTACACCATCGAGAAGAAGACCAAGCTCAAGCCGGGTGAAGTGCCGTTCGGCAAGGGCAACATCCGCGGTGTGGCCTCGCCCGAGTCGGCCAACAACGCCGGTTCGCAGACCTCCTTCATTCCGCTGCTGACGCTGGGCATCCCGCCCAACGCCGTGATGGCCCTGATGGTGGGCGCCATGACGATTCACAACATCCAGCCGGGCCCGCAGGTGATGACCAGCAACCCCGAGCTGTTCTGGGGCCTGAACGCCTCGATGTGGATCGGCAACCTGATGCTGGTGATCCTGAACCTGCCGCTCATCGGCATCTGGATCAAGCTGCTGACCGTGCCCTACAAGTGGCTGTTCCCCGCCATCGTGCTGTTCTGCGCGATCGGTGTGTACACCACCAACAACAACACCTGGGACGTCTGGATTGTGGGCATCTTCGGCATCATCGGTTACTGCTTCATCAAGCTCGGTATCGAAGCCGCACCGCTGCTGCTGGGCCTGATCCTGGGCCCGATGATGGAAGAGAACCTGCGCCGTGCCATGCTGCTCTCGCGTGGCGACTGGAGCGTGTTCGTGACCCGTCCGCTGTCGGCCACCCTGCTGGCCATGGCCGTGTTGCTGATCATCATCGTGATGCTGCCGTCCATCAAGTCCAAGCGCGAAGAAGCCTTCGTCGAGGAATAAGCTGTCGGCACCTGCAAAAGGGCTCCTTCGGGAGCCCTTTTTGTTGGGCGCGCGCGCCCTGAAAACCATGCGTCGGCAGCGGTCGCGGCCCTCTGCCAAAATGTGCGTTTTGACTCTTGACGGTGCCTGACATGAATCGACGTTTGCTGCTGTCTGCCCTGCTGAGCCTGGGCGCATGGACCGGGCTTGCCAGCCCTGCGCTGGCCCAGGCCTATCCCAACAAACCGGTGCGCCTGGTGGTGCCCTTCCCGGCCGGCGGCGCGACCGATCTGTTCGCGCGCAGCCTGTCGCAAAAGCTCTCGGAACGCCTTGGGGTGTCGGTGGTGGTGGACAACAAACCGGGCGCTGGCGGCACGCTGGGCTCGGACCTGGTGGCCAAGGCCGCCGCCGACGGCTACACCCTCTTGCTGTCGACCTCGAGCACGCACTCGATCGGCCCCAACCTGAACCCGCGCATGCCCTATGACGCGGTGCGCGACTTCACCCCCATCGGCCAGGTCGGCAGCGCCGCCAGCATCATGCTGGTGCCCAACAACTCGCCGGCCAAAACCATCCGTGAATGGATTGAGCTGGCGCGCCAGAACCCCGGGCGGCTGAACTATGCCTCCAGCGGCAACGGCACCATCGTGCAATTGACGGCCGAACTCTTCAATGCGCAAGCTGGGCTCTCGGTGGTGCACATTCCCTACAAGGGCACGGCACTGGCCATTCCCGACCTGATCAGCGGCAAGGTCGATGTGCTGTTTGACAGCCTGCCCACCGGCTTGCCGCATGTGCGCGAGGGCCGCCTGCGCGCGCTGGGCGTGACCTCGCTCAAGCCGACCGCGCTGGCCCCGGGCGTGCCGGCCATTGCCGACGTCTTGCCGGGCTACGAGTCGACCACCTGGTTTGGCCTGTTTGGTCCGCGCGGCTTGCCGCCCGAGATCGTCACCCGCGTCAACCAGGCGGCCAACCAGGTCCTGCAAGACCCCGAGGTGGCCGACAAGCTCCAGCGCCTGGGCATCGACCCCGAGGGCGGCACGCCGGCGCAATTCAACACCCTGCTGGCCCGCGAGTCGGCCAAGTGGAAAAAAATCATCACCGAGCGCAAGATCACGCTGGACTGATATGCATTCTTTCGACGCGCACTACCCCTACACCAGCACCCGCCTGCCGGTCTTTGCCCGCAATGTGGTGGCCACCTCGCATCCCCTGGCCGCGCAGGCCGGCCTGCGCATCCTGCAAGCCGGGGGCAATGCGGTGGATGCGGCCATTGCCACCGCGGCCGTCATGACCCTGGTCGAGCCGGTGAGCAACGGCCTGGGCTCGGATGCCTTCTGCATTTTGTGGGACGGCCAGAAGCTCCATGGCCTGAACGCCAGCGGACCGGCCCCCAGTGGCTGGACCCCCGAATACTTCCAGCGCAAATACGGCGCCGACAGCGCCAACCCACCCAAACGGGGCATCGACTCGGTCACCGTGCCGGGGGCAGTGGCGGCCTGGGGCGCCCTGTCCGAGCGCTTTGGCCGCCTGCCCTTTGCCGACCTGATGCAGCCGGCCATCGAGATCGCCGAGCGCGGCTACCTGGTGCCGGTGGTGGTGCAGCAGAAGTGGGCCGCGGCCACGCCCGAGCTGGGCGCATTGCCGGGCTTTGCCTCCACGTTCTTGCCCTGGGGCCGTGCGCCCGAGGTGGGCGAGCTGTTTCGCTTTCCGGCCGCAGCGCGCGCCCTGCGCCGCATTGCCGACAGCCGGGGCCGCGACCTGTATGAGGGCGAGATCGCCCAGACCCTGGTGCGCTATGCGCAGTCGCTGGGCGGCACCTTGCAGGCCCAGGACCTGGCCGGTTACCAGCCCGAGTGGGTCGCGCCCCTGGGGCAAGACTTTGCGGGCCACACCCTGCACGAGATCCCACCCAACGGCCAAGGCATTGCCGCGCAGATCGCCCTGGGCATTCTGCAGCACACCGATCTGGCCGGGCAGGCCCTCGACAGCGTGGGCTATCACCACCTGCAGATCGAGGCCATGAAGCTGGCCTTTGCCGATGTCTACCGCTATGTGGCCGAGCCACGCGCCATGCAGCTGACCCCGGCGCAAATGCTCGATCCCGACTACCTGGCCAGCCGTGCGCGCCTGATCGACCCGCGTCGTGCGCAGGCCTTTGCGCCGGGCAACCCGGTGCGCGGCGGCACGATCTACCTGACCGCCGCCGACGAGCAGGGCATGATGGTGAGCTTCATCCAGAGCAACTACATGGGCTTTGGCTCGGGTGTGGTCGAGCCCGAGTTTGGCATCAGCCTGCAAAACCGCGGTCATGGTTTCTCGACCAATCCGTCCGCGCCCAATATTGCCAACCTGGTGGCCCCGGGCAAGCGGCCCTTCCACACCATCATCCCGGCCTTCCTCACGCGCGATGGGGCGCCGGTGATGAGCTTTGGCGTGATGGGCGGCAACATGCAGCCGCAGGGCCATATGCAAACCCTGGTGCGCATGCTGATGCACCGCCAGAACCCGCAGGCCGCCTGCGACGCGCCGCGCTGGCGCTTCAATGCCGGGCTCAACATCAATGTCGAGTCGGCCATGCCGGCGGCGGTGGTGCAAGGCCTGCAGGACCTGGGCCACGAGGTTGACGTGATCAACGACTCGTACCAGGACTTTGGCGCCGGCCAGTTCATCTGGCGCATGGGCGATCCGGCGGTCGAGGGCTACCAGGCCGCCAGCGACCCGCGCCGCGACGGCCTGGCCGCTGG
>JBEBDJ010000205.1:0-60696 GCA_041157045.1 Pseudomonadota bacterium
CGGGCGGCGGCGCCCGCCTGCACCTGTTGGCCACCTTGCGCGCGGCCGCCCCGCGCCAGCGCCTGCGCGGGCGCCACGACCCGCAGACCCCGCTGCGCATCCGGCTGGAAGATTTGCACCTACACCGCTACCAGCAGCACGCGCCCAGCTGCCTGATCCTGGCGCTGGACGCCTCGGGCTCGAGCGCGCTGCACCGCCTGGCCGAGGCCAAGGGCGCGGTGCAGCTGCTGCTGGAGCAGTCGTACGCGCGCCGCGACAGCGTGTGCGTGATCGGTTTTCGGGGCGCGAGCGCACAGCTGCTCCTGCCCATGACACGCTCGCTGGTGCGGGCGCGGCGGGCCTTGAGTGGTCTGCCCGGCGGCGGGGGCACGCCCCTGGCATCGGCCCTGCAGCTGGCCCACGCCCAGGCCGCGCAGCTGCAACGCCAGGGCGTCACGCCGCTGCTGGTGGTGCTCAGCGATGGCCGCGCCAACGTGACCTTGGCCGGATTGGGCGGGCGTGTGCAGGCGCAGGCCGAGGCACAGCATTGGGCCAAGGCCTGGCAGCAAAGCGGCCACGCCAGCCTGTGGATCGACACCTCGCCGCAGGCCGACCCGCAAGCGCAAGGCCTGGCGCAGGCCTTGGGCGGGCGCTACCTGCCCATGCCGCAGCTGCAATCGCAGCGCCTGGCCCAGACCCTGCAGCAGGCGCGCATCACGCGCTAGGGGCACGGCCGTGTACGAGCGCCTTTATCCCGGCATGTCCTGGGCCGAGCACGCGGCGCACTGGCCGCTGGCCGCGCACAGCCAGCACCTGAGCGCAGGCGGCGTGCACTGGCATGTGCAGCGCATGGGTCAGGGCCCGGCCCTGCTGCTTTTGCACGGCACCGGCTCGGGCAGTTTCAGCTGGCGCGGCCTGATGCCGCTGCTGGCCGCCCACTTCGAGGTGATTGCGCCCGATCTGCCCGGCCATGTCTTCAGCAGCTACGGCCCCCCAGGCGCCCTGTCGCTGCCCGGCATGAGCGAGGCGCTGCGGGCACTGCTGCTGCAACTGGCGGTGGAACCCGTGGCCTTGCTGGGCCATTCGGCGGGCGCAGCGGTGGCCGCGCACATGGTGCTGCACCACCCGCGGCTGACAGGGCGCCCCGTGGTGGGCCTGAACCCCGCCTGGCTGCCCTTGGGCGGCGCCGCGGCCTGGCTGTTTCCGCCCATGGCCTGGCTGGCCCGCCTGAACCCCGCATCGGCCTGGACGCTCTCGCGCCTGGCGCGGCGCGCGGGCGCGGTCGAGGACACCCTGGCGCGGGTGGGCTCGCACCTCGACGCCCAGGGCCTGGCGCTGTACCGCGAGGTGCTGGCCCATCCCGGCCATGTGCACGGCGTGCTGCAAATGATGGCCGCCTGGCAGATCGCGCCGCTGGCGCGCGCACTGCCCCGCTTGACGCAACCGGTGCTGCTGCACATTGGCGCGCAAGACCGCACCGTGCCGCCTGCGCTATCGGATCAGGCGATGACGCTGCTGCCCCATGCCGAGCGCATCGTCGCGCAAGGGCTGGGGCATCTGGCGCATGAGGAAGACCCGGCGGGCACGGCCGCGCAGCTGCTGCCGTGGCTGCGCATGCACACGGGGCACTAGCCGCCAAACGGGCCGTTGAGCTGCACCGTGGCCAGGTTCAGGCCGCTGGCCAGGGTGACCCAGCCCAGGTAGGGCAAGAGCAGCAGGCTGGCCGTCCAGCTCAGCCGCCGCAGGCCCAGCACCAGGGCCACGATGGAGGCCCACAGCAGCACCACCTCGGCCAAGGCCCAGTCGGGGCGTTGCAAGCCAAAGTAGAGCCCGCTCCAGGCGATGTTGAGGACGGCGTTGACGCCAAACAGCCAGGCCACCCGGCGGCGTTGATCGGCCTGGGTGCAGGCGCGCCAGGCCAGCGCCCCGCTGATGGCCGCCAGGGTGAAGATCAGGCTCCACATGACGCCAAACACCGGGTCGGGCGGCTTCCACGGCGGGTGGCGCAGCGCGGCGTACCAGGGGCCCAAGTCGGTCAGCACGCGGCCCACGCCAGCGGTGCCATAGCTCAGGGCAAAGGCCCAGAGCCAGACCGACCAGCGCTGCCTCATGTGCGGGCCAGGCCCAGCAGATGCGCCAGGTCCTTGAAGAAGATGCGCACATGCGCCATCGGATCGCGGCGCACCAGTTCCTTGTTCATGTAGGACTCGAAGGTGAGTTTTTGCACATCCCGATCCTCGCAAATCTTGACAAACTTTTCTCGCCGACGGTCATTGCGGTACCAGAAGTGCTGCATCACGCCCAGGATCCAGAACACCCGGCCATGCTGCTTCATGAAGGACTTGCGCCCTTGGCGCAGGCAGGCCGGGTTGCCGGTCTGCAAGGCCGCATGCACGCCGGCGGCAACGCGTCGCGCGCAGTCCATGGCGTAGTAAATGCCCTCGCCCGAGGACGGCGCGACCACCCCCGCGGCATCGCCAGCGATGACCACATCGCGGCCGTTGTCCCAGCGCGGCAGCGGCTTGAGCGGGATCGGCGCGCCCTCGCGGCGCAGCGTGGCCAGCCCACTGAGGCCCGCCTTGTCGCGCAGATGCGCGGTGGCGCCGCGCAGCGAAAAGCCCTTGTCGGCGCTGCCGGTGCCCACGCTCATGGTCTTGCCGTGCGGAAAAACCCAGCCATAAAAATCGGGCGAGACATCGCCCTGGTAGTACACGTCGCAGCGCGCGCCGTCGTGACCGGGTTCGTTCTGCGGCGCCTCGATGATCTCGTGGTAGGCAAACACATAGCGCGTGCGGTCGGCCCCGGCAATGGCCTGCCGGGCCACCTCGGAGCGGGCGCCGTCGCAGCCGATCACATAGCGCGTGCGGATGGTCACCGGGCTGGCGGCCACGGCGCTGCCATCGTCGTGCCGCTGGGCCTTGTCGGTGTGCGGGGTGTAGACCACTTGCAGCGTGCCCTGGGCATCGTGCTCCACGCGCTCGAACACGCCCTGGCGGCGCTCGGCGCCGTGGCTGCGGGCCCGCTCGCGCAGCCACTCGTCAAACACATCGCGGTCGACCATGCCGACAAAGCCATCGTCGATCGGGATGTCCACGCGGTGGTCGCGCGGCGAGATCATGCGCGCGCATCGCACCTTGGCCACCAGCAGGTGATCGGGGATGGCGTAGTCGGCAATCAGGCGCGGCGGGATGGCGCCGCCGCACGGTTTGATGCGGCCTTGCCGATCGAGCAGCATCACGCGCCAGCCCTGGCGGGCCAGGTCATCGGCGGCGGTGGCGCCGGCTGGGCCGCCTCCCACCACCACCACATCCACATCGCAGCTTTGCATGATGTCAGCCTTGTTCAAAAGAGGGATCGGGCACACGGCCGTTGGGCGCGGTGGTGTGGCGTTTGCGCCCCAGCCGCAGCGCGACCAGGGCAGAGACCACGAACATGAGGGCTTGCAGCGCGAAGACGCTGGCATAGGCATTGCCGTGGCCCCCAAACCAGAGGTGCGCCAGGTCGCTGGCGCCGGTGCCCACCACGCCACCCAGGCCAAAGGCCAGGGCCTGCGCCGCGCCCCACAGCCCCATGCGGGTGCCTTCGCGGCCGGGGCCGCCCTCGCCGGCCAGTCGCATCATGGTGGCAATGGCGGCGATCGAGAACGCGCCATTGGCCACCCCCAACGCGGCCACATTCAGGGTGAGCGGCCAATGCGGCTCCAGGGCGGCCCAGCTCAGGCCCACGGTGGCCAGCGCCGACGCCAGGCAACCGCCCACCATCCAGCCCTGCACCGAGCCCAGACGGCCGCGGGCGCGCGCCGAGCCGGCCAAGGCGACGGCGATCATGCCGGCCAGCACACCGCTGTGGTGCACGCCCGAGAGCTGGGTGGTCTGGCCGGGCGTCAGGCCGTGCACCGCGCCGGCAAAGGGCTCGAGCACCAGGTCCTGCGCGCTGTAGGCCAGCATCGACAAAAACACAAACACGGTGAAGGTGCGGGCCGCGGGCTCGTCCCACACCGACGCAAACGCTTGGGCAAACCGCGGCTTGTCGGCGGCTGGCGCCATGGCTGCCGATGGCTGGGCATTCAGCGCGGGCGCCGGCCCCTCCAGCCGCCACAGGCTCGCCGCGGTGATGGCCAGGGTCAGCACCGACAGGCCAGCGCTCACGCGCAGCAAGGTCTCGGGGGTATACGGGTCGATCAAGCGCCCCACCATGCCCGCGGTCAGGGCAAAGCCCAGAATCATCATCATCCAGACCACCGTGGCCGCCGGCGCGCGGCGCTGATCGGGCACCCGCTTGGCCATCAGGGTCAGCAAGGAGGTGCCGCAGGCGCTCACGCCCAGGCCAATCAGGGCAAAGGCCAGGGTGGCGAGCAAGGTGCCCTGCAGGCGGCTCTGCGCCATCCACACCGTGGCCAGGGCCGCGAGCACGCCGCCCACGCCCAGCACGGCCATGCCACCCATCATCCAGGGGGTGTTGCGGCGCCCCAGATCGGCGCCAAAGCCCATGCGCGGGCGCACCATCTGCACGCCGTAGTGCCAGGCCACCAGCAGGCCGGGCAGCAGCGCCGGCAGGGCCAGCTCGACCACCATGACGCGGTTGAGGGTGGAGGTGGTCACCACCACCACCGCCCCCAGACAGGCCTGCACCAGGCCCAGGCGCAGGATCTGCGGCCAGCCAAAAACAGCTTGTGTGTGCATCATGGGGCCCCCACGGTTTGCAGTTGCCGCAGCGCCAGCGCGCTGACCATCATGCCGCTCACATACAGCGGCACACCAAAGGCCGACACCGACAGCGCACGCTCGATGGGCTCGCGCAGAAAGCGCTGCATGAGCGGCCACTGCGCCAGCATCAGCGCCAGCACCACCAGGGCGTGCCAGGGCTGGCCCCAGACCGCCAGCAGCAGCACCACCGCCGCCTGCGGCAGCAGCATCACCGCCACCGCGGTTTGCGCCGCGCGCGGGGCGCCCAGTTGAACGGGCAAGCTGGCCACGCCCATGCGCGCATCGCCGGCGATGGACTTGAAATCGTTGAGCGTCATGATCCCGTGCGCGCCCAGGCTGTAGAGCAAGGCCAGCACCAGCGAGGCCTCGCCGGGCCAGGCGCCGCCCAGCATGACGGCGGTGCCGGTGAGCCAGGCCAGGCCCTCATAGCTGAGGGCGCAGGCGGCGTTGCCCCACCAGCCATTGCGTTTGAGCCGCACCGGCGGCGCGCTGTAGGCCCAGGACAACAGCACGGCCAGGGCGCAGGCCACAAAGCCCCATGGCCCCATCAGCATGGCCCAGGCCAGCGAGAGCAGCGACCACAGCACCGCAATGGCCAGGCCCCAGCGCCCTGGCATGCGGCCCGAGGGGATGGGGCGCTGCGGTTCGTTGATGGCGTCGACGTGGCGATCAAACCAGTCGTTGACCGCCTGGCTGCTGGCGCACACCAGCGGGCCGGTCAGCACCAGGCCCAGCAGCAGCAGGCCCCAGTGCTCGGACAGGGCTTGGCCCGAGGCGACCGCGCCGCAGGCAAATGCCCACATGGGGGGGAACCAGGTGATGGGCTTGAGCAGCTCGGCAACCGCCGACCAGTGAGGACGATCCATGGCCTCATTCTGATCGGACAATTTAAAATGTCAACTGATATTGACACTTTTCGTGGCCAGCCCCAGGACGGGGCGGACGGGCGGGGGCCTCAGGCGCCGGGTTCGTCGGCATCCATGATGCCAAAGCGACGCAGTTTGACGTAGAGGCTTTGCCGCGAAATGCCCAGCATTTCGGCCGCGGAGGCACGGTTGTTGTGGGTGAGTTCGAGCGCCGCCTCGATGCACATGCGCTCGATGGTGTCCACCGACTCGCCCACAATGTCCTTGATGGGGCGGCGCCCCACCAACTGCGCCAGATCGCCCAAGGTGCCGGCCAGGCTCTGGCCCACTTGCGCGTTGGCGCCGCTGCGCCGCTGCAGGTCGCGCAGGAAAAACGCGAACATGGGCTCGGGCAGGCCCAGGTGCACCGCCGAGATCTCGACCGGCAGGGTCTGGCCCACCAGGGTCCGCACCTCGGTGGCGAAATTGCGCACCGGCAGTTGCTGGCGCAAGTTGGTGCTGAGCACGCCCCAATCGACGCCGCCGCGCTGCAACCAGCGCTCAAGCGGCTGGCCCACCACCTGTGACGAGGCGGTCAGGCCCAGCAAGGCCATGCCCTCGTCGTTGATGCGCTTGATCACGCCTTGTGGATCGGTGAGCAACCAGCCATCGGGAAAGCGCTCCATGGCCTCGGACAGCGCGGCCGAAGGACCGGTGCCCAGGGCCCCGGGGGCGCCATCGCGCGGCATCAGGCGCAGCAGAAACTGCGGCCCGCCCTCCTGGCGAAAGACCGTGGCCGACACCGTCCAGGCCGTGCTCACGCCCGGCAAATGGGCCGAGCCCATCTCGATGCGGCCCGTGGCCAGGGCCATGCGCAGCAGGGACTGGATCTCGTCCTGGCTGCTGGCGTCAAAACAATCGCGCACATCGCGGCCGGTCAGGCGCCGGTTGCCGTCGCGCCACTGGGCTTGCGCGCTGGCGTTGGCCTCCAGCACGCGCTGGCTGTTGGCATCGACCAGCAGCACCGGCTCGCTGGAGGTGTCAAAGAGCACGCGGTAACGCGCCTCGATGTGGCGCAGGCGCAGGTAGTCGCGCTCCATCGACTGCTGGGTTTCCACCAGGCGGCGCTGCAAGTCGGCAATGCCTTCGAGGTCGCGGGCCAGGGCCACGCGCTGACCGCTTTTGCCCAGTGACAGCACGATGTACTGCAGCGGCACGTCGGTGCCCGAGGGCGTGGGGTGGTTGATGTGGCGCCAGCGCGGCGCTTGACCGCTGGCCGACTCGCGCAACAGGTCCTCGACCTTGGGCTGGCTTTCGGGGGTGACGGTGTCGACCCAGCGACGCCCAATCCAGTGCTGGCAGCCCAGGTTCACCAAGGTGTCGCGACCGGTGGACACATCCTCAATGACACCCTGCGCGTCAAGCACCAAGGTCAGGTCCGACACGCCTGACAGAAGCTGTGCAAAGCTGGCGGAATCCAGGTCAGGTAACTTCATGACACACGGCGTGGCGGACAATGATGGAAAGTGGAATGAATCGTCAGAATGTAGAGCTCAGTATACGCCCCGATTCGCGGGCGAACACCTGAATTTCCGGTCTTTTTCAAGGTTGGCTGCGGCATGCAAGGCGGTACTCCAGCGTGGGGCATGAGGCAAAGCGCCGTGTGTCAACTCTTTTGTGTCAGTGTCATCTGACTCAGTTGTCTGACGGTCTCGTCGGCGGCACCGCCCAACAGGTCCACGCCCAGCCCCAGCAGCGACTCGCTGTGCTGCCAGGCCATGGGGCCGCCAGCCATCACGCGCAGCCCCGGATTGGGCGATTCGGCACGCAGTTGTGGGATCAGGCCCTGCAAGGCCGTCAGGTGCCGGGTGGTGCTGATGGACAGGCCCACCGCATCAAACCAGTCGCGTGCCAACTGAACCCGCACATCGTCGCACTCGTGCGGGGTCAGGCTTTGCACACGCCAGCCCTCGCGCCGGAAAAACTCGCCCAGCATGAAGGCGCCCATGGTGTGCTGCGCTTGCGGCTCGGTGGCCAGCAACACACTCAAGCCTTTGGGCTGGCGCAGACCCGGCGCACAAAACTCTTCTGACAACAGGTGCAGGGCGCGGTGCAGGTGCGCACTGCCCAGCGTGACCTGCGCAAAGTCCAGTTCGTCCAGGCACCAGCCCTGCCCCAGGCCGCGTGCGCAGGGCGTGATGGCATGCAAATAGATGGCCGGCAGGTCATGCCCCTGCTGCTGCCATTGGCGCACCAAGGCCAACACCGCATCGCAGCTCTCCAGGCTGGCCTGGGCCAACTGGGTGAGCAAGCGAGGCGGGAAATCCTCTGACGCTGCAAGGTCCTGCAACCAGGTATGGGACACCCGAACCGCCTGGCCCCAGGGGGGTGGGCGGGGGGTTTGATGAGGTTCGAATCGCATGGGGGCACCGATCTCCTGGGGCATCTCAAGTGCGAAAGGCTCCCCGAGAAGAGTCGACGCAGGCACGACCTGCACACCATCTTCACAGCCCAGGTCCATGGCACAGCATGCAGTGGGGTCAGTGTGAACCCTTTTGAAGCCGCCAGACCCTAGGGAATACCCCAGTCGTGTCAACTCAATTAATCGTCAATTTATGTTGACACTATGCACCGTCAGCCGTACATTGACCTTCACCACTGGACCGAAAGGCGTTTCATGGCCACAACAGGCCCCCCAAGTTTGTACACCCCGGCGCAGCGTGCCCGGCGTGACGCGACGGTCTGGACACCTGTCCAAGGGGTGTTGGCGCCGGTGCAGTTCCTGATTTTCCTGCTCAGCCTGGGCCTGGTGCTCTACAGCCTGCGCACCGGTCTGGCGCAAGACTGGGCCCTCGCCTCGGTCGTGCTCAAGACCCTGATGCTCTACCTCATCATGATCACCGGCTGCATTTGGGAGAAGGTGGTCTTTGGCCAATACCTGTTTGCGCCGGCCTTCTTCTGGGAAGACGTGATCAGCATGGGGGTGCTGGCCTTGCACAGCGCCTACCTGTGGGTGTGGTCACAAGGCCTGTGGTCCTCCGAAGCCCAGCTCTGGCTGGCCCTGACCGCGTATGCGGCCTACGCGGTCAATGCCGCCCAATACCTGCGCAAGCTGCGCATGGCGCGGCTGCAAGGCCGGCGCCCTGCCCCGCTGGCCCCACAAGGACATTCGGCATGAGCCCCGTGATTCCCATTCGGCCCGAGGCCACCGGCTGCAGCGACGTCAAACCGCTGGTCGAGCGCGGACAGCGCGAGGTGTTTTGCGGCCTGACCGGCATCATGTGGCTGCACCGCAAGATCCAGGACGCCTTCTTTCTGGTGGTGGGTTCGCGCACCTGCGCGCACCTGCTGCAGTCGGCGGCCGGGGTCATGATTTTTGCCGAACCCCGCTTTGGCACGGCCATCATCGACGAGCGCGACCTGGCCGGCCTGGCCGATGCGCAAGAAGAACTGGACCGGGTGGTGGACGAACTGCTGACCAAGCGCCCCGGCATCCGCATGTTGTTTCTGGTGGGCTCCTGCCCCTCCGAGGTGATCAAGCTCGATCTCTCGCGCGCGGCCGAGCGTCTGGGCCAGCGGCATGCGCCGCAGGTGCGCGTGCTCAATTACTCGGGCAGCGGCATCGAGACCACCTTCACCCAAGGCGAAGACGCCTGCCTGGCCGCCCTGGTGCCGGCATTGCCCAGCACCCCAGAGGCCGGTCTGCTGGTGGTGGGCGCGCTGGCCGATGTGGTCGAGGACCAGCTGGCCCAGTTGCTCCAGCAGATGGGCGTGGGCCCCTTGGCCTTCTTCCCGCCACGGCGCAGCACCGATTTGCCGGCCGTGGGCCCCAACACCCGCATCCTGCTGGCGCAGCCCTATCTGGCCGACACCGCCCGCGCGCTGGGCCAGCGTGGCGCGCAATGCCTGACAGCGCCCTTCCCGCTGGGCGTGGAAGGCACCACCGCCTGGCTGCAGGCCGCGGCCGACGCCTTTGGCGTGAGCGCCGAGCGCTTCGAGGCCGTGACCCGCGCCCCGCGCGAGCGCGGGCTCAAGGCCATGGCCGCGCACCGGCCCTGGCTGCAGGACAAGCGCATCTTTTTCTTTCCGGACTCGCAGCTGGAAATTCCGCTGGCGCGCTGCCTGCAGCGCGAGCTGGGCATGCAGCTGTGCGAGGTGGGCACGCCCTATCTGCACCGCCAGCACATGGCCGCCGAGCTGGCCCTGCTGCCCGCCAACACCCGCCTCTCGGAAGGCCAGGACGTGGACCGGCAGCTCACGCGCTGCCTGAACGACGCGCCCGATCTGACCGTGTGCGGCCTGGGCCTGGCCAACCCGCTGGAAGCGCAAGGCCTGTCGACCAAATGGGCCATTGAGCTGGTCTTCACCCCCATCCAGGGCTATGAACAGGCCGGCGATCTGGCCGCCCTGTTCAGCCGCCCGCTGCGCCGGCGCGAGATGCTTCGCGCCGCCCCGCTGATCCAACGCGCCGCCTAGGAAAGCCCACGATGCAACTGACGCTCTGGACCTACGAAGGACCGCCCCATGTGGGGGCCATGCGCGTGGCCACCGGCCTGCGCGACGTGCACTATGTGCTGCACGCGCCGCAGGGCGACACCTACGCCGACCTGCTGTTCACCATGATCGAGCGGCGCGGCCAGCGCCCGCCGGTGACCTACACCACCTTCCAGGCGCGCGACCTGGGCAGCGACACCGCCGAGATTTTCAAGACCGCGGTCCAGGACGCGGTGACCCGCTTCTCGCCCAAGGCCTTGCTGGTGGGGGCCTCCTGCACCGCCGAGCTGATCCAGGACGACCCGGGCGGCCTGGCCGCCGCGCTGAACCTGAGCATTCCGGTGGTGGCCCTGGAGCTGCCCTCGTACCAGCGCAAGGAAAACTGGGGCGCCAGCGAAACCTTCTACCAGCTGGCGCGCCAGCTGGTGCGCCCGCGTCAGGACCCCGCCCCCAGCAAGCCACGGCCGAGCTGCAACCTGCTGGGCCCGACGGCGCTGGGCTTTCGGCACCGCGACGACATCATCGAGATCACGCGCCTGCTGGACCAGCTGGGCATCGATGTGCAGACCGTGGCCCCCATGGGCGCGAGTGCCGAGGACGTGGCGCAGCTGGCGCAGGCCGATTTCAACGTGGTGCTTTACCCCGAGACCGGGCTGGCCACCGCGCAATGGCTCGAGCGCCAGCACGGCATGCCCTACACCCGCCACGTGCCCATCGGCCTGGGCGCCACCCAGGACTTCATGCACGAGGTCTGCATGCTGGCGGGCTTGCCCCTGCCCGAGGCCCCCAAGGCACGCGCGCAGTGGTACAGCCAGTCGGTGGACTCGACCTACCTGACCGGCAAGCGCGTCTTTATTTTTGGCGATGCCACCCATGCCCTCGCGGCCGCCCGGGTGGCGCGCGAGGAAATGGGGTTTGAGGTGGTGGGCCTTGGCACCTACAGCCGCGAGTTTGCGCGCGAGGTGCGCGAGGCCGCCCGCGCCATGGGCCTGCAGGCCCTGATCACCGACGACTACCTGCAGGTGCAGGAACAGATCGAGGCCTTGCAGCCCGAGCTGATCCTGGGCACCCAGATGGAGCGCCACATTGCCAAGCGACTGGGCCTGCCCTGCGCGGTCATCTCGTCCCCGGTGCATGTGCAGGACTTCCCCGCCCGCTACGCACCGCAGATGGGACCCGAGGGCGCCAACGTGATGTTCGACACCTGGATCCATCCGCTGATGATGGGACTGGAGGAACACCTGATCGGCATGTTCCGCGAGGACTTTGAATTCCACGCCGGCGCCGCGCCCTCGCACCTGGGCGGTCACGGCATGCCAGCCGCCGCCCCGGCGCCCGTTCCTGCGCCCGCTGCGGCCGCAGCGCCTGCGCCCGTGCTGCAAACACCCGCCGTGCCCATCACCACCGCGGCGCCCGCCACAGCCGGCGCTCTGCCGCCCTGGAGCCACGAGGCCGAGCGCGAGCTGGGCAAGATCCCTTTCTTTGTGCGCGGCAAGGCGCGGCGCAACACCGAGCGCTTTGCCACCGAGCGCGGCCTGGCCACCATCACCGTGGAGACGCTCTACGATGCCAAAGCCCACTTCAGCCGCTGAGCGCGAGCGCGTCACCACCCCGCGCATGCGCGTGGTGCTGCTGACCATGGACCTGCACCTGGCCAGCGCCGCCAGTGGCGCGGCCGCCCGCCTGGCCCAGCGCATCCCGGGTCTGGTCTTCGAGGTGCACAGCGCCGCGCATTGGCGCGCCGATGCGCAGGCCCTGGCGAGCTGCCACCAGGCGATTGCCCAGGCCGACCTGGTGATCGTGAGCATGCTCTTCATGGAAGACCACTTCCTGCCGGTGCTCGACGCCCTGCAGGCGCGCCGCGCCCGCTGCGACGCCATGGTCTGCATCATGTCGGCCCCGCCGGTGATGGCGCTGACCCGCATGGGCAAGCTGGTCATGGGCCAGCAATCGACCGGGCTCATGGCCTTGCTGAAAAAACTGCGACCGACCGCCAGCAAGAAAGAGGGGCAGGACCAGGGCAGCGCGCAAAACGCCGGCGCGCGCCAGATGGCGATGCTGCGTCGCCTGCCCAAGCTGCTGCGCTTTGTGCCCGGCACCGCGCAGGACCTGCGCCTGTTTTTCCAGACCATGCGCTACTGGCTGGGCGGCAGCGAGCACAACATCGAGCACATGGTGCTGGCGCTGGTGCAGCGCTATGCCATGGGCGCGCGCGAGCCGCTGCGCGCCCTGGCGCAGGCCGAAGAACCCATTGAATACCCCGAGGTGGGCCTCTACCACCCCCGACTCAAAGGCCGCATCGGCACCTCGCTGTCGCAGCTGCAAGGCCTGGGCCCGAGCGCCGATGCCCCTGCGGTGGGCCTGCTGCTGCTGCGCTCTTATCTGCTGGCAGGCAACACCGCGCACTACGACGCCGTGATCGAGGCCCTGCAATCGCGCGGCCTGCGCGTCATCCCGGCCTTTGCCAGCGGTCTGGACGCACGTCCGGCCATTGACCAGTTTTTCCGCCAGGGCGAACAGACCGGCATCCAGGCGCTGATTTCGCTGACCGGGTTCTCTTTGGTGGGCGGGCCGGCCTACAACGACGCGCAAGCGGCCAGCACCATCTTGCAGGCCCTGGACGTGCCCTATGTGGCGGCGCACCCCCTTGAATTTCAAAGCCTGGCCGAATGGGGCCAGGGCGCCCGCGGCCTGCTGCCCGTCGAGAGCACCATCATGGTCGCGATCCCCGAGCTCGACGGCTCGGTGCTGCCCATGGTCTACGGCGGCCGCGCCGGCCCTGGTGGCCAGACCTGCGAAGGCTGCGAGCGCCGCTGCGTGTTCCCGGAATCGGCACGCGAGCAGGACATGTTCACCTGCGCCGAGCGCACCGCCACCCTGGCCGACCGGGTGCAGCGCCTGGTGCGCCTGCGCCAGCGCGAGCGGGCCCAGCGCAAGCTGGCCATCGTGCTGTTCAACTTTCCCCCCAACGCGGGCAGCGTGGGCACCGCCGCCTATCTGTCGGTGTTCGAGTCGCTCTACCAGACCCTGCAGCGCCTGTCGGCGCACGGCTACCGGGTCGAGGTGCCGGCCAGCGCCGACGCGCTGCGCGAGGCGCTGCTGGGCGGCAACGCGGCCCAGCACGGCACGCAGGCCAATGTGCTGGCCAGCATCGACACCGCCGACCATGTGCGGCGCGAGCCCTGGCTTGCCGAGATCGAGGCGCAATGGGGCCCGGCCCCCGGTCGTCAGCTGAGCAATGGCAACGCCCTCTTTGTGCTGGGCCTGCGCCTGGGCGAGGTGGTGGTGACGGTGCAGCCGGGCTTTGGCTACGAGGGCGATCCGATGCGCCTGATGTTCGAGAGCGGCTGCGCCCCCACCCATGCCTTCAGCGCCTTCTACCGCTGGCTGCGCGAGGACTTTGCGGCCGATGCGGTGCTGCACTTTGGCACGCACGGCGCGCTCGAGTTCATGCCCGGCAAGCAAAGCGGTCTGTCGGGCCGCTGCTGGCCCGAGCGCCTGATCGGGGCCTTGCCCAACATCTACCTGTATGCCGCCAACAACCCCTCTGAGGGCGCGCTGGCCAAGCGGCGCGGCGCGGCCACGCTGGTGAGTTACCGCACCCCCTCGATTGCGCAAGCCGGTCTGTACAAGGCCTTTGTGCAGCTCAAGCAAGGGCTCGAGCGCCTGGGCCAGCTGAGCCCGGCCGACCAAGCCGAGCGTGAGGGCCTGAGCGCCGACCTGCATGCACAGGCGCTGGCACTGGACCTGCGCGTGCCGGCGCAACACGACCCGCAGCACTGCGACTGGCTGGCCGATGTGCAGGCGCAGCTGCTCGAGCTGGAGTACGCGCTCATTCCCGAGGGCCTGCATGTGATGGGCCAGGTGCCCAGCGCCGAGCAACGCCTGCAGACCTTGCGCATCATGGCCGACGCCATGGGCCTGCCCGCCGCCGTCACCCACCCCTGGTTGCAAGCCCTGGTCGATGGCGCCGCACCGCCCCCGCCCAGCGGCCTGGATGCGGCGCAAGCGACCAGCCTCGCGCAGCTGGTGCGCACGCACACGCTGCTGGGCCAGGACCATGAAATGCAAGGCCTCCTGCACGCGCTCGACGGCGGCTACATCGCCCCGGCCCCGGGCGGCGACCTGATCCGCAACCCCGATGTGCTGCCCACCGGGCGCAACCTGCATGGGCTCGATCCGCTGCGCCTGCCCTCGGCCTACGCCGTGGCCGACGGCCGCCGCCAGGCCGAGCGCCTGCTGGCGCGCCACCTGCAGGACAAGGGCGAGCTGCCCGAGAGCATCGCGATGGTGCTGTGGGGCACCGACAACCTCAAGAGCGAGGGCGGACCGCTGGCGCAGGCCCTGGCCCTGATGGGCGCGGCACCGCGCTTTGACCACTATGGCCGACTGGCTGGGGCCACGCTGATCCCGCTGGCCGAGCTGGGGCGCCCGCGCATCGACGTGGTGATCACCCTCTCGGGCATCTTCCGCGACCTGCTGCCCATGCAGATCCGGCTGCTGGCCGAGGCCTGCCACCTGGCGGCCAGTGCCGAGGAAGCGCCCGAGCAGAACTTCATCCGCAAGCACGCGCTGGCCTTTGTGGCCGAGCATGGCGGCGACCTCGAGACCGCATCGCTGCGCGTCTTTGGCAATGCCGAAGGGGCGTACGGCGCCAATGTGAACCACCTGGTGGACGCGGGCTGCTGGGAGCAGGAAAACGAATTGGGCCAGGCCTTCACCCAGCGCAAAGGCTTTGCCTACGGTCGCGACGGCCACCCGCGCCGCCATGCCGCGCTGCTGCAAAGCGCGCTGGCCAATGTGGCGCTGACCTACCAGAACCTCGATTCGGTCGAGCTGGGCGTGACCAGCATCGACACCTATTTCGACACTCTGGGCGGCATCAGCCGCGCGGTCTTGCAGGCCAAGCATGCGCGCGATGGCGACGCCGCCAGCGCGCCCCCGGTCTACATCGGCGACCAGACCCAGGGCGAGGGCGTGGTTCGCAGCCTGACCGAGCAGGTGGCCCTGGAGACCCGCAGCCGCATGCTCAACCCCAAGTGGCACGAGAGCATGCTGCAGCACGGCTACGAAGGCGTGCGCCAGATCGAGGCGCACCTGACCAACACCATGGGCTGGTCGGCCACCACCGGCCAGGTCCAGCCCTGGGTGTACCAGCAGTTGGCCCAGACCTTCATGCTGGACCCCGCCATGCGCGAGCGCCTGGCCCGTTTGAACCCAACGGCTTCGGCCAAGTTGGCCCACCGCTTGCTGGAGGCCTCGCGCCGCCAGTTCTGGCAACCCGACGCCGCCACGCTGCAAGCCTTGCAGAACGCCGGCGCCGAACTTGAGGACCGCCTTGAAGGCGTCCAGGAAGGACTCCCAGCATGATGGAAACCACCATGGTCCCGGTCAGCGATCTGCGCCGACCCAAAGCCCCCCCCGATGGCGAGGGCAGCATGCAGGTGCAGCTCGACCCGGGCGTGCGCATCGGCAATGCCAAGGTCTTTGCTGTCTACGGCAAGGGCGGCATTGGCAAAAGCACCACCTCGAGCAACCTCTCGGTGGCCTTCAGCAAACTGGGCAAGCGCGTGCTGCAAATCGGCTGCGACCCCAAGCACGACTCGACCTTCACGCTGACCAAAAAGCTCATGCCCACGGTCATCGACGCGCTCGAGGCGGTGGACTTTCACGCCGAGGAGCTGCGCCTCGATGACTTTGTCTTCAAGGGCTACAACGGCGTGATGTGCGTGGAAGCGGGCGGGCCGCCTGCGGGCACGGGCTGCGGCGGCTATGTGGTCGGCCAGACCGTCAAGCTGCTCAAGGAGCACCACCTGCTCGAGGACACCGATGTGGTGATTTTTGACGTGCTGGGCGACGTGGTCTGCGGTGGCTTTGCCGCCCCGCTGCAACACGCCGACCGCGCGCTGATCGTCACCGCCAACGACTTTGACTCGATCTTTGCCATGAACCGCATCGTTCAGGCGATTGGCGCCAAGTCCAAGAACTACAAGGTGCGCCTGGGCGGGGTGATTGCCAACCGCAGCGACGCCACCGACCAGATCGACAAGTTCAACGCCGTCACCGGCCTGCGCACCCTGGCGCACTTTCCGCTGCTCGACGAGATCCGCAAGAGCCGCCTGTCCAAGTCGACCCTGTTTGAGCTGCCCGACGCCCCGGCGGTCAAGGCGGTGCAGGACGAGTACCTGCGCCTGGCCGCCCAGCTGTGGGCTGGCGGCGATCCGCTGCCCGCCATCCCCATGAAGGACCGCGACATTTTTGACCTGCTCGGCTTTGATTGAGGCCACCCCCCCCACCATGCTCAGCTCCTCTTACGAACAACGCCGCAGCCAGATCGAGCATTACTTCGATCGCACCGCCGCCCAGGCCTGGGCGCGCCTGACCTCGGACGCGCCGGTGGGCCGCATCCGCGCCACGGTGCGCGCGGGCCGCGACCAGATGCGCCAGACCCTGCTGTCCTGGCTGCCCGAGGACATGCGGGGCCTGCGCCTGCTCGATGCCGGTTGCGGCACCGGGGCGCTGGCCCAGGTGGCCGCGCAGCGCGGCGCGCAGGTGGTGGCCATCGACCTCTCGCCCACGCTGGTGCAGCTGGCCGCCGATCGCCTGGCGGCCGAGCAGCCGCACCTGGTGGGCCAGGTGCACTTTGCCGCGGGCGACATGCTCGACGCGGCACTGGGCGACTTTGACCACGTGGTCTGCATGGACTCGCTGATCCATTACGACACCGCGCACATTGCGCAGGCGCTGGCGCAGCTGGCGCCACGCACCCGGCGCAGCATGCTCTTTACCTATGCCCCGCGCACGCCGCTGCTGGCGCTGATGCACCGGGTGGGCCGCCTGTTCCCGCGCAGCGACCGCTCGCCCGCGCTCTCGCCGGTGGCCACCGATGCGCTGGCCGCGCAGCTGCAGGCGCAGGCCGCGCTCTCGAGCTGGCGCGATGGCCGCTCGGCGCGCATCTCGCAGGGCTTCTACACCTCGCAAGCCTGGGAGTGGCACCGCCCATGAAACGCTGGCTGCTGGCCCCCCGCTGGATGACCGCCATGGGCACCCGCTTCATGCCCTTTGCGGACGCCGCCTCGCCCGAGCTGCCGCTGGCGCGGCTGCTGCGCCTGGCGCTCTTTCAGGCGGTCATCGGCATGGTCACCGCGCTCTTGGTGGGCACGCTCAACCGGGTCATGATCGTCGAGCTGCAGGTGCCCGCCTGGTGGGTCGCGCTGGCGGTGGCCATCCCGATGGTGTTTGCGCCGCTGCGCACCCTGATCGGCTATGGCAGCGACACGCACCCCTCGGCGCTGGGCCTGCGCCGCATTCCCTATCTGTGGACCGGCAGCCTGCTGCTCTTTGGCGGGCTGGCGGTCATGCCCTTTGCGCTGCTGCTGCTGTCCGAGGCCGAACCGTCCACCCTCTGGCTGGGCCGCCTGGGGGCGGGCCTGGCCTTCATGATGGTGGGCGCAGGCCTGCAGATCACGCAGACCGCCGGCATGGCCCTGGCCAGCGACCTGGCCCCGGCCGACAAGCGCCCCCGCGTGGTCGCGCTTTTGCACACCATGCTGCTGCTGGGCCTGGTGGTCAGCAGCACGCTCTACGGGGTCGTGCTGGCCGACTTCAGCCCGGTGCGCCTGATCCAGGTGATCCAGGGCTCGGCCGCGCTGGTGCTGGTGCTCAACCTGCTGAGCCTGTGGAAGCAGGAGGCGCGCGGCGCCAAACGCGGCCGCCGCAGCGCGGGCGGTTTCTCGGCCAGCTGGCGCGAGCTCATGGGCCTGCCGCGCATGCGACGTTTTTTGTGGACCGTGGGCCTGGGCTCCATGGCCTTTGGCATGCAGGACATCGTGCTCGAGCCCTATGGCGCCGAGATCCTGGGCCTGAACGTGGGCGAGACCAGCGCCCTGACCGCGCTGACCGCGGTGGGCGCCATGGTGGCCTTTGGCCTGTCGGCGCGCTGGCTCACCCGTGGGGCCGACGCCTGCCGGGTGGCCGCGCTCGGGGTGGTGCTGGGCCTGCCGGCCTTTGCCTGCGTGATCTTTGCCGCGCCGCTGCAAGCGCCCATGCTCTTTCGCCTGGGGGTGGCCCTGATTGGCTTTGGCTCGGGCCTGTTTGCCGTGGGCATGCTGGTGACGGCCATGTCCTTTGACAACGCCCGCCTCTCGGGCCTGGTGCTGGGCACCTGGGGCGCGGTGCAAGCCACCAGCACCGGGGCGGCCATGGCCCTGGGGGGCGCGCTGCGCGACAGCGTGGCCAGCCTGGCGCAAGCCGGCGCCCTGGGTTCGGTGCTGAACTCGCCGGTCACCGGCTACAGCGTCGTCTACCACCTCGAAATCTACTTGTTGTTCGTGGTGCTCATCGCCCTTGGCCCGCTGCTGCGGCGCGCTCGGGCTTCGGGCCCCCCCGCCGCTTCGCCGGCTTCCCGATTTGGCCTGGCAGAGCTGCCGGGCTGACCCCATTTCAAAGGAGTGTGACCATGGAAACAGGCGCCATTACCCAGTACGTCGACGTGGCCCAGATCGTGTTGTATCTGTTCTGGGCGTTCTTCGCCGGCCTCATCTACTACCTCGTGCGCGAGAACCACCGCGAGGGCTACCCGATGGACCCGGGCCGCGAGAACGGCCCACGGGTCGAGGGCTGGCCGCCCGTGCCCAGCCCCAAGGCCTTCAAGACCATGGACGGCCACACCTACCTCTCGCCCGATCTGCAGCGCCCCGATGGTGAGTACCATGCGGCCCCCATGCACCGCTTCAACGGTGCCCCCCTGGAGCCAGTCGGCGATCCGCTGCTCGCCGGTGTGGGCCCGGGCGCCTGGGCCATGCGCGCCGACCATCCCGATGCCGATGCGCACGGGCAGCCCAAGATCGTGCCCCTGCGCGTGGCCAGCGACCACGGGGTGGCGCAAAAAGACATCGACCCGCGTGGCCTGCCCGTCTACGGCGCCGATGGCGAGGTGGCCGGCATCGTGACCGACCTCTGGGTCGACCGCATGGAAATGATGTTCCGCTACCTGGAGGTCGAGCTCAGCGGCACCGGCCACCATGTGCTGCTGCCGGTGACCTTTGCCCGCATCAAGCGCGACGGCATCCGGGTGCACGCCATCCTGGCCCACCAGTTCGCCAATGTGCCCACGACCCGCTCGCCCGAGCAGATCACGCTGCTGGAAGAAGAGAAGGTCACCGCCTACTTTGGCGCCGGCACCCTGTACGCCACCCCCGAGCGCCAGGAGCCGATTCTGTGAAGGCCGTCAACGTCACCCCGACCCACGAGCACGAGTGGGAGGCCGCTCCCGGCCTGCCGGCCCCGCTGCCGGCGGGCGAGGTGGTGTTGTGGCAAGGCGCGCCCGACTGGCGCGCGCTGGCCCGCCATGCCTTCCATGTGCGCAAGATCGCGGCCTACTTTGGCCTGATGCTGGCCCTGCAAGGCACGCACCTGCTGGCCGATGGTGCCAGCGGCGGTGACCTGTGGCGCCCGCTGTCGGTGAGCCTGCTCACCGCCGCGCTGGCGCTGGGCATGCTCACGGGCGTGGCCTGGTTTGCCGGCCGCACCGCGCTCTACACCCTCACCGACCGGCGTGTGGTGATGCGCATCGGCATGGTGCTGACGCTCACCTTCAACCTGCCCTACAAGCGCATTGCCGCGGCCAGCCTGCGCCAATACGCCAGCGGCGCGACCGACATCGCGCTCAAGCTCTATCCGCAAGACCGCATCGGCTGGTTCCACCTGTGGCCGCATCAGCGTGCCTGGCAGCTGCGCCACCCCGAGCCCACCTTGCGTTGCCTGCCCGATGGCGAGGCCGTGGGCCGCCTGCTGATGCAGCAATGGCAACGCGTGCACGCCGGTGAGGCGGTGATCACCGCCGACCCCCACCCAGCCAAGCCGACCCCGCCCCGGGCACGCCCGGCGAGCACGCCGTCGGCCGCGCCGCAACAAGGCATCCCCGCATGAGCACCGCCAGCCGCAGCATGCACACCGCCCTGCCCGCACCCGTGCGGCTGCTGGGCAGCTTGCTGCTGCTGGTGCTGCTGGCCGTGGGCCTGGCGCGCTGGCAGGGCCTGGCCCTGCACACCGAAGACGCCCCCACCGCCTGGCAGCGCGAGCTGCGCTTTGCCGACGGACCCGCGGGCGAGGTGCTGGTGCACGACGCACACAGCGGCGCGACGGTGGCGCGTTTTGAAGGCGAACAAGGCTTTGTGCGCGGCACCCTGCGCGCCCTGGCGCGCGAACGCGCCCGCCGCGGCCTGGGCCGCGACGCCCCGCTGCAATTGCGCGCCCTGGCCGATGGGCGCCTGATCCTGGCCGACCCCAGCACCGGCGAGCGCATTGGCCTGGAGGCCTTTGGCAGCCAGAACCTGGCGGTGTTTGCGCGCCTGCGCCCGGCCCCCTGAATTGACGACAACCGACCCGAAGGACCCTGCCATGAGCCCCACAATGGTGACCCAGATCGAAGACGCCAAAGACGCCAACGCCAAGGCGGTGCACAGCGACATGCTGGCCCCGCGCTTCTACACCACCGACTTTGCCGCACTTGACCGGCTGGACCTCTCGCCGGTGCGCGCCGAGTGGGACGTGATGATGGCCGAGTACCAAGGCGACAACAACCACGACCACTTCCAGCGCGACGAGGCGTTTGCGCAAGAGGTCGAAAGCGGCATGGCCACGCTCTCGCCCGAGATGCGGCAGGAGTTTCTGGACTTTCTGGTCAGCTCGCTGACCTCGGAATTCTCGGGCTGCATCCTGTACAACGAGATCCGCAAGAATGTGCAGAACCCCGACATCAAGCAGCTGATGACCTATCTGGCGCGCGACGAATCGCGCCACGCGGGCTTTATCAACCAGTCGCTGCGCGACTTCAAGCTGGGCATCGACCTGGGCAACCTCAAGCAGACCAAGAAGTACACCTTCTTCAAGCCCAAGTACATCTACTACGCCACCTACCTGTCCGAGAAGATTGGCTACGCGCGCTACATCACCATCTACCGCCAGCTCGAGCGTCACCCCGAGAAGCGCTTCCACCCCATCTTCCGCTGGTTCGAGCGCTGGTGCAACGACGAGTTCCGCCACGGCGAATCCTTTGCCCTGATCATGCGGGCCCACCCCCACCTGCTCAAGGGCGGCAACCGCCTGTGGATCCGCTTTTTCCTGCTGGCCGTGTACGCCACCATGTATGTGCGCGACCACAAGCGACCCATGCTGCACGAGTCGATGGGCCTGGACTCCACCCAGTACGACTACGAGGTGTTTCGCATCACCAACGAGATCACCCGCCAGGTCTTCCCGCTGGCGCTGGACACCGATCGCCCCGCCTTCCGCGCCGGGCTGGAGAAACTGTTCGAGATTGCGCAGGCCCACGAAGCGGCCAAGGTGCGCGGCGGCCTGCTGGGCAAGCTGGCCCAGGGCTGGCACGCCAGCCGCGCCGCGCTGTGCTTTGCACGCCTGTACCTGATGCCGGTGATCGAGCAAGACCTCACGCCCGAGGTTCGCCTCGCGCCGAGCTGGTAAGGCCCGCGATGCGCGATGCTGCCCTCGCGGCCCTGGCCGCCGCCATGTTCTGGTGGTTGGGCACCGGTGTGATCCTCTGGCTTGACCGCCGCCCCGCGCGCAGCTTCCGCTGGAGCATGGGGCTGTGGAGCGGTCTGGGGGTGCTCAGCCTCTGGGGCGTGTGGACCAGCATGCAGGATGTGAGCGTGGGCATGGCCTATCTGGGCTTTGCCAGCGTGATCGTGATGTGGGGCTGGCACGAGCTGGCCTTTCTGACCGGCTGGCTGACCGGTCCGCGCCAGCGCCCGCTCTCGGCGGGGGCCCGTGGCTGGCAGCGCTTTTCCGAGTCGGCACAAGCCGTGCTCTGGCACGAGCTGGCCTTGCTGGCCAATCTGGGGCTGCTGTGGTGGCTGCAGTCGGGCCAGCCCAACCATGTGGCCTTGTGCACCTTTGCCTTGCTGTGGTGCATGCGCCTGTCGGCCAAGCTCAATCTGTTTTTTGGGGTCGCCCAAAACGGCGCGCAATACCTGCCCCCGCACCTGGCCTACCTGGCCAGTTACTTCCGGCATCGCCGCATCACCCCCTGGTACGTGCTGTCGCTCAGCAGCGCCACCGTGCTGTGGCTGTGGCTGATCTGGCAAGCCCAGCAAGGTGCGGTCGCGGTGACCACCGGCTGGGTGCTGCTGGCCACGCTGCTGGGCCTGGCCATTGTGGAGCACCTGATGATGGTGCTGCCCTGGCCGCTTGAAAAACTCTGGGGCTGGGCCCTGGGCCAACCGGCGGCCGCGCCGCTGGGAACCAAACCATGAACGCGTTTCGCACCGATGAGCGCTTGCTGGCCCCTGCGGCCAGCGCCCCCCCGGCCAGCGGCCCCCTGGCCCTGGTGGTGGGCAGTGGTTTTGGCGGCCTGGCCGCCGCCATCCGCCTGAGCGTGATGGGCTACCGGGTCCAGGTGCTCGAGAAGAACGAAGCCCCCGGGGGCCGCGCCTGTGCCTTTTCGCAAGACGGCTTTGTCTTTGACGCCGGCCCGACCATCATCACCGCGCCCTTTTTGCTCGAAGAGCTGTGGGCCCTGTGCGGCCGCCGCTTTGCCGACGATGTGACGCTGGTGCCCATGGACCCGTATTACCGGGTGCGCTTTGACGATGGCACCCACTTTGACTACAACGGCGACCCCGAGCACATGCGGCGCGAGGTGGCGCGGTTTTCACCCGACGACGTGGCCGGCTACGAGCGCTTCATGGACGAGGCCGAGCTGTGCAAACGCCTGGGCTTTGAGGGCATGGGCGCCGTGGCCTTTGACCGCTTTGGCGACCTGCTCAAGGCCATTCCCGACTTTTTGCGCATGGGCGCCTGGCGCAGCATCCACGCGCGGGTCTCGCGCCACATCCGCAACGAGAAATTGCGCACGGTGCTGAGCTTTCACCCCTTGCTGATCGGCGGCAACCCGTTTTCGGTCACCGCCGCCTACGCCCTCATCAACGCGCTCGAGCGCACCTGGGGCGTGCACTCGGCGCTGGGCGGCACCGGCGCCATCGTGCGCGGCATGGTGGACCTGCTGGCCGAGCGCGGGGTGCCCGTGCGCTGCAACACCCCGGTGCGCCGCATCCGCATCGAGGGCGGCCGCGCCGTGGGCGTGGAGCTCGAAGGCGGCGAGCAGATCGACGCCGCGCTGGTGGTGAGCAACGGCGACACCGCCTGGACCTACCGCCACCTGGTCGATCCAGCGCACCGCAAGGTCTGGACCGACCGCAAGATCGAGGGGGGCCGCTACTCGATGGGCCTCTTCGTCTGGTACTTTGGCACCTCGCGCCGCTACGAGGACGTGCCGCATCACATGCTGGTGCTGGGCCCGCGCTACAAGGGCTTGCTGCACGACATCTTCAAGCGCCACCACCTGTCGGACGATTTCAGCCTCTACCTGCACCGGCCCACCGCCACCGACCCGAGCGTGGCCCCACCCGGCTGCGACACCTTCTACGCCCTGTCACCGGTGCCGCACCTTGACAGCGGCACCGACTGGGCGCAAGAGGCCCCGCGCTACCAGGCGCGCATTGCCCAGGCCCTGGAGGACAGCGTGCTGCCCGGCCTGCGCGAGCACCTGGTGACCTCGCACATCCGCACCCCGCAAACCTTTCATGACCGCCTGTGGTCGTACAAGGGCGCGGGCTTTGGCCTGGAGCCCCTGCTCACGCAAAGCGCGTGGTTTCGTCCGCACAACCGCAGCGAGGACATCCCCGGCCTCTACATGGTCGGCGCTGGCACCCACCCGGGCGCGGGCGTGCCGGGCGTGCTGATGTCGGCCAAGGCCTTGCAAACCGTGATCCCTGCCGTCCATGGATAAAGTCCCCCCCCACGCCGATCTGCAAGCCTGTGTCGCCATGATGCAGGGCGGCTCGCGCACCTTTTTTGCGGCCAGCCGGCTGCTGCCCCCCCGGGTGCGCGCCGCGGCCATTGCGCTGTATGCCTTTTGCCGCGTGGCCGACGACCTGGTCGACGAGGCCCAGCCCGGCGACCAGGCGCCGCTGGTGCAGCTGCGCGAGCGCCTGGACCTGCTGTACGCGGGCACCCCGCTGGACCATGTGGAAGACCATGCCCTGTGCCTGGTGGTGCAGCAGCATGCCCTGCCGCGCCCCCTGCTGGACGCGCTGATCGAGGGCTTTGCCTGGGACGCCAGCGGGCGCCAGTACGAGACCCTGGAGGAGGTGCACGCCTATGGGGCCCGCGTGGCCGGCAGCGTGGGCGCGATGATGTGCTGGATCATGGGGCCGCGCGACGCCGCCACCCTGGCGCGCGCCTGCGAGCTGGGCGTGGCCATGCAGCTGACCAATATTGCGCGCGATGTGGGCGCCGATGCCGCCCTGGGTCGGATCTACCTGCCGCGCCAGTGGCTGCGCGAGGCGGGCCTGGACCCCGAGGCCTGGCTGGCCCAAGCGCAGTTCGACCCGCGCCTGGGTCAGGTGATCGAGCGCTTGCTGCAAGAGGCCGATCGGCTCTATGCCCGGGGGCATCAGGGCGTGGCCGCCCTGCCCCCGGACTGCCGCGCCGCCATCCTGGCCGCCAGCCTGATCTACGCCGACATTGGCCAGCAATTGCGCCGCGAGGGCCTGGACTCGGTGCGCCAGCGCACCGTGGTGAGCACCGCGCGCAAGCTGGTGCTGCTGGCCAGCGCCTGGACCCAGGCCCGCTTTGTCTACCTGCCCGAGCACCCGGCCCCGGCCCTGCCCGCCATCGAGCCCTTGGTGCAGGCCTGTCTGCAAGAGACTCGCCGCGCCGAAGCGGCCAAGGCCTTTTTCCCCAACCGGGCGATGCCGCAGCGCGTGTCCTGGATGCTGGAATTGTTCGAGCGACGGGAACACGAGCGCCTGCAGCGCCGCGCCCGCGCGCACTAAGGCCCGCCCCGGCATGGGGCCCCGTCCAAGCTCAGCAGGGCGCGGCGGCCGCGCCCCGATCGATGGACCCGCAGAGGGGTCCAGCGGTTTAGGCTGCCACCGCCTGCTGCAAGGCATCCACCAGGGCCTGCGCACGGGCCGGATCGACCGCGTACATGGCATAGCGCGCCTGCGCGGTGTGCACCCGCACGGTGTGGCCGTAGCGGCCCCGCTCGGCCTCAAGGCGCAGCACCGCGCTGCGCGGCAGGCTGTCGACCGACATGCGGTCGCGCTGACCGAGCATCACCAGGCGGTTCTCGTCGAGCACCCACACGCCGCGGCCGCCCTGGACCACCCGGCCAATGGCCATGGCCTGGGCTTGGTCGGCGCGCAGCCCCAGCGCTTGCAGGCGGGATTGCTCGCCCTCGGTGAGCGGACCGTCGGCGTAGGGGTTGGCGCCTTCGATCAGGATTTCCATCAGGGCTTCGCCGTGGATCAGGGAATTGAGCATGGTGTGAATGCGTGGATCAAACGAACAACAGCGACAAGGCGACGCCAACTTGCGCCACCTGGTCGCCGACAAACGCGGATGGGGGTGGGGCCCGCCAGGGCCCGGGACATCACTTGCGTGGGCGGTTGAGCCAATTCGCCAACACGAACAGGCAGAAGACCACGAACATGATGAAGATGACAGTTTTGATTTCCATGGTCGTCTCCTGTGAATTGGACGGTCGATTCAGGGTCGCCTTCAGGCATTGTGCCCAAGGTGGGATGGGGGGGTGGCGGGCAAGGTCATCAGGGGCCGCACCAGCAACAGGGTCAGCAAGAGCAGGATCAGCTCCAGGCCGTACACCACCGAGTAGGCCGCCAGATTGGGCAGGAACCACTGCAGGCCATCGCGCAGCAGTCCTCCCAAGGCCAAAGCCAGGCCACCAGCGCTGGCCTGCACCGCGCCCCAGGCGCCCAGGGCCAGGCCAGCGCGGTCGGGCGGTGCCGAGCGCATGGTGGCGGTCAGGGTGCCGTGGCCGAACAAGCCGCCGCCCAGGCCAATCAGGAACACCCCGGTGGTGAACACCGCCACCGATTGCAGGGGCGAGGCCAGCATGACCAGGGCAAAAGCGGGCACGCCCACGGCCAGGCCCCAGGCGGCCATGCGCAGCGGATCCGCCCCACGCGAGAGGACGCGCGAGGCCCAGGCGAACCCCGCCAGGCCCCCCAGGGCCAGGGTGGCGGTCAGCAAGGTGGTGTCGCTGACCGACATGGCCAGCACCTCGCCACCATAGGGCTCGAGCAACACGTCTTCCATGGCAAAGGCCATGGTGCCCAGGGCCAGCACCCAAAGGCGGCGCTGCACCTGTGGCATGCCGCCAAAGGCGCGCCAGGCCTGGCCAAAGGTTTCGGGCACCGGGGTGCCAGGGCGGCGCTGACGGCTGCGCGGCTCCTGCTTCCACAGGGCCACCACGTTCAGCACCAGGGTGATGATGGCGGCGGCCTGCACCGCCTGCACCAGGCGGCCCGGCGTGTAGTCCGACAGCCAATGGCCAAACAGCAAGGCGCTGGCCACCATGCCCACCAGCAGCATGACGTACATCAGCCCCACCACCTGGGGGTGTTTGTGCTCGGGCGAGAGGTCGGTGGCCAGGGCCAGGCCCGCGGTCTGCACCGTGTGCATGCCAGCGCCCACCAGCAAGAAGGCCAGCCCAGCGCCCAGCTGCCCCACCCAGGCGGGGGCCTGCGCCGACTGGCCGGCACCGGCCAGCACCAGCAGCGCAAACGGCATGATCGAAAACCCACCGAACTGCAGCAGGGAGCCCATCCAGATGTAGGGCACGCGGCGCCAGCCCAGCTCGCTGCGGTGGTGGTCGGAGCGAAAACCGATGAAGGTGCGCAGGGGCGCCACCAGCACGGGCAGCGCCACCATGACCGAGACGACAAAGGCGGGCACGCCCAGCTCGACGATCATGACGCGGTTGAGGGTGCCGACCAGCATGACCATGGCCATGCCAACCGAGCATTGAAACAGGGCCAGTCGCAACAGCCGGGGCAGCGGCATCTCGGCGCTGGCGGCATCGGCGAAGGGCAAAAAACGGGTCCCCACGCGTTGCCACATGGTTTTCCAGGAAGCGGTGGAGCTGCGCATCACAGATTGGGGGTCACCACAGGAGAGGACCGCAGGCCAAGGCCTGCAGTCCTCGTCTCAAGGCGTCCCTATTTTTTGGGCGCGGCCGCGTCAGCTGCCACAGCAGCTGCCACAACCTTGGGCTTGCCATTGAGAAAGTCCTTCACCCAGGTGGTGTTCATCGTCAGCGCCAGGTGCACGCTGAACGAGGAAATCGCCACTGCTGCGATGAAGATCGGGATACCCACCGAGGGCTTGACGACGCACCACATTTTTCCGTAGATCATGATGGTGTCCCCTTCACTTGAGCCAGGGTGAGTAGATATAGGCCAGCAGATGGGCCACGGCAGCAATCATGCCGAAGATCTGCGTGCCCTGGATGAGATTGCGGTGAATCTCTTCCGATTCGGCCTCCGTCAGTCCGGTGGGCCAGACCTTGTCTTTATCAGACATGGTGTTCTCCTTGAAAGAAGACGTGCACAGCCCGCACGAGGGCATCCAAGGCCGGGCGACCCTGAATTGGGGGGATCGCCGGCGCACAGGCGCCAGCCGATCGAAGGGGGGGATGGTCGAGGTGTCGCATCGCGCTCATGTCGCCCACCTGGGCATGCGAAAAGGCAGCATGGCCTGCACCACCGGCTGCACCAGCCGGGGCACCGACAAGGTCTCGTGAAAACAGCGCAGCGTTTGCCCGCCGTGCGGCACGGCCAGCATGGCGCGCTGGTAAAACGGGGTGTCCTCGAGCTGATGCGCCACCTGCACAGGCTGCTGGCTGCGCATGCGGCGCGACAAGCGCCAGGCGGTGCGCGGCAAGGCCTGCACCGGGGGCACCGGCACCTCGCGCGCCTGGCCCTGGCGGTCAAAGCGCAGCGACAGGCAGTGCGAGCGCCCGGGCCATTGCAGGTCGTAGTGCACCAGGGTGCTGCCATCGGGCAGGCGCATGCGCGACCAGTCCCAGGTCTTGAAGGCGGCCTCGACCGGCTCGTCGCCCTCGTTGCTGTCCACGTAGGCCTGGCCTTGCCAGCGCAGCTGCGGGGCATCCAGCGCCACCTCGATGCGCGCGCTCGGGGCAATCGGCCCCCAGCGGTGGCGGCCCGCCGCATCGAGCGACCAGACCTGGCGCGACAGCGCCTCGGGCCAGATGCGGATGCGGCCGCGCACGCGGCGCGGCAGGGGCACCGCGCACTCGTCGATCTCGATGTTCAGGCACTGGCCGTCCCAGTGCAGTTGGCTCGGGCCAATGGCCAGGGTGTCGGCCGAACGCGCCAGGTCACCGGCACCGCGCTCGGTCATGCACCAGCGCCCAGCGCCCGGGCTGTACAGGGCCACATTGAGCGCGCAGTGGCGCTCTGGGTTGGCCGCGCCACGGCGGCGCGCCCTGGCGTAGTAGGGGGAGAAGACGCTGCCCACAAAGGCAATCAGCGTCAGGCCGTGGCGTCCGTCGTCGCTCATGGCATCGACATACCACCAGAGATAGCCACCGGGCGGGACCGCCTGGTCAAAACGCGGCTGCCCAGCATCACCTCGGCCGCCAGCTGGCCCGAGAGGCTGGCCATCGGCACCCCCGGTCCCGGGTGCACGCTGCCCCCAGCCAGGTACAGGCCGCGGATCGGCGTTCGCGATCCCGGCCGTCGAAAAATCCCCGTCCATCCATGCGTGGCCTGGCCATACAGGGCGCCCCCCGAGGCCGCAAAGCGCTGGTGAAAGTCCTGTGGCGAACGCCGGCGAACACAGGCCGCCTCGGGCTGCAGTCGCAAGCCCAGATCGGCCAGAAAACGAAACACCTGGTTCTGGCATGCGTCGAGCTCCTTGTCGGTCCACCCTGCCCCATCGCCCACGGCCGGGGCATTGATCAGCGCCAGGGCGCGCTCGGGAGCGCCCGGCGTCCGTTCGCCCGGTCGGTCCTGCGCACACAGGTACACCGTCGGGTTCTGGGGAAGTCGAGAATGTTGAAAAATATCGCTGAACTCCGCCGCATAGTCGGCGCAGAAAAACACGTTGTGCCGCTCCAGGGCCACGCCCTCCAGCGGGGTGTTCAGGGCCCAGGTCATGGCCGAGAGGGCACGCGGCGGCGCGTGCGCCGGCACCGCCGCCTGCGCGGGCTCGCCCAGCAAGCCGCTGCGCAGGGCAGCCGCCTCGCCGTTGAAGAGCACCTGCTCGGCCGGCAGCACCTCGCCGTCGTCCAGCTGCACCCCCTGCACCTGGCCATCGCGCACCAGGATCTGGCGCACGCCGATGCCCATGCGCAGTTGCGCGCCCTGCTCGCGTGCCAGCCGCGCCAGCAGATCGGCCAGGGCCTGCATGCCGCCGTCAATGCTCCAGACGCCGTCCATCTCGACCTGGGCCACCAGCATCAAGGTGGCGGGGGCCTGCCAAGGCGACGAGCCGCAATAGGTGGCATAGCGGGCAAAGAGCTGGCGCAGGCGCGGGTCGGCAAACTCGTGCTGCATCTGCTGCCAGAGGGTCCGCATGGGCCCCAGTTGCGCCAGCGTGCCCAGGCCGCGCAGCCCCATGCGGGTCACCAGCTGCCAGGGATTGGGGCGCGGGGCGCGCATGAAGGGCCCCTCCAAGGTGTCGTAAATCTGGCGCGTGCGGGCGCAAAAGCGGCGAAAGCGCTGCGCCTCGGCCCCACCGGCCCAATCGGCAATCGCGGCCTCGCTTTGCTCGGCATCGGCAAACAGGTCCAGCTGGCTGCCGTCGGGCCAGAAGTGGCGCGCCAGCACCGACAGGGGTTGCAAGCGCACATGGTCTTCGAGCCGCGTGCCCACGCTGCGCAGCAGGGCGTCGAACACCCAGCGCATGGTGAAGACCGTGGGCCCGCTGTCAATGGCGGCGCCGTGAACCCATTGGGTGTGAAGTTTGCCGCCCGGGGCATGCGCGCGCTCGATCACCGTGACCCGGTGGCCCTCGTGCGCCAGGCGCAAGGCGGCCGACAGACCGGCCATGCCGGCCCCGATCACAATGGTCTGGCGCGGCTCAGCCATGGGCGAGCTCCGACCAGCCCAGGCTGTTGCCAAAGGATTGCGCACGCCACTGCCCGGCCATGCGCAGCACGCGCAGGTGCACAAACAGCGACTCCGAAAAAAAGCCATGCCGCCAGGCCGCCTGGCTGGCGATCTGGTGCGCGCCCTCGCGCGCATAGCGGTGCATGGCGGCCTCGTCCTGCCACAGGCTGAAGGTGCACTGGCGCAGCAGCGGGGCCTCGCCCAGGCCCATGGCCAGCTGGCAGCCCTCGGCCTGGTCCAGGCTGGCTTGCGCGGCCGGCGCATAACGCCAGAAGGCCGCGGCCTTGGCCGGGTGGATGCTGGCGCGCGTGATGACGGCCAGCGGTGCGTGGGTGGGCGCCGGCGGCAGGCGCTGCTGCCAGGCCTGGCTGATCTGCTGGCTCGGCGCGTCCGAGGGGCCCCAGGACTGCTGGTCCCACAGGCCGCGCGCGGACGTGATGGCCAACACCCCGGCCCAGCATTCACGGGCGCGTTCGCGGTAGGCCCGCACCTGTTCGCTGTGCAAAAAATCCAGGGCGCTGTCGGTGTCCTCAAAACGGCACAGCAGGCCCTGGTGCGTGGCACTCGGGCGCAGCGTGAAGCCGCCGTTGTGCCCGCTGCCCATGACCTTGGCGCTGAGCAGGCCGGGCACGGCGCGCCAGGCCGATGGCCCCGCCACCAGGCGCATCCAGCCCCAGCTGCGGTGCGCCTTGCGAAAATCCACCAGCACCGCCACCACCACCGAGGCCAGTGCGTTGCCGGAGGACTTGAGTTTGTCCATGACCGTGGGGATTTCGGTGATGACGGCCATGGGGGGGATTGGCGATTACTTGCTGGCCACAGGGGGCGAGCTGGAACGCTTGAGCAATTCCGGGAAGTCCTTGGCCATGGGCGCGCCGTTGAGCGGTTTGTATGCCCCCTGGTGGCAGGTCGCGCAGTTGAGCTTGGGCACATCGCCCAGCTGACCCAGCCGCTCGCCCGGGAAGACCCCGTTGAGGCTCTCCATGTAGTTCACGTTCAGGTCACGCGCCATCTGGATGCCATGCCAAGCCTTCACGCGCTTGTCCGGCCCCCCCTCCCACTTGCTGAAGGACTGGGTGTTGTGGCAGTAGGTGCAGTTGACGCCCAGGCTGGAGGACATGTGCATCATCAGGCCGTAGGTGCGCTCGGTCTGCTTGATCGACTGGCGGTTGCCACTGGGCAAGGCGGTGGTGCCGGCCATGCGGATTGGCTCCTTGCCCAGCAAGAAGGGCGAGAACGGATCGTTGGGCAAAGAGCTCAGGCCCACCACCGGCGAGGGATGGTTCTGCCCAGCCTTGTCGCCCATGAAATTCGAGCCGTAGGGCTGCGGATTGGTGAGGAACCAGATGTTGTCCGGGATCGGCTTGCCACGGTGGCAGGTGTAGCAGGTGGCCCCGGTGGCGCCCACGTGGGTTTTCCAGTCGGCGTTGACGTGCTGGGTCATCTCGATCATGCGCCGCGCCACGACCTTGGTGAACTTGCTGTCATCGGCCAGATTGGCCAGGTTGTGGCAGTAGGCACAGCCCTGCTCGGGCGCGACCCAGGCCGCCATCGAGGTCATCAAGCGGGTGAATTGCCCCACGCTCAGATCGCCCAGCAGCTTGACGTTTTTGTAGACCTGCGAGGCACGCGGGCCCTCGTCGCCGGCCTGCGGCAGGCTGGCGGGCGCCTCGTGCTTCTCGGCATTGGCCTCGAGGGTGCGCGGGTTGTAGACCTGCACCATGCCGGTGCCTCGGTAGCCCGACTGCACCGACTCCATGGGGAATCGTTCGCAGCCGGCCAGACCGGTGAGCAGGGCCAGGCCTGCAATCAGGGAGAGACGGATGCTCATCGTTGGACTCCTGCAGCAAGGGCCGGGTCGGTCACGGCCGGGAACACATCGGGATACGGCGGGGCCACCCCGTGCTTGATTGCCCACAGATACCAGTTGTCGACCACGGTGCCGGTCAGCAAGATGCCGATGCCGCCCGTGAGGGGACACAGCACCGCAAACCACCAGGCCCAGCGGTGAATCGATTCCATCGTGGCGTTGAAGCCCATGGTCCAGCGCCAGAACAGGGCCGCGCGCTCGCTGGCCGTGCCGCGATCGACGATCTGCTCGATCTCGCGCTCGCCGCCAAAGCGGGTCACCGCCAGAATCGTGGCGCCGTGCATGGCAAAGAGCAGGGCCGAGCCGTACAGGAAGGCGATCGACAGCGCATGGAAGGGGTTGTAGAACAGGTTGCCGTAGCGCAGCGAGAAGGCCGCGGTCCAGTCGAGGTGGCTGAAGATGCCGTACGGCACCGCCTCACCCCAGGAGCCCATCAGGATCGGCCGGAACAGGCCCAGCACCAGGAACAGCCAGATCGCGCCGGCAAAGGCCCAGGCCACATGCGTGCCCATGCCCAGCTCGCGGGCGCGGCGGTAGGTGCGCGCCCACCACAGCAGGATCGAGGCCGTGAGGAACAGGCCCACAATGAGCCACCAGCCGCCCTGATTCAGGGGCGGGATGCTCAGGCCGTACGAGGGCGGCGGCGGCTCGAGCGAGAGCCAGAAGAGCTGGCGCACAAACTGGATCGGGTCGTAGCTCACCGAGGCCAGCATGTTCATGCCGATCAGGGTGAAGGCAATCAGCCCGCAAAACAGCGAGGCCAGGCCCAGGCCGCCCAGGTAGATCGGCCCGAGCTGGGCATTGCCCAGCTTGCCGAGCCAGTAGCTGATCAGCGGCTCACCGGTGCGCGGGCTGTTGCCCTGACCGAGTTCAACGCCGTGGTGCAAGGGGCCAACGGCCTGCACAGTGGTAAAGAGATTCTGGTATTGCGCCATGATGGACCTCCGTCAGGACTTGAGCGGCCACTGCGACCAGATCGGCAGGTTGAGCCACCAGCTCCACCATTCGGGCCAGCCACGGCTCCAGAACGGCCCAGAGAGCACGATGCACAGGGCGCTGAACAGCACCGCCGCCAGCGCCAGGAACAGGCCCAGGCGGTGAATGCCCAGGGTGCCGATCGAGTAGCCGATGATGTCGCGGAAGAAGGTGTCCTCGTGCTCGGGGGTGCGCACCGTCTCGCCCGGCTTGGGGTTGGTCGAGGACAGGATCAGCGCGCCGTGCAAGGACAGGGCAAAGGTGCTGGCAAAGAAGAAACTCACCCCCAGCATGTGCGCGGGGTTGTAGTGAAAGTGCAGGTACTGGTAGCCCACGTTCGAGACCCAGTCCAGGTGGCTGAAGATGCCATAGGGAAAGCCGTGGCCCCAGGCGCCCATCAGCACCGGCCGCACCACCACCAGGGTCACGTAGGCCAGGATGGCCACCGAGAAGGCCACCGGGACGTGGTAGCCCATGCCAAGTTTTCGGCAGATCTCCACCTCGCGCATGGCCCAAGAACCAAAGGCCCCGATCGCGCACACCGTGATCAGTTGCCACAAACCTCCCTCAAGCAGCGGGGCCAGGCCAAGACCGTATTTCAGGTCGGGCGGGGCGATGCTGATCTGCCAGAGGTTCCAGGTCGGGCCCATGGCCGCGCCCCAGAGGATGAGGGCAGTTCCCAGGGCCGAAAAAAAGACCGTGGTCACGCCGAAGAAGCCGACATAAAACGGCCCGATCCAGAAGTCGAACAGGTCGCCTCCGAGCAGGGTTCCTCCACGAACCCGATATTTCTTCTCAAAACTCAGCATGGCCATGACGGTCTCCTGCGTTCAATTCGAAAAGCGGATGCCCCGGGGCATCAGGCCTGACGGCGGCATCCGCAAAAAAGCCCTGAAGGTCAGGACTTGGCCGCAGGCACAGGCGCCGGCATCGGCGAGAACTGTGCAGCGGTGGCTGCGGGCTTTTTCGCGCCGTCGAGCCAGTTGAACTTGTTGGTGCTCAGCAGGATGAGATGGATCATCGCGGCCAGGCCGAACAGGAAAATGCCCTGGACCACCATGGCCCGCAGAGGGTCGTAAAGACGCCAGATTCGCCACATGATGTTGCTCCTAAATGATGTGGGACATGAAGGTGTAAACCGCCGCTTTCACACCCGCCACCATGCCCGGCGCGTTCTCGGCTCCTGGCAACAGCTCGCGCCAGTGCAGTCCGACCAGTTTGGCCATCAGCACGACGATGAACAGCAGCCCGAAGGCCAGCAGAAAGATGCTCCGAAACGCATAGGACTGGCCCGAAGAGCTCAGACCTTGATGCATGGATGAGGTGTTGGGCATGGCCGTCACTCCGTCAACGTGGATGAAAAAACCAGACTCAGAACCAGGGGCGCCACGCCCAGACCAGGACGTGGGCCAACACGGCAACTGCCGCGAACCCCACAAAACCCTGCATCCAGTAGTGGTGGAACTCCTGAGCTTCTTCGTCGGTCAGCCCGGAAATGGATGTCCGATTCGACATGCGTCGCTCCTTTCCAAGAGGTCTTTCGACCTCGATGCGCACAGCCCGCGCAACAAGGCAGCCGCAGCGACATGCCACGACATGAGGGGCCCGTCCACGCCCTGAGGGCGGGGCAGGCAATGGGGAATGGAACGGCGGGCGCTCACGCGGGCACCCCCAGTCCCAGGGTCTGGCTGGCGGCCTCGACGTGGGTGCGGCCCACGCTCTCGGCGCCGGTGATGCGCGCCAGCTGCTCGGCCTGATCGCGCAGGCGCTTGGCCGCCGAGATCTGCACCAGCACCGGCTGGTGCGCAATGCATTCGCGCAGCAGCGTCTGCGCCTCGTCCTGCCAGCGCGCATCGGGCGGGGCATGGCCGCGCGCTTGCGTGGCGGGCACCTGGTCCATCTCGCTGCCCAGCGGCAGGATGTGGAAGAGCGCGTCAAACAGCGCATTGCACACCTCTTGCACCACATAGGTGGCGCCGCTGTAGCCCATCATCGGCGTGCCGGTGTGGCGGCGGATGATGGCGCCCGGGAACGAGGCCGGGATAAAGGCCGCGCGCATGGGCGAGCTGCCAGCGCATTCGCTCAGGTACATGCGCTCGTTGTACGAGCCAAACAGAATCAGCGGGGTCTGCGTGCGCACCAACTCGCGCACCCGGGCGTTGTCGGTTTTCTGGCCGGGCTTGCGGCCCACGGCAAACTTGCAGGGCAGGCCCATCTCGGTTTCAAGAAACTGCTGCAGGCCGCGCGCATAGGTGTCGGTGGCCACCACCGCAAAGCTGGCGGTGGCAAAAAAGTCTTGCGTGACCGAGCGCCACAGGTCCCACAGCGGCTTGAGCGTGGTGTGGCGTTCGCGCTCGATAAAGGGCTCGGGGTCCACCCCCAGCAGCTCGCCCAGGGCGCGCAGGAAACGGGTGGTGCTGTGCAAGCCGATGGGGGCCTGCAGCCAGGGGCGATCGAGCGCCTCGCACAGCATCTGGCCAAATTCGCGGTACAGGCAGACGTTGACGTCGGCGTCGACCAGCCGCTCCACGTCCTCCAGGTGGCTGCCCAGCGGAAACACCAGGTTGATGTCGGCGCCAATGCCCTCGATCAGGCGGCACAGCTCGGCGATGTCGCTGGCGCTGTTGAAGCAGCCGTAGGAGGGGCCGATCAGGTTCACGCGCGGGCGCTGGCCGGCCGGGCGCTCGCTGGCGGGCACGCGCGCCGGGATGCGGCGCAGACCGTACTCGCTCCAGAGCCAGAACATGGCGCGATCGGCGCACTGCCACTGGTCCTCGTCGATGGTGCGCGGCAAAAAGCGCATCAGGTTGGTGCCCTCGGGGGTGACGCCGCCGCCGATCATCTCGGCGATCGAGCCGGTCACCACCACGGCGGGCAGGTCGGGGTCGAGCACCGCATGCGCCTGCTTCATGGCGCCCTCGGTGCCTTCGCGGCCCAGCTGCTCTTCGGCCAGACCGGTCACCACAATCGGCAACTCGTGCGGCGGCAGCGCGTCGGTGTAGTGCAGCACCGAGGTCACCGGCAGGTTTTCACAGCCCACCGGGCCGTCGATCACCACCTGCAAGCCCTTGATGGCGGTGAAGACATACACCGCGCCCCAGTAGCCGCCGGCGCGGTCGTGGTCCAGGACCAGCGGGGAACGCGTCGCGCTCATGAGCCCATCTCCTCGGCCTTGCGCTTGCGCGCGGCCTTCTCCAGGCGGCGCCGCATCTCGGCACGGAACTGCGGGTGCTCGGTCGGGACCTCGGTCCAGACCCCGGCGGCATCGCCCTGCCCCGCGTCGCCAAAAAAGGCCTTCATCTGGTCAAAGCGCTGCTGGTTGCCAATGGCCGCCTGCACCACCTGCACCAGCGAGCCGGCCCCAGCCACGCCCATCAGCGGTCGGGCCGAAATCAGGTTGGTGAAGTACAGCGCCGGGATGCAGGCCTCTTTGGCCGCCTGCACCACCGGGGTGGTGCCAATGGCCAGCTGCGGGCGGTACGCGTGCACCGCCGCCAGGTCCTGCTCCAGGGTGGCGCGCATTTGCACCTGCACGCCGTGGGCCTGCA
This sequence comes from Pseudomonadota bacterium, assembly GCA_041157045.1. GTDB lineage: Bacteria > Pseudomonadota > Gammaproteobacteria > Burkholderiales > Burkholderiaceae_C > Limnohabitans_A. The sequence goes on from JBEBDJ010000205.1 coordinate 36,376, forward strand.
ACCACTCGCGGTCGTGCGCATTCCAGGGGGTGGCCGGGCAGGCCGAGCCCACATAGCGCAGATCGGCGCCGGCCTCCACCAGGAGGCGGCCCACCAACAGCTCCGAGCCTTCGTAGCCGCTCAAGGTGATGCGCGCCGAAATGGGTTTGGCCTGCATCAGGCCGCGCATGGCCGTCAGGGCCGCGTTGCGCGCCAGGTCGATGCGGTCCTGTGCCAGGCCGGCGGCCAGGCCCACGGCCTGCAGCCAGTCTTGCGTGCCCTCAAGGCCCACTGGCGCAGAACCCACCACCGGGCGACCAGCGGCTTCGAATTCGCGCACGCTGGCGGTGTAGAACGGATGGATGGCGGCGGCCACGCTGCAGTCCAGCGCGGCATACAGCTCGCGCCATTCGCGGGTGGGCACCACCGGCCCAGCGGCCAGGCCCATGGGCGCGAGCATCTGGCCAATGATCACCGGGTCGGCCGGGAACATCTCGCCCAGCAGCGCCACCGTGGGCAGGGCCGAGCGGCCACCGCGCGGGGCGGCCACCGGACCGCTTTGCACCTCTTCGCGGGCATAGCGCAGCATGGCGCCGGCCAGCACGTCCTTGGCCTCGGCATGGGTGGGCACGCCAAAACCGGGCACGTCGATGCCGATGATGCGCACGCCATTGATCTCGCGCGGGAGCAGCTGCAGCGGCACGCCGCTGGCGGTGGGCACGCACAGGTTGATGATGACCACCGTGTCCACGCGCGAGGGATCGGCCTGTTCGTGCACCGCTTCGCGGATGTCTTCAAACAGCTTGCCGGTGACCAGGGTCTCGGAGTTGAACGGCACATAGCCCACGCTGCGGCGGGCCCCGTAGAAATGCGAGGTGAAGGTCAGGCCATACACGCAGCACGCCGAACCCGAGAGCAAGGTCGCGGTGCGGCGCATGCGCAGGCCCACGCGCAGCGAGCCAAAGGCCGGGCACATGCTTTGCGGCTGCGCATGCGGGCCGGCGGCCACCGGGTAGTCCTGCGCATACTGGGCCAGCAGCTCGGATTTGCCCGCGGCCTGCGCCGCCGCCTGCAGCGCCGGGGCGCCGGCGTGACAGCCCAGGCCTTCGGCGGCCACGGCCGTGGGGCCGGGCACAGGGGTGATGGGGATGGTGCGCGACATGCCTGGGCTCACTGCGGGTCGTAAACCACTTCCAGGCTGGGGCGAAGGACCTGCTCGCGGCCCATCATGTCGGCCACCGTGGCCGGTTGCAGCACCACGTCGCGGCCCACGCTGTCGGCGCTGAACAGGCCGAGCAGCTCGTCTTGCGTTTGCGGCTTGGGTCGCACCGGCGGCGCCAGGGCCACCTGCTCGGCCAGCTGGGCAAAGAGCGGGCCCCACTCGCCATCGGGGTGGCCGATGATCTCGTAGCTGGCGCTCTTGCGGCGGATGTCCTCGTTGGCGGGAATGGCGGCCAGCACCGGGATGCCGGCATTGGCGGCAAAGGCCTGCGCCTGGCCGGTGCCGTCGTCCTTGTTGATGACCATGCCGGCCACGCCCACATTGCCGCCGAGCTTGCGGAAATACTCGACCGCGCTGCAGACGTTGTTGGCCACGTACAGCGACTGCAGGTCGTTGCTGCCCACCACGATCACCTTCTGGCACATGTCGCGGGCAATCGGCAGGCCAAAGCCGCCGCAGACCACGTCGCCCAGAAAGTCGAGCAGCACATAGTCAAAGCCCCAGTCGTGAAAGCCCAGTTTCTCGAGCGTCTCGAAGCCGTGGATGATGCCGCGCCCGCCGCAGCCGCGGCCGACCTCGGGGCCGCCCAGCTCCATGGCAAACACGCCATCGCGCTTGAAGCAAACGTCGCCAATGCTCACCGCCTGCCCCGCCAGTTTCAGGCGCGAGGAGGTCTCGATGATGGTCGGGCAGGCCTTGCCGCCAAACAGCAAGCTGGTGGTGTCGCTCTTGGGATCGCATCCGATCAGGAGCACCTTCTTGCCCTGCTGCGCCATCATGTACGACAGGTTGGCCAGCGTGAAGCTCTTGCCAATGCCGCCCTTGCCGTAGATGGCAATGATCTGCGTTTCTTTTTTCACCTCGCCGCTGGGCACCGGGTCCAGCGGGGTGTCGGCCTCGTCACGCAGGCGTTGAACGAACGCAATGGGTTGGCCTTCGGTCGTCAAGGTGTTCATGCGCATGCGCTCCAGTCAAGAATCATCTTCAGGCACGCGGCATCGCCAAACGCTGTTTCATAAGCGTGGTGGGCGCGCTGCGCGGGTTCGGTATGGGTGATCAACCCATCGAGGCTCAACTGGCCGCTGCGCACCAGCGCGTCGACAGCCAACAGATCGGGTCGCTTCCATTCGGCCGCGATGCGGATGCGCGCCTCGCGCATGAAGGCCGGGGCGTAGGCAAATTGCAGGTTCTGCTTGTAAAAGCCCGCCAGCACCACCTCGCCCCCCGGGCGCAAGCGGCGGATCAGCGTGTCCAGCAGGCTGGCGTCGCCGCTCACGTCATAGACCGCGCGGTAGTCGTGCAGGGGATCGTCGTCCGGGTGCACCACACGGTAGCCCTCGGCCCCAAGGCAGCGCTCTGGGCAGGTCTCCCACACAGTGGGCGCGGGCAACCCGGCAGCCACCGTCAGGCGCGCCAGCAGGCGGCCCATGACGCCGTGGCCAATGATCAAATCGGGCGGTGTGTGCGGCTCGCCCACCCCACCGCCGGCCACCGCGTGGTACGCCGTGGCGGCCAGGGCCAGCAAGACCGCCTGCGGGCCCAGCGAGTCGGCAATCGGCAAGACCTTTTGCTGCGGCACCACCAGGCGCGAGGCCGCGCCACCAAAGAGGCTGCGCACGCCGCTGTCGGCAAAGCAGTTGGAGCCGGGCACAAACACCGCCTGACCAGGCGCCAGATCGGTCTGAGCGCCCGCGCGCACCACCCGGCCCACGGTCTCGTAGCCCGGGACCAGGGGATAGCCCATGCCCGGGAAGGCGGGCATGCTGCCATCCCAGAGCATGCGCTCGGTCCCGGTGCTGATGCCGCTGTAATCCACCTGCACCTCCACCTGCCCGTTTTCGAGCGCGGGAAGGGCCAGCGAACGCAGGGAGAGCTCTCTGGGGTGTTGGAAGACGACGGCTTGCGCGTTCATGATGCTTGATTCTTCAATTTACACTGAGCTATGTCAAACTTAATTGACAGTCTTGGTAGATTTCGAGGGTAAACACTTACGCCCCAGCACCAATTGACCATGAATCGGCATGGCGTTGGGCACCTGTTCGACCGCAGCGAAGCCCGCTTCGCGCATCAACTCGGCAATCGTCTGCGGCGTGCGCAGGCGTCCGGCCCCCATGGCCATCAGGTAAAAGTGGTAGTACGCATCGGCTTGATCGCTGCCCGCCGTGCCCGGTGTCTGGGCCATGGGCTCGGCCACCAGCAGGGCCCCGCCCGGCGGCAGCGCGTCGTGGGCCTTGCGCAGCAGCAGCCGCACCACCTCGTCAGAGTGGTCGTGCAGCACCCGCACCAGGGTCACCAGGTCGGCGCCGGTGGGCAGCGGGTCGTCCAGAAAGCTGCCCGGGTGCAGTTGCACGCGCGCCTGCAGGCCCTCGCGCGCCATGCGCTCGCCCGCCTGCGCGAGCACCGGCGGCAGGTCGAACATCTGCAGCTGCAGGTGCGGTGCGTGGCGGGCCAGGGCGCTCACAAAGCGGCCTTGCCCGGCCCCCACATCGAGCACGCAGCGGTGCTCGTCAAAGAAGTAGTGCTGCAGGATTTCCTGCACCACAAAGCCTTGCGACTGGCCCATCAGCTCGGAGTAGCGGTCCACCTGCTCGGCCGCACCCGGGGCTTGCACCGCCTGCAGGCCACCGTGTGCATAGGGCCAGTAAGCGGCCATGTGGGTGGGCCCGGCGCCCTCCCCGGTCCCCTCCCCGGCGGTGCGCGGCAGGCTGGCGCCGCCCTGGCGCAAAAAGGCCAGCGGGTCGCTCAGGTCCTGGTACAGCAACTGGTTGTGCTCGACCATCTGGGCAATGCCCGGGTGCGTGGTCAAGGGCACGCCCAGCGGCCCCAGGCCCAGGCGGCCGCCGCTGCGGTGCTCGATCAGCCCCAGGCTGACGGCCGACAGCAACAAGCGCTGCAGCGCGTCCTCGGGCACGCCACAGCGCTGCGCCAGCTCGGCGGGGCGCTGGGGTTGTGCGCGCAAATGGTTCAGCAGGTCCAGGCGCACGCAGGCCAGCAGCACCTGGCTGTGCACAAAGCCAGCCATCAGGTCAAAGAGCTGGCGCGTGCGCCGGCGCGTGATGCGCCGGGTCAGCGGGTTCGACAGCGACCAGCGGTAAAGCCGCTCGCTGGCGTACAGGCCTTGCAGGGCCGAGCGCCAGGCGTCCGACCAGGGGCGACGCGGCGCCAGGGCGGGGCTTTGCTCCAGCGCGCTCATGGCATCACCAGGCGCAGTGCCGGGGCCTGGCCGCGCGCCAGGGTTTTCTGGGTGCGCCGGGCCTGCTCGCACAGGGCGGGCGGCATCAGGCGTTCGGCTTCGCGTTGCACCAGCTGGCGCAGCAGATCGCGGCAGGCGCATTGCGGAATGGCCTGGCTGGCGCGTGCCATCAGGCCCTCAAAATGCGCCAGGGCGCCGTCCAGGCCCAGGGCCCGTGCCGAGCTGGGGCGCTGGTGCAAGGCGTCCTGCCCGGCGGGCTTGCCCAGGCTGGCGGCGTCCACCATCACATCGCGGATGTCGTCGGCCACCTGGTAGGCCTCGCCCAGCGCATCGCCCAGGGCCGCCCAGGGGCCCGGATCGCCGCCCGCGCTGAGCGCGCCGGCCTGCGTGGCGGACACAAACAGCGCGCCGGTCTTGGCGCGCTGGTATTGCGACAGATCGGCGCTGCGCTCGCACTCCCAGGCCTGGCCGGCCACGATGCCAAAAGGCAGGCCCACCCCGCTGGTCAGGTTGTCCATCAGCCCCGCCAGGCGCTGCGGCTGGGCCACGGCGGCCGACAGCAGCACCCGGTAGGCCATCACGATCAAGGCGTCGCCGGCCAGCAGGGCCAGCGGCTCGCCAAACACCTTGTGCACGGTCGGTCGGCCGCGCCGGGTGTCGGCATTGTCAAAGGCGGGCATGTCGTCGTGCACCAGCGAGGCGCAGTGCATGAGCTCCAGCGACACCGCGGCGGCGTCGGTCAGGTCGGGGGTGTCGTCGCCGCAGGCCACGGCCACCGCCATGCACAGCTGCGGGCGGATCCGGGCACCGCCCGAAAACACCGCATGGCGCATGGCCTCGATCAGGCGCGGCGGGGCCCCGGTGCCGCAAGCGGCGTCAAAGTGGCGCGCCAGGGCGTGCTCGGTGCGTTCCATCAGGCTCATGCGGACCTCCGATCCCGTGCTGTGTCAAGGAGAATTCACAGACACAATTGTCAATATAGTCGTATATTCGCTGGTGTCAATACAAATTGACACTTGATGGGCAAAAAGAGGAGCCAAGCATGGGCATCTGGATCGAATTGGGCGTGTTTGTGCTGGCCCTGGCCTTTGGCCTGTGGCAGATCCACGACGTCAAGAAGGCGCGCGAGGCCACCCGACGCGCCAAGGAACAGGCCGAAGCAGCGCAAAAAAGCGGCAACGCGGCCGATCCGGCACCCAGCAGCTGCGATCAGGGCGCCGGGTCAAAGGCCTGAGCCGCGCTGGCGCGCCGCGGGGGCCCGACACGCTGGGTGGTCTGGGGTCTGTGGGTGTGCCTGGGGCCATGCCCGGCCAGTGGGGGCATCAGCGGGCGCGCAAGCGCCTAGCGGCGCGGGCCCGAAAGCCCCGCCTGGCGCCTCAGGCGCTTTGGAACTGCATCTCGGCCAGGCGGGCGTACAGGCCGCCGCGCGCCACCAGCTCGGCATGCGTGCCCTGCTCGACCAGGCGACCGTGCTCGAGCACCCAGATCACATCGGCGCGTTGCACCGTGGCCAGGCGGTGCGCGATCACCAGCGTGGTGCGGCCGTGCATGGCCTGCTCCAGCGCGGCCTGCACCATGTGCTCGCTTTGCGCGTCCAGGGCGCTGGTGGCCTCGTCCAGCAGCAAGAGCGGCGCGTTCTTGAGCATGGCGCGCGCAATCGCAATGCGCTGGCGCTGCCCACCCGAAAGGCGAACGCCGCGGTCGCCCAGATCGGTGTCATAGCCTTGCGGCAAGTCCATGATGAAGTCGTGCGCGTAGGCCGCGCGCGCGGCCGCCTGCACCGCCTCGTCGCTGGCCTCGGGGCGGCCATAGCGGATGTTCTCGAGCACCGTGCCGGTGAACACCACCGGGGTCTGCGGCACCAGGGCCATGCGCTGGCGCAGATCGTGCAAGGCCAGCTGCGGCAGTGCCACGCCATCCATCTCAATCTGCCCATGTTGCGGGTCGTGAAAGCGCATCAGCAGGTCAAACAAGGTGGTCTTGCCTGCCCCGCTGGGGCCCACAATCGCCACGGTCTGGCCCGGCAGCACCTCACCGTCCAGGCCGTCCACCGCCCAGGTGCCGGGCCGCGTGGGGTAATGAAAGCGCACCGCCTGCAGGCGCAGGCGCGCCCCGCCCTGGGGCCAGGGCGCGGGCTGCGGCGTCGGGGTGTCGGGCACCGCCGAGCGGGCATGCAGCAACTCCATCAGGCGTTCGGTGGCGCCCGCAGCGCGCAGCAGGTCGCCATAGGTCTCGCCCAGCACCGCAAACGCGCTGGCCAGCAAGATCACATAGAACACCGTCTGCCCCAGCACCCCGGCGGTGATGCTGCCCTCGCGCACGGCCAGCGCGCCCATGTACAGGCCCCACAGCAGCACCGCGCTGGAGGCCATGATGACAAAGCCCACCAGCACCGCGCGCGCACGGATGCGGCGCAAGGCGGTCTGCATGGCGTGCAGGGCGCGCTGGTCAAAGCGGTCGGCCTCGCGCGACTCGGCGGTATAGCTCTGCACCACCGGGATGGCGTTGAGCACCTCGCCGGCCAGCGCGCTGGCGTCGGCCACCCGGTCCTGGCTGGCGCGCGAGAGGCGCCGCACCCGTCGCCCCAGCAGCACCGCGGGCAGCACCACCAGCACCAGCACCGCCAGCACCTGCAGCATCAGCATGGGATTGGTCCAGACCAGCATCACCATGGCCCCGGTGCCCATCACCAGGTTGCGCAGCCCCATGGAAAGCGAAGAGCCCACCACGGTTTGCACCAGGGTGGTGTCGTTGGTCAGGCGCGAGAGGACCTCGCCCGATTGCGTGGTCTCGAAAAAGGCCGGGCTTTGCTGCAGCACATGGCGATAGACCGCGTTGCGCACATCGGTGGTGATGCGCTCGCCCAGCCAGCTGACGGTGTAGTAGCGCGCGGCCGAGAACAAGGCCAGCGCCACCGCCACCGCAAACAGGCGCACAAAACCGGTGGCCAGCTCGGCGTGGCTGGCGCTGGCGATGCTGTCGTCAATCAGGCGGCGCAGCGCCCAGGGAAAGGCCAGCGTGGCCGCCGCCGCCAGCACCAGGAACAGGCCCGCCAGCACCAGCGGCCAGCGGTAGGGGCGCAAAAAGGGGCGCAGGCCCGAGAGCGAAACAGGAGATGCCATGCGCCAAGCATAGCCGCTTCGTGTGAAGCGGCGCAGCCGCCTCGCCCATTCAGGCCGGCTCCGACACCCGCACCCCCGACAGGCAGGCGGCCAGCGCGCTGACATCGGGGATCTCCTCGAGCACATCGAGCATGCCCAGCGCCTGCGCGGCATCGGCCTGCCCGACGCCCCCCGAGAACGCGATGTTGCGCCAGTACTTCTGCCGCACCTCGGCCGGTGTGGCCGGGTTGACGAGCCAGCCGCGCGGCGCATCGCGGTGGTGCGCCAGCTCGCGCCCATCGCGCAGGCGCAGCACCAGGCGGCAGGCCTGGTTGTTGCCCGGGGCCAGGCGCGGCACCAGCTGCACCATGCGGCTCATGGCCATCACCTGCGGGTCGTGGATCCAGGGGTCGGTGTAGTGCGCCAGCTGCACCTCGCGGCGCAGCAGCACATTCGCCAGCGCATAGGGAATGCTGAAGAGCGCGCGCGGCTGCGCGTTCTCGGGGCCCATGGGCTGGTTCAGGAAATGGCGCAAGCGCTTGGGCGGCACCTCCAGCTCGATGGCCACCAGGTCCTCGGGCGCAAAGCGGTGGGCCTGCACCAGCGCCAGCGCGCAATCGATGGGGTTGTGGTTGCCGTAGCAAGAAGGGTGCAGCTTGTGCATGCCCTGCGCATAAAACACCTCGCCCAGGCCGTCAAACGCACGCGCAAAGTCGGTCTGGTTGCCGTACAGGGCGGCGTAACCCAGCGGGCTCTCCAGCGGGTCTTTCACGCCCCGAAAACCCGCCATGGCCATCTGCACCGCCAACACCGCGTTGTAGCCTGCCATCGCGCCCGGCAGCTTGAAGGTGTCCACCCCGTCCCACAAGGACTGGTAGGTGCCGCCCATCAGGTTCAGCACGATGCCGTAGGCGTCCACCAGCTGCGCATGGCTGGCGCCCAACAAGCGGCCCACCACCGCCACCGCGCCCATGGCGTTGGCGGTGCCGCACACCTCGAAATTGCGGTCAAAGTCAAACACATCGGCCACCGCAAAGCGCGCGCCCACATCGCCGCCCACCACCACCGCGGCCAGCAGGTCGCGGCCGCTGGCGCGGCGGTATTCGGCCACCGACATCGCGGTCGGCTCGGTGGTGCTGCAGACATGGCCCACCATGCGGCCCAGGTTCACGCCCTCGGGCTCGGGGCCGCAGACCTCAAAGTCAAACGAGCGACCCAGCAAGGCATTCATCATCACCGCGTGCGGCAGCGGCAGGCGATCGCCCTGCCCCAGCACCGTGGCCTGCTCGGCCCCGCCCCATTGGCGCCACAGGCCCAGCATGGCGGCGTTGCCGCCCGCCGAGCTGCCGCCCACCACGCAAGACAGGCTGTCGATCAGGCGCAGGCGCGCCGCCTCGATCACCGCCGGCGGCAAGTCCTCATAGCGCACCGACAGGGCGTGCGCGGCCACGCGGTCGATCCAGCGAAGATGCGGCGCCATGCTCAGCTCTCGGGCCGAAAGCCGGTGGCCTGGATGATCGGCCGCCACAGCGCCAGTTCCTGGCGCTGCAAGCGGTCGGTGTCGGCGGCGCTGCTCCACATGGGGGCCATGGTGAAACGCGTCTGCAGCGTCTCGCGGAACGCCGGGTCGCGCAGGATGTTGCGCAAGCCCGCCTCCACCCGCGCCACCTCGGCGCGCGGCGCGCGTGCAGGGGCCCACATGCCCATCCAGGCGCGGCCCACCTCGAACTTCAGGCCTTGCTCGGCAAAGGTGGGCACATCGGGAATCAGGGGGGAGCGCTCGTTTTCAAACACACCCAGGATTTGCAGCTTGGGGTTGGCACGGTGCTGCATCAGGTCGGCCGCTGGCAACACCGCCGCCGGCACCTGGCCGCCGATCAGGTCCACCGACAGCGGCCCGTTGCCCTTGTAGGGCACCGCCAGCAACTCAAGCCCGGCGGCCATGCCCAGTTGCACGCTGGCAAAGTGGGCCTGCCCACCCGCGCCGGCATTGCCCACCATGGCGTCCTTGGGCTGGGCCTTGACCCGCGCAATGTACTCGCGCACATTGGCCACGCCCAGGCTGCGCTGGACCACCATGCCAAAGGGATAGGTGCACAGGGTGCCGACCGGGGTCCAGTCGCTGAGCATGTCGTAATCCAGCGTTTTGCGCGGGTACAGGATCTCGGTGAACACCGGCATCGAGTTGGGGGCAATCAGCAGGGTGCGGCCATCGGGCGCAGCGGCCTTGAGGGCCAGCGCGGCCAGGCGCCCACCGGCGCCAGGTTTGTTCTCGACCACCACCGGCTGGTTCAGCTCGGCGCGCAACTTGTCGGCAAACAGGCGCGCCACCAGATCGGTCAAGCCGCCCGGCGGGAACCCACACAGGATGCGGATCGGCGCGCTGTCCTGTGCATGCGCGGGTTGCCAGAGGGTGGGCCAGGCGGTGCTGGCAGCAGCGGCTTGCAGCCATTGACGACGTTTCATGCTTGTCTCCTTGCTTGGACTTGTCTTGGGATCGAAACGGGGGGGCGAAGGCGCACAGGGTCAGCGCATGCGCGCCTGCATCTGCGCCATCCATTGCTCGCGCGGCATGAAGCTCGGGTCGGCGCGCACCTCGCGCTCGACCTGGGCCAGGATGGCCGCCTCGCTTTGCGTGAGGTCCATCGGCTTGCCCGAGGGCTGTCGCACATACCAGGGCGTGTGGCAGTACAGCTCGATCTGGTTGCCCTCGGGGTCGAGCACATACAGGCTCAGCGCATTGCCATGGCTTTTGACCATGGCCACGCGCACCTGCTCGTCCAGCGCGCGTTGGTGGTAGGCCTTGAGCGTGGTCAGGTCGGGCACCAGAAACGACAGCTGGTTGAGCGTGGGCTTGCTGCCAGGCTCGCGCCCCACCACGAACACCAGCTGGTGGTGCTCGGCCGGATCGGCGCTGAGGAAAATGCCTTTGCCGGCCCCGCCCATGCCGCCATCGGTCACCTGCAGGCCAAACCAGCGCTGATAAAAATCGGCCATGGCCTCCAGGTCCCAGACATAAAGACCCACGTGCTTGAACTCGGCCTTGAAGGGATGTGACATGGGCCCTCCTCAGGCCAGATCGACCGACAGAAAGCCGATCACGTTGTGGTTGAACTCGGCCGCTTTCTCGAACGGCACCCACAGGCCACAGCGGCCGTGAATGTGCACCCGCACATCGGGGATGCGGCTGAGCATGAACAGGGCATGGTCAAAGCCCAGCGTCGGGTTGTGCTGGCCCCAGATCACCAGGGTGGGCGCGGCGATGCGGTGCAGGTCCTGCCACAGCGGCTCGAGGGTGGCCCCTGCGGCGCCGCCCTTGCCCTCTGGGGCCTGGTCCATGAAGGCCGGGTCGATGCTGGCCTCGTAGCGCTCGCGCACCACCTCCTCGGTCAGCACCTTGGGGTCGTGCACCAGGCGCTCGAGGTTGGCGCGCATGCGCGCCATGCTCGGGCCCTCGCCGCCGTAGTAGTCGTGCGAGACCGGGCGCGGCGGCTGCGCCGACATGAGCGACAGCCCCCCGGGTGAGTTGATCACGATCAGCCGGTCCACCCGCTCGGGCGTGGCCAGGGCCATCTTCAGGGCCACGCTGCCGCCCGTGGCCAGGCCCATCACATGGGCGCGCTCGATGCCCAGGGCCGAGAGCATGTCGGCAAAGGTGCGCGCATAAAAGCCGGTGCGTGGGCCCTCGATGCGCGGTTTGTCCGACAAACCATAGCCGGGCAGGTCCACGATGAGGGTGCGAAAGTGCTGCGACAGCGCGGCCAGGTTGCGCCCGAAATTGGCCCAGCCAAAGGCACCAGGGGCGCCACCGTGGATGCACAGCAGCACCGGCCCCTGGCCGGCCTCGTGGTAGTGGATGCGCACATCGCCCGCCTGCACAAAGCGGCTGGTGTTCTCGCGGGTGAGGGTCATGGGATCTCCGCTCAAGGGATCAGATGCGCGGCGCGCGCCGCGTCAATGCGGGCCTGGATCTGCGCCATCCACGCTGACCTCGGGATGGCGCCGGGCGTGGCCCGTGCCTGCGTGTCGGTGAAGTGCCGGATCTCCTCGGCGCTCTGGCCCACCAGGTCCAGCGGCCACCAGGTGGGCTGCGGCACATACCAGGGCGTGGGCGTGTAGCACTCGATGCGGTTGCCCTCGGGGTCGGCCACGTAAATGCTCCAGGTGTTGCCGTGGTTCTTCTGCTGCAGGATGGGCACCCCCGCCGCGTGCATGGCCCGCGCCAGGCGCTGCAGGTCCTCGAGCGAGGCCATCACAAACGACAGCTGCTGCATGCCCGGCTGATCGGGTTTGCGCAGATTGGCAAACGCGATCTGGTGGTGCTCATGCGGGTCACCGGTCATGAAGACCACCCGCGCCTGGTCCGACACGCCCGCCCCGGTGTCCGAGACCACCATGGCAAACCAGCGGGTGTAGAAGGCGCTGAGCGCGTCGGGGTCAAAGGCGGGCACGCCCACATGGCGGAATTCGGCTTTGGGCAAGTGCGTCATGGACAGGTCCTGCAAAGGGGTGGCGCTCATTGCGGCTCGATGCCGGCGCCGCGGGCCAGCGCGGTCCACTCGGTGATCTCGGTCTGGATGCGCTGGCGCAATTGCTCGGACGTCGACCCCACGGGTTCAAAGTAGATGTCCTGGATGCGCTTGCTGACCTCGGGCGAGCGGATCACCGCGGTCAAATCGGCATTGAGCTTTTGCACCAGGCCTTGCGGCGTCTGGCGCGGCGCAAACAGCGAGAACCAGTTGTTGCGGATCTGCGGCATGCCCAGTTCACGGAAGGTGGGCGCGTCCGGGAAGACCTTCGAGCGGGTGTTGCCCGACACCGCCAGAATGCGCAGCTTGCCGTCCTTGACCAGGGGCTGCATGCTGTACTGGGGGGTGATGGCCACTTGCACATCGTTGCTCACCATGGCGGCCACAAACTCGGCCGACCCTTTGTACTGCACGGCCTCCATCTTGAAGCCCTTCTCTTTTTGCATGAGCAGCATGTAGAGGTAGTTGTCGCCCAAGCCGGTGGTGGCAAAGTTGACCTTGCCGGGGTTGCTGCGCGCATGGCTGACCAGCTCGTCAAAGCTGCGCGGCGGGAACAGGGCCGACGAGGTGAAGGCAAACGCCCCTTCGGCCACGATGGTCACCGGCTCGAGCCCCTCGGGCACCGGGATCATGGGCTTGAGCTGAAAGACCTTGGCCGCGGGCCAGGCCGGGGTGTACATGAGCAAGGTGTTGCCGTCGGGCGCCGCCTCCGACACCTGCTTGGCGCCGATCATGCCGCCAGCGCCCGGCTTGTTCTCGACCACCACCGGCTGCGCGATGCGCTTGGCCAGGGCTTCCGACACGATCCGCGCGAGCGCATCCGGGGTCGAGCCCGCCGGATACGGCACCACGATTTTGACGGGCCGATCGGGATAGGTCTGGGCCAATGTGGCCCAAGGCCAGGCGCTCAGGCCAAGCCCCAACAAGAGGGCGCTGCGACGAAGCAAACGAGCGGTCATGGATGTCTCCTTGTTGTGATGGGATTCAATGCAAAGGTGGGCAATGCTCAGGCACAGGGGCCTTGCAAAAACGGCAGCGTCACCGCGTGGAAGGCCTCGGCTTGCTCGTACTGCGCCCAGTGGTCACAGCCCTTGAGCTCGACCAGCTCGGCCTTGGGCGCCAATTCGGCAATGGCGCGCGCGTTGTCCAAAAACATATTGGGCGCATCGACCGCCGCGATCAGCAGCAAGGGCTGGGTCAGCGATTGCCACTGCTCGCGGCTCAGGGCCTGGCCGCCCAGGGTGAAGGCCAGCAGGTGCGGCATGGCCTGTTGCAGGCCCGGGTCGCGGTAGATGTCAAGCCGCAGCGCGATCAACTCGTCGCTCAGGCTGGCCGGATCGAGCACCAGGCCCCGCATGGCCGCGCTCACGCTCTCCCAGCTGGGCGCTTGCGCCGCCTGGCTGCGGCGCTGGCGCACGCCCTCGGCAAAGCGCGCCTCGCGCTCGGGGTCGGTCACGATGCCGGCGGGCGCCACCATCACCAGGCGCTGCACCCGGGCCGGCTCGGTCAGCGCCAGCCAGGCGCCAATCCAGGACCCCAGCGACACGCCGATCACCTGGGCCGACGCGATCTGCAGCGCATCCATCACGTCCCGCACATGCCGCGCGTAGTCGGGAATCCGCACATCCTGCGTGGGCCGGTCGGTCCAGCCGCAGCCCATCAGGTCGATGGCCAGCACCCGAAAGTGCTGCGCGTAGGTGGCGATGTTGGCGCCAAAATTCTCCAGGCTGCCCGCGGTGCCGTGCAAGAGCAGCAGCGGCGGCCCGTCATCTGGGCCCGCCTCCAGCACGCGGGTGCGCACCCCCGACGCGTTCACCCAATGGAGGCGGTGCGATGTGCGAAACAAATGGCGCCAGAGGCTGGTGTGGGTGGGTTCGGCCATCAAGAGGTCCTGTGGATCAAGAATGCGGGATCAGGCTTGCAAGAGCCGGCGCAGCACGCGCTCGGCGCTGGCCACGTCGCTGGCGCTCACGCCTTGCAACTGCTCGGCGGTGAACTGGGCCGAGCGCTGGGCCACGGCCTCGCGCTTGCGCCGCCCGTCCTCGGTGAGCTGGTAGCGGCCCCCATCGGCCTGCGCCAGGCCTTGGGCGCACACCTCGGCCAGCGCATCCTCCAGCGCATGGCGGCCCAGATAGGTCGCCTGCTCCAGCTCAGCCAGGCCGGCCGCACCGGCGTACAGCCGCGTGAGCACCCGGGTGCTGGCCAGCGTCACGCCCAAGGATTGGCGGTGTCCTTCAAACAGGGCCGACATGCGCGACTGGGTGTCCGACAGCACCTTCAAAAAGGGCTCGGGGCCCAGGCCCGTGGCGGGTGTGGTCCCCGCCGACAGGCCTTGCGACTCCAGGTGGGGGTGTGGGCGCGCCTGCGCGTACTGCCCTTGCGAAAACAGCAAGGGCTTGCCCTCGTGGCGCGCATAGCGCTCCACATGGCCGATGAGGATCCAGTGGTCGCCGCCCTCATGGCGCGCGCTCAGGCGGCACTCCAGCTGCGCCAGGCACCCCTGCAGCAGCGGTGCCCCGCCCGCGCCGGCCAGCCAGGGCGTGCGCTCAAAGCGATCGGGATCGCCGGCGCCAAAGCGCTGCGACACCGCCGCCTGGTCTTCGGCCAGGATGTTGACCGCGAAATGCGAGGCCGCCAAAAAGTCCTGCAGGCTGCGTGACTCGCGCCGGATCGACCAGAGCACCAGGGGCGGGTCCAGCGACACCGCGGCAAATGAATTGACCGCCATGCCCACCAGCCGGCCCTCGTGCGCTGCGGTGATGACGGTGACCCCGGTCGGGTATTGCCCCAGGCAGCGGCGAAAGGCGCGGGCGTCCTGGGCCGGATCGCCCGCATCCAGCAGCGCCCGCGCCAGCACCGTGTCGTGCTGCGCTCGTTCGTTCATGGCGGCCGAACTCATTTGTAGAGGGCCACGCTGCCCATGTCATAGCCCTTGAGCGGCGGCAGCGGCAGATCGAACAGCGCGGCCATGTACATGCCGGCGGCCGCATCGCGCCCGGCCGAGCCGTGGTTGCGCATGGCCAGCAAATCGCGGAACGCGTTTTGCAGCGGGTTGCTGCTGGCAATCGCGCCCGCACCGGCGTGCGGCCACACCTCGCAAAAGGCCTCAAAGCAGGTGCCTGCTGCATCCGAGGCTTCGTAACGCACCCGCATGCGTTCGGCGCGCGAGGGTGTCTCGTTGCGGCAGGCCAGCTCAAACAGCATGCGCCAGTTGTCGATCTGGCGCAGCCGCACCCCGCGAACCTGCGTCAAGGCCTTGGCCAGGCGAATCTGCATGAAGGGGTTGTTCACGACCGGCGAGCCGGTGCCCTGCTGGCCGCAGCGGCGCTGGGTCTGCTCGATGAACTCTTGCAGGCCCCCCTCGGTCATGCCAATCGCCGAGTTGGGCATGATGGCGTTGAACATGCCGCGCCACGACATCTTGTAGAGGGGCCGGTTGTTCAGGGCCATGCCGGGCTCGCGATCGTGGAAATGGTCCTCCAGGCTGTGCGTGCGGTAACTGGGCACAAACACATCGCGCAGCGTCACCGACTTGCTGCCCGTGCCCTTGAGGCCTTGCACATCCCAGCTGCTGTGGTCGATGGTCATGTCCGAGGTCGGGACCACATAGTTGTTGTGGCGCCCACCGAGGATCACCCAGGTGGCGTGGTCGATCCCGCTCGAGAAGGTCCAGGTGCCATTGAGCACATGGCCGCCCTCGACCGGCTCGGCCTTGCCCACCGGCGCATACGAGCTCGACGCCCGCGTGTCGGGGCTCTGGCCCCAGAACTCGCGCTGCATGCGCTCGTCCATCAGCGCAATCTCAAACGAGTGGATGGTCAATTGCCCGCCAATCCAGGCCGCCGAGGGGTCGGCCGCGCCGATCTTGATGATGCCCTCGAAGAACGCCGACGGGTCCATCTCCAGGCCGCCAAAGGTGAGCGGGGTCAGGGCGCGAAACACGCCGATCTCGACCATCGCATCGACCGAGGCCTGCGCCACCTTGCCCTCGCGCTCCGAGACGGCGCGGCCCGCGCGCAGGATCGGCAGGATGCGGTCCACATCGGCCACAAACTGGCGGCCCACCGACTGGGCCCGCTCGCGGTAGGCGCGCCAGTCGGTGGGCCCCGCGTGGGCTGCGCCGACCGCTGGGGGCGTCTGGTGATCTGTCCACATGCTGGTCTCCTGTACGTCTTGCATGGCCTTCACTGTAGGCAAGGTCGTGCAGGGCCACAAACGACATTTCGGATGGCATGCATGCGTTTTTCTCATGCATAATGGCCGCTGTTCCGATCCCCTTTTTGCCCGATTTCGCCCATGGACCGACTGCCCTCGCTCAAGGCGGTGCACTACTTCGACACCGCCGTGCGGCACCAAAGCTTCACCGCCGCGGCGCAAGCCCTGCATGTGACGCAAAGCGCGGTCAGCCGCATGATCCAGACCCTGGAGTCCGAGCTGGGCGTGGCCCTGTTCACCCGCCAGGGACGCCTGATCACCCTCACACCGGCCGGCGAGGTCTTTGCGCGCAAAAGCCGCCAGGCCATCGACCTGATCGCCCAGGCGAGCCAACAAGCCCGCGCGCAAAGCGCCGAGCAGGCCCTGACGATTGGCGTCAACCCCGCCTTTGCGGCGCGCTGGCTGGTGCCGCGCCTGCCCGACTTCCAGCGCCTGCACCCGCACATCCACCTGCACCTGGTGGGCAATGAGCTGGACGAGGCGCCGGCCCCCACCTCCACCGTGTGGATCCGCTACGGCACCGGCCCTTGGCCCGGCATGAGCGTGACCAAGCTGCCCATCGCCACCCGCCTGGGCCTGGTGGGCGCGCCCAGCCTGCTGGCACGCCACGGGCCCTTGCGCCGCCCGCAGGACGTGCTGGGCAAACCCCTGCTGGCCTACACCGGCCGCCAGCACGACCTGTGGCAGGACTACTT
The DNA here is from genome assembly GCA_041157045.1 of Pseudomonadota bacterium. Classification (GTDB taxonomy): domain Bacteria; phylum Pseudomonadota; class Gammaproteobacteria; order Burkholderiales; family Burkholderiaceae_C; genus Limnohabitans_A. The sequence goes on from JBEBDJ010000205.1 coordinate 53,310, forward strand.
CCAGCAATTTCACCTGCCAATGGCCGCGCTGGACAAGGCCAGCCGCTACCAGCAGTTGCTGACCTTGACCGAGGCGGCGGTCTCGGGCCTGGGCTATGCGCTGGTGCCGCAATTCCTGATCGAGCCCGAGCTGGGCGCTGGCAAGCTGCAAGCGGCCCTGCCGCAGACCTTCGAGTTCGGCCGCCAGCATGTGCTGCTGCACCGGCGCGATGCCGCGCAGGACCAGAAGGTGCAGCGCTTCAAGCGCTGGCTGGTGGCGCAGGCGCGCGCGGCCCAAGCCGCCTGAGGCCCGCGGCCGCCAGCACTGGCCCAGTCCAGCCCGCCCAAGTGGCCTCATGCGAAGACGCGGCGGCGCCGTATGGTGCCGGCATGTCCCGCTCGCCATGCCCACCGCCAAACCCGCCATCAACCCAAGCCCTGCCGGAGGCAGCATGAACCTGCGCGACAAAAACCGTGTGCTGGGCGCCGACAATGTGTACGAGACCACGGTGCAGCGCCGCGCCTGCCCGCCCCTGCTCGAGGACAGCGAGGCCGAGGTGCTGGTCATTGGCGGCGGTCTGGCGGGCCTGTCGACCGCGCTGGAACTGGCCGAGCTGGGGCCCCGCGTGATGCTGTTGGAGGCGGGCGCCCTGTGCAGCGAGGCCTCGGGCCGCAACGGGGGCCAGGTGCTCTCGGGCTTTGCTTGCGGCGCGGCCTGGCTGCAGGCCAAGCTGGGGCCGGAGACCGCTCAGCAACTGTGGGCGCTGAGCGTGCGCAGCATCGAGCGCATCCGTGCCCGCCTGCTCACGCATGCCATTGATTGCGGCGCCGTCTGGTCGGCCATCACGGTGGCCGATCGGCCCGCCAAGGTCCGCCAGTTGCAGGCCGAGGCCGAGCTGTTGAGCCAGCACTTTGGCCAGGATGCCGCGCTGGTGACGGGCCCGGCCGTGCGCGACTGGATCGACAGCCCGCGCTACCTGGCCGCCCTGCCCGATCCGGCCGCGGGTCACCTCAACCCCTTGCAGTACGGCCTGGGCTTGGCACGCGCCTGCCTGCACGCCGGGGTGCGCTTGCACGAGCACAGCCCTGCGCTGCGCCTGGAGCGCCAGGGCCCGCACTGGTGGGTGCACACCGCACAACACCGGGTGCGTGCGCGCCAGGTGGTGCTGGCGGGCAATTGCGGGCGGCTGTGGCATTCGCCGGGTCTGTGGCCCGCCGCCAACGCGCGCATCATGCCGGTGGGCACCTACCTCATCGCCACCGACCCGCTGCCCAGCGACTTGGCCACGCGCCTGCTGCCCCAACGCTCGGCCGTGTGCGACAACAACTTTGTGCTCGACTACTTCCGCATCAGCCCCGAGCAGCGGCTGCTGTTTGGCGGCCGCGTGAGCTACACCACGGCCACGCCGGCGGCCCTCACGGCCTCGATGCACGCGCGCATGGTGCGGGTGTTTCCGGATCTGGCCACGGTGCCGATTGCGCACACCTGGGGCGGCTTTGTCGACATCTCGCGCGAGCGGGCCCCGGACTGGGCCTCGCCGGCGCCCGGTCTGTTCCTGCTGCAGGGCTTCAGCGGCCATGGCCTGGCCGCCACCACGCTGGGCGCGCAGGTGGTGGCGCAGGCCATTCGGGGCGACGACCGCTTGCTGCAAGCCTTTGCGCGCATCCGCCAGGCGCCCTTTCCGGGAGGGCCCGCTTGGCGCGTGCCCCTGCTGGTGCTGGGCACGCTGGGGCTGCGCGTGCTCGACGCCTTCGGCCGCTGACCCTCGGCCCGCGCCCCGCCTAGCGGTGCGCCAGCAGCGCCGCGCGGACCAGGCGGGCCAGCCGGGGCGCGTCGCGCGCCAGCGCCGCCAGCGGGGTGTGGCCGTAGCCCACCACCAGGCCGCTGGCATCGCGCCGCTGCAGCGCGTAGGCCGACAGCGGCCGCACCGTCAGCCCCTGCTCGGCTGCGCGCTGGGCCAGGGCCACATCGCTCAGGGCCGCCGGCAGGTGCAGGCACAGGTGCAGCCCCTGCTCGGCCCCGCTCAGGCGCGCCCCCGCGTCCACACACGGCGCCAATGCCGCCACCACGGTCTGGCGCCGCAGCGCGTGCTGCTGGCGCGCCGCGCGCAGCGTGGCGTGGTAATGCCCCATCTCGATGAACTCGGCCAGGGCCGCCTGCTGCTGCCACTGGCCCGACCGGTGCAAGGCGTCATGCATGCGCCCGAAAGCGGCCACCCAGCTCGGTGGCACCACCATGTACGCCAGCTCGATGCCCGGGTACAGGGTCTTGGAGAAGGTGCCCAGGTAGAACACCCGCGCCTGCCCATCCAGCCGGTGCAAGGCTGGCAGGGGCGCCCCGGCAAAGCAGAACTCGCTGTCGTCATCGTCCTCCAGCACCCAGGTGGGCAAGGGCCGCAGCCAGGCCAGCAGCGCGCGCCGGCGCGCTGCGCTCATCTGCGCCCCGGTGGGGTATTGGTGCGATGGTGTCAGGTACAGCAACGGCGGCACCCGCGCGGGCAGGGGCGCCCCCGGCCGCAGGCCTTGTTCGTCCACCGGCAGGCCCAGCAGCGTCAGCCCTGCGGCCCGGAAGGTTTGCGCAGCGCCCCAGTGCAGCGGATCCTCGGTCCACACCGCATCACCGGCGTCGGCCAGCAAGGCGGCGCACAAGGCCAGCGACTGCTGGGTGCCACGGGTCACCAGCACCTGCTCGTCTTCGAGCTGCAGCCCGCGCTGCATGCGCAAATGCGTGGCAATGGCACGCTTGAGCGGCCCAAAGCCCCCAGTGCCGTGACCGTACAGCCAGTCGGCATGGGGCAGCCGCCCATGCTTGTGCAGGAGCCGCTGCCACACGGCCATCGGAAACAGGCTGAAATCGGGCAGCCCCTGGGTCATGGGCTGCACCTCGAGCGCATGCGCCGCCGGGGCGGCCAGCAGGGCCTGACCGCGTTGCGAAGGCAGGCCCTGCAAGGGCGGTTCGCTGCGCGCACGTGGCCGCACGATGGGCGCGGTCATGCGCACATAGGTGCCGCTGCCCGCGCGCCCTTGCACATAGCCCTCGGCCTCGAGCTGCGCCAGGGCCGCGTTGACGGTGTTGCGCGCCAGGCCCAGCGCCTGCGCCATCGCGCGGCTGGACGGCAGCGCCTGCCCGCGCCGCCAGATGCGCGCCTGCATGCCCTGGCGCAAACCCAGGGCCAGGCGCTGCGCCAGGCCCTGTCCCTGGTTTTGCGGCGACTGCCCCAGCGCGTGCAGGTGCTGCGCCAGCCAATCCAGATGCTGCATGTTGCCCCCCCTGTGCCCATGCCGCAGGCCAAGCACGGTTCCGTATCAAGTGGCCCATTGTATGTTTTTGAACTGGCACCTCAATACCCATTGCCTCATTTCAGAATGATGAACAAGGCAGACAAGACACGTCCAACAGGGGTTTGCTGCCGCCATCCGGAGTTCCCATGACCACCCCCAGCACCTTTGCCGAGCTCGAACAGTGGCTCAACGACCGCCGCGTCACCGAGGTCGAGTGCCTGGCCCCCGACCTGACCGGTGTGGCACGCGGCAAGATCCTCCCGCGCGAAAAATTCACCGAAGACCGCGGCATGCGCCTGCCCGAGGTGGTGGCCGCCATGAGCGTGACCGGCGAGTTCCCAGAGGCCGGCCCCTACTACGACATCATCGACCCCAAGGACCGCGACATGCACCTGCGGCCCGACCCCAGCACGGTGCGCATCGTGCCCTGGGCCGTCGATCCGACCGCGCAGGTGATCCACGACTGCTTTGATGCCCAGGGCCAGTTGATCCCTTTTGCGCCGCGCAGCGTGCTGCGCCGGGTCTGCAAGCTCTACGAGGACGCGGGCATCGAACCGGTGGTGGCCCCCGAGCTCGAGTTCTACCTGGTGGCGCGCAACACCGACCCCAACACCTTGCTGCACCCGCCCATTGGCCGCAGTGGCCGCGCCGAGACCTCGCGCCAGGCCTACAGCATTGACGCGGTCAACGAGTTCGACCCGCTCTTCGAAGAGATTTACGCCTTCTGCGAGCAGATGCACCTCAATGTGGACACCTTGATCCACGAGGTGGGGGCCGGCCAGATGGAGATCAACTTCTTCCACGGCGACCCGCTGCGCCTGGCCGACGAGGTGTTCTTTTTCAAGCGCACGGTGCGCGAAGCGGCCATGCGGCACAACATGTACGCCACCTTCATGGCCAAGCCGATTGCCGGCGAGCCGGGCAGCGCCATGCATGTGCACCAAAGCCTGGTCGACCGCGAGAGCGGCCGCAATCTGTTCAGCCAGGCCGACGGCAGCGCCTCCGAGGCCTTCTACCACTACATCGGCGGCCTGCAGCGGCACATCCCGTCGGCCATGGCGCTGGTGGCGCCCTACGTCAACAGCTACCGCCGCCTCTCGCGCGGCCTGTCGGCGCCCATCAACATCGAATGGGGGCATGACAACCGCACCGTGGGCATCCGCTCGCCCCTGTCCTCGCCCGAAGCGCGGCGCATCGAGAACCGCGTGATCGGCGCCGACGCCAACCCCTATGTGGCGCTGGCCATGACCCTGGCCTGCGGCTACCTGGGCCTGAAAAACCGCCATGCCCCCAAGCCCGAGCTGCAAGGCGACGGCTACCTCAGCCCCTATGCCCTGCCACGCAGCCTGGGCGAGGCGCTCAACTGGCTGCGCCAGGACGAGGCGCTGATCGAGCTGCTGGGCCACGAGTTCATCACCGTCTACTCCGAGATCAAGGAAATGGAATTCGAAGAATTCATGCAGGTCATCTCGCCCTGGGAGCGCGAGCACCTGTTGCTGCACGTCTGACCCCGAAAGCCGACCATGACCGACGACCCCACGCCCCACAGCCCCGACTGGGCCCGCCGCCTGCAGGCCCTGGACAGCGCCCACTACCTGCACCCTTTTACCGACAGCAAGGCCCTGGCCGCCCGCGGCGCGCGCATCATCGTGCGCGGCGAGGGCTATCACGTGTGGGACGCGCAGGGCCAGCGCATGCTGGACGCCATGAGCGGCCTGTGGTGCGTCAACGTCGGATATGGCCGGCGCGAGCTGGCCGACGCGGCGCATGCGCAAATGATGACGCTGGCCTACTACAACAGCTTCTTCAACACCACCAACGAACCCGCGGTCGAGCTGGCCGCGCGCCTGTGCGAGCTGGCGCCCGGGCCTGCGGGCCGGCGCTTCTCGCATGTGTTTTTCACCGGCTCGGGCTCGGAGAGCAACGACACCAACATCCGCCTGGTGCGGCACTACTGGGCCAGCCAGGGCCAGCCAGAGCGGCAGATCATCATCTCGCGGCGCAATGCCTACCACGGCTCCACCATGGGCGGCGCCTCGCTCGGGGGCATGGCGGGCATGCATGCGCAAGGGGGCCTGCCCATTCCGGGCATCGTGCACATCGACGAGCCCAATGCCCTGGCCAATGCGCTGCCGGGCGAATCGGCGCACGACTTTGGCCTGCGCATGGCGCGCCAGCTCGAAGACCAGATCCTGGCCCTGGGCCCCGAGCAGGTCGCGGCCTTTATTGGCGAGCCGGTGCAAGGCGCGGGCGGGGTGATCGTGCCACCGGCCAGCTACTGGCCCGAGATCCAGCGCATCTGCGACACCTATGGCCTGCTGCTGATCAGCGACGAGGTGATCTGCGGCTTTGGCCGCCTGGGCCACTGGTTTGGCTACGAGGCCATGGGCTACCAGCCCGACCTGGTCACCTTTGCCAAAGGGGTCACCAGCGGCTATGTGCCGCTGGGCGGCGTGCTGGTGGGCGAGCGGGTGGCCAAGGGGCTGATCGAGCAAGGGGGCGAGTTCCAGCACGGCTACACCTACAGCGGCCACCCCGTGGCCTGCCAGGTGGCGCTGGCCAATCTGGACATCCTGACGCGCGAACACCTGCTCGAGCAGGTGCGCACCCACAGCGGTCCTTGCCTGGCACGCGCCTACGAGGGCTTGCTGCAGCACCCCCTGGTGGGCCAGGTGCAGACCTGCGGCATGACCGCCGCCCTGGTGCTCATGCAAGACCCCGCGCGCCAGATCCGCTTTGCACCGCACTGGGCGGTGGGCATGCGCTGCCGCGCCCACTGCTTTGACAACGGCCTGGTCATGCGCGCGGTGGGCGACCGCATGATCATCGCCCCCCCGCTCATCATGCGCGCCCCCGACATCGACCTGCTCATGGCGCGCATCCGCCATTGCCTGGACCTCACGCTGGCCGAACTCCATGCGGTGGGCGCCTTGTCCGGCGCCTATAACAATCCCTAATGATTTATTTCAAAAAATAAAATAGCCTTTTGGAATTCATTTCAGGAGTTGTTTCATGCCTGCACACCCGGTCACCGGCTCCACCCCCTCCGCCCTTCCCCACCCCTGGCCGGCCTTGGCCAGACCGCTGTGGCGCCTGGCCCTGGCGCTGGTCGCCGGCTTGCTGCTGGTCGCGGGGGCACAGGCCCAGGGCCAGCTCAATATGTACAACTGGTCGAACTACATCTCGGAGCTGACGGTGCCCAACTTCGAGAAAGAGTCGGGCGTGAAGATGCGCTACGACACCTTCGACAGCAACGAGATCCTGCACGCCAAGCTGGTGGCCGGCCGCAGCGGCTACGACATCGTGGTGCCCTCGTCCAACTGGGGCGCGCTGCAAGCGCGCGGGGGCCTGCTGACCAAAATCGACAAAAGCAAAATCCCCAATTTCAAAAACCTCGACCCGGTCGTCATGGCGCAACTGGCCAAGCTGGACCCGGGCAACGAGTACATGATCCCCTGGTTCTGGGGCTACACCACGGTGGGCATCAACGTCGAGAAGGTCAAAAAGGCGCTGGGCGACCTGCCCATGCCCGACGACGCCTGGGCCCTGGTCTTTGACCCCAAATACGCGCAGCGCCTGCGCAGCTGCGGCATCTCCTTCCTCGACTCGGGGCAAGACATCATGGAGGCCATGCTCGTCTACCTGGGCATCCCGGTGGGCACGCCCAACACCGCCGATTTCAACCGGGCCTGGGCCGAGCTGCAAAAAATCCGCAGCAGCGTCACGCTGTTCTCGTCCTCGGGCTACATCAACGACCTGGCCTCGGGCTCGATCTGCGTGGCCATGGCCTGGTCAAGCGACATGAACATCTCGGCCCAACGCGCCAAAGAGTCGCGCAGCGGCCAGACCATCCAGGTCCTGATTCCCAAAAAAGGCGGCGTGCTGTTCTACGACACCATCGTCATCCCCAAGGATGCGGCCAACGTCGACAACGCCTACCGCTTCATCAACTACCGCCTGCGCCCCGAGGTGGCCGCGGGCGACACCAACAAGGTGCGCTACCCGAGCCCGGTCGTGGGCGCGGAGCGGCATGTGCTGCCCGAGATCACCCAGAACCCCACCATCTACCTCAGCAAAGAGGACATGGACCGCATGCACGCGCCGCGCACCTACAACAACGACCAGC
>JBEBDJ010000206.1:0-9077 GCA_041157045.1 Pseudomonadota bacterium
GGATCTGATTGCCAAGCAGCTGGAGGCCTGGGGCATTCCGGTGATCCGGGGGCTCGGCACCACCGGCGTGGTCGGCGTCGTCAAGGGCGGTGACAGCCCGCGCGCGGTCGGATTGCGCGCCGACATCGACGCCCTGCCGATGACCGAGCACAACCACTTCCCGCACGCCAGCGTGCACGCCGGCAAGATGCACGCCTGCGGCCACGACGGCCACACCGCCATGCTGCTGGCCGCGGCGCGCCACCTGGCCCGGCACCGCGACTTTGACGGCACCGTCTACCTGATCTTCCAGCCCGCCGAAGAGGGCGGTGGCGGCGCGCGCGAGATGATTGCCGACGGCCTGTTCGAGCAGTTCCCCATGCAGGCGGTGTTTGGCATGCACAACTGGCCGGGCGAATCGGTGGGCACCTTCCACGTCAGCCCCGGGCCGGTGATGGCCTCGAGCAACGAGTTCCGCATCGTCATCCGCGGCAAGGGCAGCCATGCGGCGCTGCCGCACAACGGCATCGACCCGGTGCCCATTGCCTGCCAGATGGTGCAAGGCTTCCAGACCATCATCACCCGCAACAAAAAGCCGGTGGACGCGGGCGTGATCTCGGTGACCATGATCCACGCCGGCGAGGCCACCAATGTGGTGCCCGATTTTTGCGAGCTGCAGGGCACGGTGCGCACCTTCACCCTGCCGGTGCTCGACCTGATCGAGCAGCGCATGCGCCAGATTGCCGAGTCGATCTGCGCCGCCTTTGACGCGCAGTGCGAGTTCGAGTTCCACCGCAACTACCCGCCCACCGTGAACACGCCGGCCGAGGCCGAGTTTGCGCGCCAGGTGATGGCCGACATCGTGGGCCCGGAGCGGGTGAAGCTGCAAGAGCCCACCATGGGCGCCGAGGACTTCTCGTACATGCTGCAGGCCAAACCCGGCGCCTACTGCTTCATCGCCAACGGCGACGGCCAGCACCGCGAGATGGGCCATGGCGGCGGCCCCTGCACCCTGCACAACCCGAGCTACGACTTCAACGACGACCTGATCCCGCTGGGCGGCACCTACTGGGTGGAACTGGCGCGGCGCTGGCTGGCCCAGTCGCCCTACCCGTACCCGGCCGCCCCGCGCGCCTGAAAGCCCTGGCATGAACGACTGTTTCTCGGGCAGCTATGCCCAGGCGCGCGAGCGCTTTCTGGCGGCCGCGCGTGCGGCGGGTTTGCCGATCGAGTCGCACCTGCATCCGCTGCGCGGCATCGACGGCGAGACCCTGGCCATGGACGTGGTGCGCGACGGCCCGGCCGATGCGCGCGCCCTGCTGATCGTCAGCAGCGCCTGCCACGGCATCGAGGGCTATTGCGGCAGCGGCGTGCAGGTGCACACCCTGCGCAACACGGCCTGGCGCGACGCGGCGCGTGCGGCCGGTGTGGCGGTGCTCTACATCCACGCGCTCAACCCCTGGGGGTTTTCGCATGGGCGGCGGGTGACGCACGAGAACATCGACATCAACCGCAACTTCCATGACTTTTCGGCGCCGCTGCCGGTCAACGCCGATTACCGCGAGATCCACGACCTGCTGCTGCCCGCCACCTGGCCGCCCACGGCCGAGAACCAGCGTGAGATCGCGGCCGCGCGCGAGCGCATGGGCGCCCTGGCCTTTCAGGCCGCCGTCAGCCGCGGTCAGTACGAATACCCGCAAGGCCTGTTCTTTGGCGGACAGGCGCCCAGCTGGAGCAACACCACCTTGCGCGGCGTCTTGCGCGCACATGGCCGCCAGTGCGAGCAGCTGGCCTGGATCGATCTGCACACCGGCCTGGGCCCGAGCGGCGTGGGCGAGCGGATTTTTGCGGGCGTGAACGACGCCAACGACCTGGCGCGCACCCGCGCCTGGTGGGGCCCGGGCGTGACCTCGATTTACGACGGCAGCTCGACCTCGGCCCTGCTCACTGGCCTGATGTGGATGGCCACCGCCGACGAATGCCCGCAGGCGCGCTACACCGGCATTGCCCTGGAGTACGGCACCCTGCCCTTCGAGCAGGTGACCGAGGCCCTGCGCGGCGACCACTGGCTGGCCCTGCACCCAGAGGCCGAGGCCGGCCTGCAGCAGCGCATCCGCCAAGCGATCCGCGATGCGTTCTACACCGACACCGACGCCTGGCGCGCGCAAATCCTGCAGCAGGCCGACGAGGCGCTGGCGCAGGCGGTGCGCGGTCTGCAAGGGGCCTGAGCATGGGCGCACGACAACGCATTCTGGTCACCGGCGGCACCGGTTTTGTGGGCCGCCAGGTGTGCGAGCAACTGGTGCGCGCAGGCCACCTGGTGACGGTGCCCACGCGGCGCCTGGACCGCGCCAGCGGCATCAAGACCTTTCCGGGCCTGACCGTGCGCGAGGCCGATGTGCACCGCCAAGACGACTTGCTGGCCCTGCTGCCCGGGCACGACGCGGTGGTGCACCTGGTGGCGGTGCTGCACGGCAACGCCGAGCGCTTTGAGTCGGTGCATGTGCAATTGCCCGCCACCCTGGCGCGGGCGATGCAGCAGTGCGGCGTGCGCCGCCTGGTGCATGTGAGCGCGCTGGGCGCCGACGCGCAAGGCCCCTCGATGTACCAACGCAGCAAGGCCCGGGGCGAGGCGCTGCTGCGCGAGGCTGGCCTGGACCTGACGGTGCTGCGCCCGAGCGTGATCTTTGGCGCCGAAGACCGATTCCTGAACCTGTTTGCCCGGCTGCAGGCCCTGGCGCCCATCGTGCCCCTGGCCGGTGGCGACACCCGCTTTGCCCCCGTGTGGGTGGGCGATGTGGCGCGCGCGGTGGTGCAGGCGCTGGCACAACCCGCCACCGTGGGCCAGACCTACGAGCTGTGCGGCCCCGATGTGCTGACCCTGGCCGAGCTGGTGCGCGCCTCGGGCCGCTGGGCCGGGGTGCGCGGCGGGCGCGGCCGGCCGGTGCTGTCGCTGCCGCTGGCCCTGGGCTGGCCGCAGGCGCTGCTGATGGAGTGGCTGCCTGGCGAGCCGATCATGAGCCGCGACAACCTGGCCTCGATGCGGGTGGACAACGTGGCCAGCGGCACCCTGCCCGGCCTGGCCGAGCTGGGCATCACGCCAGCGCGCCTGTCGGGCATCGCCCCGGGCTACCTGGGCGCGCGCGGCCCGCGCAGCCGCCTGGACCGCTACCGCGCCACGCCGCGCTGAGGCGTCCGTGGCCTGAGCGGCCGGGCGCTTGCGCTAGCATGGTGGGCCACAACCCCAAGGAGGATCCCATGCTCAAGCTGACCATTGGCAACAAGAACTACTCGTCCTGGTCGATGCGGCCCTGGGTGCTGCTGCGCCAGGCCGGCATTGATTTTGAAGAGCACATGCTGCGCTTTGATGGCTTTGACGCGCAGTCGCGCTTCAAGCAGTCGCTGCAGGGCCGCTCGCCCACGGGCAAGGTGCCGCTGCTCGATCACGACGGCCTGCTGGTCTGGGACACGCTGGCGATTGCCGAATACGTGGCCGAGCTGTACCCCGACCGCCAGCTGTGGCCGCAAGCGCGGGCCGCCCGAGCGCGGGCCCGCAGCCTGTGCGCCGAAATGCACAGCGGCTTTGGCGCCCTGCGCGGCGCCCTGCCCATGAACATCGAGGCGCGTCTGCCCGATATCGGCGCGCTGGCCCTGCGCGACAAACCCGGGGTGCGTGCCGACGTGAACCGCATGATTGCGTTGTGGCAAGACGCGCTGGCCCAAAGTGGCGGGCCCATGCTGATGGGCGACTTTGGCGTGGTGGACGCCTACTTTGCCCCGGTGGTGATGCGCTTTGTGACCTACGCCATCCCGGTGCCGCAGGACGTGGCCGCCTACATGGCGCGGGTGCAGGCCTTGCCGGGTGTGCAGGACTGGGTGCGCGATGCGCTGGCCGAGCACGACTTCCTCGACTTCGAGGAACCCTACCGCCTGCGCCGGGACTGAGCCCATGCAGGTCTTTGTGGTCGGGGGAGCGGTGCGCGATGCCTGGCTGGGCCTGCCAGTCCACGACCGCGACTGGGTGGTGGTGGGCGAGCGCCCGGAGCACCTGGCCGATCAGGGCTTTGTGCCGGTCGGCAAGGACTTCCCAGTGTTTCTGCACCCGCGCACGCGCGAGGAGTACGCGCTGGCGCGCACCGAGCGCAAGACCGCCCGTGGCTACAAAGGCTTTGTGGTCAGCGCCGACCCCTCGGTGCGGCTGGACGAGGACCTGGCGCGGCGTGACCTGACCATCAACGCCATCGCCCTGCCCGAGGCCTGGGCCGACGCCCTGGGCCAGCCCGATGCGGCCTGGCGCGCGCACCTGATCGATCCGCACGGCGGCGTGGCCGACCTGCAGGCGCGGGTGCTGCGCCATGTGACCGATGCCTTTGCCGAAGACCCGGTGCGCATCCTGCGCGTGGCGCGCCTGGCCGCGCGCTTGCCGGGCTTTGTGGTGGCCGATGCCACGCAGGCGCTGATGCGCCAGATGGTGCAGGCTGGCGAGGTGGACCACCTGGTGCCCGAGCGGGTGTGGCAGGAATTGGCGCGTGGGCTGATGACGGCACAGCCCTCGCGCATGTTCGAGGTGCTGCGCGACTGCGGCGCGCTGGCGGTGCTGCTGCCCGAGCTCGATCGCCTGTGGGGTGTGCCGCAACGCGCCGAGCACCACCCCGAGGTGGACACCGGCGTGCATGTGATGCTGGTGCTGGACATGGCCGCGCGCCTGCAGGCGCCGCTGACGGTGCGCTGGGCCGCGCTGATGCACGACCTGGGCAAGGGCCTGACGCCGGCGCATGTGCTGCCGCGCCATCTGGGCCACGAGGGCCACAGCGTGCGCCTGGCGCGTGCGGTGGCCGAGCGCCTGCGCGTGCCCACCGATTGCCGCGAGCTGGCCGAGGTGGTGGCGCGCGAGCACGGCAACATCCACCGCAGCCAGGACCTGGGCGCGGCGGCGCAGCTGCGCCTGCTGACCCGCTGCGACGCCATCCGCCAGCCCGAGCGCTTTGCCCTGGTGTTGCAGGCCTGCGAGTGCGACGCCCGGGGCCGCGCCGGCCTGGCCGAGTCGCCCTATCCGCAGGCCGAGCAGCTGGCGCGTGCGCTCCAAGCCGCGCTGTCGGTGCCCACCGCCCCGGTGGCGGCCCAGGCCGCTGCCCAGGGCCTGCGCGGCCCGGCCATCGGCCAGGCCATCGACGCCGCCCGCGAGGCCGCGATCGCGGCGCTGGGCGGGCGCTGAACGGGGCCGGGCACCCCGTTCGTCAAGGCAGCAGGGCCATGGCCGAAAGCCTTTGCGCGGATCTTGTCAGCATGGCCTCAAGCCGATAAGAACAAGGCTTGATCTTGTCATTTTGACAAGATCAAGCGGGTCAACACGGGTTGGCGCAGCGCCCTCAGGCCCCTGCACCCAGTTGCTGGCGTGCCCAGCGGGCAATGTCCTGGGCGCTGCGCAGGGCGCCGGGCTGGCGGGCGACTTCGCGGCCGCCCACGTACAGGGCCAGGGTCGGGATGCTGCGGATGTTCAGGCGCGCGGCCAGGGCCTGGGCCTCTTCGGTGTTGACCTTGAGCAGGCGCATCTGCGGCTCCAGCAAGGCCGCAGCCGCCTCGTAGGCCGGCGCCATCATGCGGCAAGGGCCGCACCAGGGCGCCCAGAAGTCCACCAGCAGGGGCAGCTCGCTGCGCGCCACATGGCGCGCAAAACCCGCCTCGTCCAGCGCCAGCGGCGTGCCGGTGAACAAGGGCTGGTGGCACTTGCCGCAGTCGGGCGCCTGCCCCAGGTGGGCACGCGCGATGCGGTTGGTGGTGTGGCAGTGCGGGCACACCACATGCAGGGAATCGGTCATGTCGGGCTCCGGTTCGGGGTTCATACCCCAATGGGTATGCTGCAGATGTGGGCGTGTGGGCGGCTTTCAAGCCCCCGGCATCACAGCCACTTGGCGATGCCGGCGGCGATCAGGCTCAGCAGCAAGGTGCTGGCGATCGGCAGGTGCCATTCGCGGCCAAAGAGCCGAAAGTGCAGGTCGCCCGGCAGGCGGCCAAAGCCCATGCGGCGCAACCACGGCTGCAAGCCGCTGAAGACGATCAGGGCCAGGATGGTGACGATGAGCCAGCGGATCATGCGCGCGGCTTACAAGCGGTGCGAGCGGTCGCCGGCTGCAAAGCCCTGCGCCGGCCAGTCGTGGGTGCTCAGGGCGATGACCTTGAACAGCTCGCCCATCTCGTGCTCAAGCACCAGGCGCTGGGCCGATGCGCGCGTGGGCAGGTCCTGCGCGGCCATGCGTTCGGCCAGGCCCAGGTTCAGCAGAAAACGCCCCTGGCTGGTGTAGCCCAGCACCTGCAGGCCCGCGTCCTGCGCCGCCAGCGCAATGCCGGTGAAGTCCACATGCGCGGTGATGTCCTTGGCGCCCACGTCCTGCAGCGGGTCGTCGTCGGCGCGGTGCAGGCGGTGGCACATCAAGGTGCCCATGTGGCGCTGCGGGTGGTAGTACTCGGCCTCGGGAAAGCCATAGTCGATGAACAGGGCCAGCGCGCCCGTGGGGGCGGCGCGCATGCGCTCGGCCAGGCTGGTGATGAAGGCCTTGGCCTGCGCGTGGGTCTCGGTCAGCACATCGTGCGTGCCCTCGATCTCCAGGGGCGGCCGGGCGTCGGTTGGGCGCTCCTGCCAGCACAGCGCGCCGCTCGGGTCCTGCGCCACGCCGCGCTCGAACCACTGGCCGCTGCGCCGCTGCAGCAGGCGCACCGGCATGGCGTCCAGCACCTCGTTGCCCACGATCACCCCCGGCATGGCCTCGGGCCACTGGTCGAGCCAGCGCACCTTGGCCGCCAACGCCGGCTGCTCGGCCAGGGTCTGCGCCTGGCGCGCGCGCAAGCTGCCCGAGAGGTCGATGATGGTGTAGCGGCGCACCGCGTCGCCCAGGCTTTGCAGCAGCTGCAGCGCCAGCGCGCCGGTGCCGGCGCCAAACTCCCAGACCTCGTCGCTGCCCAGCTCGGCCAGGCCCTGCCCCACCTGCTGCGCCAGGGTCTGGCCAAAGAGCGGGGAGATGAGCGGCGCGGTCACAAAATCGCTGCCGCCCTGGGGCATGGTGCCGATCTTGGGCAGGGAGTTGCTGTAATAGCCCAGGCCCGGCTCGTACAGGGCCATGGCCATGAAGCGGTCAAACGGCAGCCAGCCGCCGGCCTGCGCAATGGCCGTTTGCACGCGTGCCAGCAGGGGGGTCGTTAAACTATGCGCTCGGGTATCCACCCGCCGATTGTCCCCCAAACCACCCCATCTCCCAGGCCCAGGCATGAACACCGCTTCCTCTTCTGTGCGCACCGTGCTGGTCACCGGCGCGGCGCGCCGCCTTGGCCGCGAGATTGCGCTGACCCTGGCCGCGCAAGGCTGGCGCGTCGCGGTGCACTGCCGGGGCTCGGTGGCCGATGCCGAGCAAACCGCCGCCGACTGCCGCGCGCGCAGCGGCCAGGACAGCGCCGTCTGGGTGGCCGATCTGGCCGACGAGGCGGCCGTGCGGGGCCTGCTGCCGCAGGTGCTGGCGCGCTGGGGCACGGTCGACGCGGTGGTCAACAACGCCTCGCTGTTCGAGCACGACACCGCGCACACGCTGGACTATGCGCAGCTCGAGCGCCACCTGCGCAGCAACACCGGCGCGCCCATCCTGCTGGCCGCGGCCCTGCATGCCCACCTGGACGCCCGCGCCGCGCCGCCGGCCAGCGGCGTGGTGGTCAACCTGCTGGACCAGAAGCTGTGGAACCCGAACCCCGATTTTCTGAGCTACACCCTCTCGAAGGCCGCGCTGGAGTCCGCCAACACCCTGCTGGCGCAGGCGCTGGCACCGCTGGTGCGGGTGGTGGGGGTGGCGCCGGGCCTGACCCTGACCAGCCACATGCTGAGCGACGACAAGTTCGAGCAGCTGCACCGGCTGAGCCCGCTCGGGCGCTCCTCGACCCCCGAGGACGTGGCGGCCACCGTGGCCTTTGCGCTGGGCAACCGCTCGATCACCGGCACCACGCTGCTGGTCGACGGCGGCCAGCACCTGCGGCGCTTTGACCGCGATTTTTCTTTGATGTGACCGACCATGCTCAACCGTGGCCTGCAAACCCTCTCGCTGACCGGCCTGCGCTTTGACGCCAACCTGGGCATTCTCGAGCACGAGAAAACCGCCCCGCAACCGATCCAGGTCGATGCCGAGCTGAACATGGGCACGCAGCCCCTGCTGCCCAGCGACGACGACATCACCTCGGTGCTGGACTACCGCAAGGTGCGCCGCATCATCATCGACGAGTGCACCGCCGAGCATGTGAACCTGCTCGAGACCTTGATCGGCAAGCTCACGCACCGGCTGATGCAGCTGCCCGGCGTGCTGGGCGCGCGGGTCAAAATCACCAAGCTGGAAATTTTTGACGATTGCGAAGTGGCCATTCGCATGGAAACCGGACAGTGGTAAGCCCATGAACGCCCCCAACGACTCCCTCTGGCTCGAAGAAGCCAAGCCCAGCCCCGCTGGCAACGCCGCGCGCATCGAGCGCGAGGCGCACAAACTTGAAAAACGCCTGTGCCGCCAGGTCGGCCAGGCCATCAGCGACTACAAGCTGATCGAGGCCGGCGACCGCATCATGGTCTGCATGTCCGGCGGCAAGGACAGCTACGGCATGCTCGACATCCTGCTCAAGCTCAAGGCGCGTGCGCCGGTGGACTTCGAGCTGGTGGCGGTCAACCTGGATCAGAAGCAGCCGGGCTTTCCGGCCGAGGTGCTGCCCGCCTACCTGCGGGACCTGGGGGTCGAGTTCCACATCGAGACGCAGGACACCTACAGCATCGTCAAAGAAAAAATCCCCGAGGGCAAGACCATGTGCAGCCTGTGCTCGCGGCTGCGCCGGGGCATTTTGTACCGGGTCGCGCGCGAGCTGCGCTGCAACAAGCTGGCGCTGGGCCATCACCGCGACGACATGCTGCAGACCTTTTTCCTGAACATGTTCTTTGGCGGCAAGCTCAAGGGCATGCCGCCCAAGCTGGTGAGCGACAACGGCGAGTTCATGGTGATCCGGCCGCTGGCCTATGTGGCCGAGCAGGACCTGGCGCGCTGGGCGCAGCAGCGCCAGTTTCCGATCATCCCCTGCACCCT
>JBEBDJ010000207.1:0-12295 GCA_041157045.1 Pseudomonadota bacterium
CGCTTGCAGGACCACTACCACGGCCTGTTCGAGCGCCACCTGGTGGCGCTGGCCGCCGAGATGCGACTGTCCACCGTCGAGGTCTATGAGGTGGCCAGCTTTTATCACCACTTTGACATCCTGCCCGACAGCGCGCAGGCCCCGGCCCTGACCGTGCGGGTGTGCGACAGCCTGTCGTGCCAGCTGGCCGGCAGCGCGCCGCTGCTGGCGCAGCTGCAGCAAGGTTTGGGCGCCGAGGTGCGCGTGATCGCTGCCCCCTGCCTGGGCCGCTGCGAGCAGGCACCGGCGGCGCAGATTGGCCAGCAGGCCCTGGCGCATGCGACGGTGGACAAGGTGCGCGAGCGCGTGCAGAGCGGCCAGACCGGGCCCTTGCCACTGCCACAAGCCCTGGGTCTGGCGGCCTATCGCGCACAAGGCGGCTACGCCCTGTGGGAGACGCTGCAGCGCGGCGAGCGGGACCCCGAATCGGTGCTGAAGGTGTTGGACGAGGCCGGCCTGCGCGGCCTGGGCGGCGCGGGTTTTCCGGCTGGTCGCAAATGGCGCATCGTGCGCGCACAAGCCGCGCCGCGCCTCATGGCGGTGAACATCGACGAGGGCGAACCGGGCACCTTCAAGGACCGCACCCTGCTGGAGCAGGACCCACACCGCTTCTTGGAAGGCATGCTGATCGCGGCCCATGTGGTGGGTTGCGAGGCGGTGTACATCTACCTGCGCGACGAGTACCACGAGGCGCGCGGCTTGCTGCAGCAGGCCTTGGCCGACCTGCAGGCCATGGCGGGTTCGGCCTTGCCGCGCATCGAACTGCGCCGGGGCGCGGGCGCCTACATCTGCGGCGAAGAGTCCGCGATGATCGAGAGCATCGAGGGCAAGCGCGGCATGCCCCGCCTGCGCCCCCCCTACATCGCCGAGGTGGGCCTCTTTGGCCGCCCCACGCTGGAGCACAACTTCGAGACCCTGTACTGGGTGCGCGAGCTGATCGAGCAGGGCCCCGAGGCCTTTGCCAGCCAGGGCCGCCACGGTCGCCGTGGCCTGCGCCGCTACAGCGTCAGCGGTCGCGTGCGCGAGCCCGGCGTGAAACTGGCCCCGGCCGGCATCACCCTGCGCGAGCTGGTGGACGAGTACTGCGGCGGCATGGCCGATGGCCACACCCTGTACGCCTACTTGCCCGGCGGGGCCAGCGGCGGCATCTTGCCCGCTCACCTGGCCGATGTGCCGCTGGACTTTGACACCTTGCAAGCGCATGGATGCTTCATTGGCTCGGCGGCGGTGATGGTGCTCAGCACCCAGGACCGCGCCAGCGACGCAGCGCTCAATGTGATGCGCTTTTTTGAGCACGAGAGCTGCGGCCAGTGCACCCCATGCCGCGTGGGCACGCAGAAAGCCGCCGCGCTCATGGCCCGTGCCAACTGGGACCGCGACACCTTGCAAGACCTGTGCGAGGTCATGCAGGACGCGTCGATCTGCGGCCTGGGCCAGGCCGCGCCCAATCCGGTGCGCTCGGTGTTGACCCATTTTGCCCACGAACTGGCGCCGCAAGCGGGCCAGGGGAGCACCCCATGAACGCCCGCACCATCCCCTTGATTCCGGTCACCGTCGATGGCCGTGCGGTCCAGGCCCCGGCAGGCCAGAGCCTCTTGCATCTGGCGCGCGACCTGGGCATCGAGATTCCCCATCTGTGCCACAGCGATGGCCTGCGCCCCGACGGCAACTGCCGCGCATGCGTGGTCGAGATCGAAGGCGAACGCAGCCTGGCCCCCAGCTGCTGCCGCAGCGTGCGCGAGGGCATGGTGGTGCACACCGACAGCCCGCGTGCGCGCAAGAGCCGCGCCATGGTGCTCGAGATGCTGCTGGCCGACATGCCCGAGCAAGGCCACAAATGGCTGGACGACCAGCCCGAGCACCCGCATGGCGAGCTCTCGGCCTGGGCCCGCCGCGAGGGCGTGACCGTGCGCCCGGCCCTGGCCGAGCTGCGCCGGCCCGCCCCGGCACCCGATATGTCGCACCCGGCCATGGCGGTCCAGCTCGACGCCTGCATCCAGTGCAACCGCTGCCAGCGCGCCTGCCGCGAGCTGCAGGTCAACGACGTGATCGGCATGGCGCATCGCGGCGCGCACACCCAGGTGGTCTTTGACCTGAACGACCCCATGGGCGCCAGCAGCTGCGTGGCCTGTGGCGAGTGCGTGCAGGCCTGCCCGACCGGCGCCCTGATGCCCAAGACCCTGCTGGGGCCGCAATCGGTGGACCGCGAGGTCGATTCCGTCTGCCCCTTCTGTGGCGTGGGCTGTCTGGTCACCTGGCAGGTGCGTGACGAGCGCATCGTGGGCGTCAAAGGGCGTGCGGGCCCGGCCAATGAGGGCCGCCTGTGCGTCAAGGGTCGCTTTGGCATGGACTATGTCCACAGCCCGGACCGCCTGACCCGCCCGCTGATCCGTCGCGACGGGGTGGCCAAGGATGTGCGCCACCTGAGCGAGCCCACCGATTGGCGCGAGGTCTTTCGCGAAGCCAGCTGGGAAGAGGCCCTGGCCACGGCCACGGCCCCGCTGCAGCGCCTGCGTGCGCAGCACGGCCCGCGCAGCCTGGCCGGCTTTGGCTCGGCCAAGGGCAGCAACGAAGAGGCCTACCTGTTCCAGAAGCTGGTGCGCACCGGTTTTGGCAGCCACAACGTCGACCACTGCACCCGCCTGTGCCACGCCTCCAGCGTGGCGGCCCTGCTCGAGGGCGTGGGCTCTGGCGCCGTGAGCAACCCGGTGCGCGATGTGGCGCAGGCCGAGTTCATCCTGGTCATTGGCTCCAACCCCACCGCCAACCACCCGGTGGCGGCCACCTGGATCAAGAACGCGGTGCAGCGCGGCGCCCGCCTGGTGCTGGCCGACCCGCGCATCACCGAACTGGGCCGCCACGCCTGGCGCACCCTGCCTTTCAAGCCCGACACCGATGTGGCCTTGCTCAATGCGCTGCTGCATGTGATCGTGGAAGAGGGCCTGTGCAATGAGGCCTTCCTGCAGGCGCGCGCGGACCATGTGGACGATTTGCGCGAGCACCTGCGCGACTACAGCCCCGAGCGCATGGCGCCCATCTGCGGCATCGAGGCGTCCGTGCTGCGCGAGGTGGCGCGCGCGTATGCCACCAGCCCAGCCGCCATGATTTTGTGGGGCATGGGCGTGAGCCAGCATGTGCACGGCACCGACAATGTGCGCTGCCTCATTGCCCTGGCCAGCCTGACCGGTCAGATCGGCCGCCCCGGCACCGGCCTGCACCCGCTGCGCGGACAGAACAATGTGCAAGGCGCGAGCGATGCGGGCCTGATCCCCATGATGCTGCCCAACTACCAGCGCGTGAGCGATCCGCAGGCGCGCGAATGGTTTGAGCAGTTCTGGCAGACCCCGCTGGACGAGCGCCCGGGCCTGACCGTGGTCGAGGTCATGCACCACGCCCTGGCCGACGAGCAGGACCCCGACAAGATCCGCGGCATGTACATCATGGGCGAGAACCCGGCCATGAGCGACCCGGACCTGGGCCATGCGCGCGCCGCCCTGGCCAGCCTGCAACACCTGGTGGTGCAAGACATCTTCCTGACCGAGACCGCGTGGCTGGCCGATGTGATCCTGCCGGCCACCGCCTGGCCCGAAAAAACCGGCACCGTCAGCAACACCGACCGCATGGTCCAGATGGGCCGGCGCGCGCTCAATCCGCCCGGCCAGGCGCGCAGCGATCTGTGGATCATCCAGCAGATGGCGCAGGGCCTGGGCCTGCGCTGGGACTACGCGGGCGAGGACGACGGCGTGGCCGCCATCTACGAGGAGATGCGCCAGGCCATGCACGGCTCGATTGGCGGCATCGACTGGGCACGCTTGCAGCAGGGCACGGTGACCTATCCCTGCCTGAGCGCCGAGGACCCGGGCCAGCCGATTGTGTTCACCAACAAGTTCCCCACGCCCAACGGCCGGGTGCAGCTGGTGCCTGCGGCCCTGATCCCGGCCGACGAGCAGCCCGACGCCGATTACCCGCTGGTGCTGATCACCGGCCGCCAACTGGAGCATTGGCACACCGGCAGCATGACGCGCCGCGCCCCGGTGCTCGACGCGCTGGAGCCGGGCCCCACCGTGAGCCTGTGCGGCAGCGACATGCGCCGCATGGGCCTGACCGCCGGCCAGTTGGTGCGCCTGCGCTCGCGCCGGGGCGAGGTGCAGCTGCAGGTGCGGCGCGACGACGGCACCCCGCCGGGCGTGGTCTTCATGGCCTTTGCCTACGTCGAGGCCGCGGCCAATCTGCTGACCAATCCCGCGCTCGACCCGGTGGGCAAGATCCCCGAGTTCAAGTTCTGCGCGGTCCGCCTGGATCCGGTGGCCTGACCATGCTGCGCGACCTGCGGTCTCTCAAGCCCACGCTGACCCAGGCCAGCGCCGCGCTCTCGCGCACCGTGACCGTGGTCGACGAGCAGGGCCTGCCGCGCGAGTTGGCCATTCCAGCCGAGCGCGCGCTGACGGTGTATCTGGATCAGCACGAGGTGGTGACCCTCATGACCCTGGGCGCGCAGCCCGAGTGGCTGGTGCTGGGCTATCTGCTCAACCAGCGCCTGATCACCCGTGTCGAGGAGGTGGCGTCGGTGCAGGTGGACTGGTCGATGGGCGCGGGTGAGACCGGCGAGCCGGGCGTGGCCGCGGTGCGCACCCACGCGGGCCTGGTCGCCAGTGAGCGCCTGCAGGCCCCGCGCGTGCACACCTCGGGCTGCGGCCAGGGCAGCCTGTTTGCCGATGTGCTGGACAATGTGTTGAGCCAGCCCTTGCCGCCCGCGCAGCTGCAGCGCGAGACCCTGTTTGGCATCCTCGAGACCATGCGTTTGCAGCCCACCCAGTACCGGCGCACCGGCTCGGTTCACGGTTGCGCCCTGTTCCAGGGCGACCAGCTCTTGTGCCTGGTCGAGGACGTGGGCCGCCACAACGCGCTCGATGCCATCGCCGGCTGGATGGCGCTGCAAGGCGAGACGGGGCAGGACAAGGTCTTCTACACCACCGGCCGCCTGACCAGCGAGATGATCATCAAGGCCGCGCAAATGGGCGTGCCCATCGTGGTCTCGCGCAGCGGCATCACCGAAATGGGCCTGGCCGTGGCCCAGCGCCTGGGCCTGTGCGCCGTGGGACGGGCGCTCAATCGCCGCTTTCTTTGCTACAGCGCGCCCGAGCGCTTGCAGGGCCTGGCCCCGCTCTGAGGGCCTGGCGGCAAGGCCTGTCCTGGCAGCGGATTGCGCCCATGCGCTAAGGTTCGGGGATGATGTCCGAACCCGCAGCGCCTTCCTCCTCCATGCCCCGTCCACAGCCGACCGGTTTGCGTGACGGCTTGCGCCTGGGCTGGCGCCACTGGCGCCGCGACCTGCGGGCGGGCACCTTGCGCCTGCTGATGCTGTCGGTCATGCTGGCGGTTGCCGCGGTTTCGGCCGTGGGCTTTTTGTCCGACCGCATCCAGTCGGCGCTGTGGCGTGATGCGCGCCAACTCTTGGGCGGTGACCTGGTGGTCGTCTCCGATCAGCCGCTGCCGGCGGCCTTTGACGAGCAGGCCCGCACGCTGGGCCTGCAGGTCAACCAAAACCTGAGTTTCCCCACCATGGCGCGCAGCCTGGCGGGGCCCGACGCCGAGACCTTGCTGGTGGCCCTCAAGGCGGTGCGCGAGGGCTATCCCCTGCGCGGTCAGCTCTGGTTGCGCACCGACATGCAAACGCCTGCCACGCCCGCCGCCGGCCAAGTGCCCGCGCCGGGCCAAGCCTGGGTTGACCCGGGCCTGCTGGCGTCTCTCGACCTGAAGCTGGGCGACCGGATTGGCCTGGGCCAGCACAGCGTCCAGATCACCCGCCTGATCGACCGCGAACCCGATCGCGGCAGTGGTTTTTTGAATTTTGCCCCCCGGGTGATGGTCCATGCCGATGACCTGCCGGCCACTGGCCTGGTGCAACCGGCCAGCCGCATCAGCTGGCGCACCGCGGTCCTGGGCCCCGATCCGCAGGTGGCCCGCTTCCAGACCTGGGCCCAGGCCCAAGCCGATCGTCCCGATGTGCGGGGCGTGCGGATCGAATCGCTGGAGAGCGGTCGCCCCGAGATGCGCCAGACCCTGGACCGTGCCAGCCAGTTCCTGCAGCTGGTGGCCTTGCTCACGGCCCTGCTGTGCGCCGTGGCCCTGGCCCTGGCCGCGCGTCAGCACGCCGAGCGTGAGCGCGACACCAGCGCCTTGTTGCGCGTGCTGGGGCAGAGCCAGCGCACCCTCTTGACGGCCTACACCACCGAGTTCCTGCTGGCCGGGTTGCTGGCCTGTGCCATGGGCCTGGCCCTCGGCTATGGCCTGCACCTGGCCTTTGTGCAGTGGCTCGCCGGCCTGGTGGATCAAAACCTGCCCGCGCCCAGCCCATGGCCAGCCCTGGCCGCCATGGGCATGGGCCTGACCCTGCTGGCGGCGTTTGGCCTGCCCCCCATCATGCAGCTGGCGCGTGTGCCAGCCCTGCGCGTGATCCGTCGCGAACTGGGCGCGGTGCCCATGCAGGCCTGGCTGGTGGCCTTGCTCGGGCTGCTGGGCTTTGCCCTGACCCTGCTCTTGGCCAGCCGCGACATGTTGCTGGGTGGCCTGACCCTGGGCGGCTTTGCCCTGGCCCTGGGGGCGTTTGCGGCCCTGGCCTATCTGGGCCTGCGCGTCTTGCAGGCGGTGGTGGGCCGCAGCGGCAGCAGCCATGGCCCCTGGCACCAGGCCTTGCAGCTGGCCACCCGCCAGGTGGCCAGTCGCCCCATGGCCAGCGTGGTGCAAATCAGCGCCCTCTCCGCGGGCCTGTTGGCCCTGGCCTTGCTGGTGTTGGTGCGCACCGACCTGATCCGCAATTGGCAGCAGGCCACGCCGCCCGACGCCCCCGACCGCTTTGTCATCAACATCATGCCCGAGCAGGCCGACGCCTTTGCCCGCTTTCTGGACCGGCAGGGGGTGGGCGCGCGCGACTGGTACCCCATGATCCGCGGCCGCCTCGTGGCCATCAATGGCCGCGAGGTGCGCCCTGAAGACATGCCCGAAGGCCGGGCCCAGCGCCTGCTCGATCGCGAATTCAACCTGTCGACGGCCGAACAGGCCCCCAGCCACAACCGCATCGTGGCCGGCCGCTGGACGCCGGGCGAGCGCGATGGCATGAGCGTGGAGACCGGCATTGCCGAGACCCTGGGCCTGAAGCTGGGCGACCGCCTGCGCTTTGATGTGGGGGGCATGGTCCATGAGGCGCGCATCACCTCCTTGCGCGAAGTGGACTGGAGCTCGATGCGGGCCAATTTCTTTGTGATGTTCCCGCTGGCCGATTTGCCCGAACTGCCGCGGACCCAGCTGGCGGCGTTTCGCACCCCCCCGCAATCCCCGCGCCTGCAATCGCAAATGCTGCGCGAGTTTCCCAACGTCACCAGCATCGACATGGGCAGCACCTTGCAACAGGTCCAGCGGGTGCTCGATCAGGTCATTAGCGCCGTCGAGTTCCTGTTCCTGTTCAGCCTGCTGGCGGGCATGCTGGTGCTGATGGCCGCCCTGGGCGCCGGCCGGCGCGAGCGCGAGCGCGAGCTGGGTATTTTGCGTGCCCTAGGGGCGCAGCGCCCCTTGCTGGCGCGCATGCAGCGGCTGGAGCTGTGGGGGCAGGGCTTTCTGGCCGGTTTCATGGCCAGTGCGGTGGCCCTGGCGCTGGGCTGGGTGCTGGCCACCCGTGTGCTGGCCCTGCAATGGCAGGCGCCCCTCTGGGCCCCGCTAATTGGCGGTTTGGCCGGGGCCTTGCTGGCCTGGGCAGCGGGCAGCCTGAGCCTGCGCGGCGTGCTGCAGCGGCCGGTGGTGCAGACCCTGCGCCAGGCCGATGCCTGAGCCCTGCGTTGGCGCTTTTTTTGCAACCGACCACGCTACCATTGCCGCCATGAGCGACCCGCAACAAGACCCCAACGCCGCGCCCCCCGAGATCACGCCCTTTGAATGGATGGGGGGGCAGGCGCGCGTGCGCGAGCTGGTCGACCGTTTTTACGACCTGATGGATCTGCAGCCCGAGTTTGCGCGCTTGCGCCACAGCCACGGCAGCACCCTGGAGGATGCGCGCGACAAGCTGTTCTGGTTTTTGTGTGGCTGGCTGGGCGGTCCGTCCTACTACACCGAGCGCTTTGGTCATCCGCGCCTGCGCATGCGCCACATGCCCTTTTCGATCGGCATCGAAGAGCGCGACCAGTGGCTGGCCTGCATGGACCGCGCCATGCAGGAGACGGCCGTGCCCGAGCCCTTGCGCCAGCGCCTGAACGCCAGCTTTTTCCAAACCGCCGACTGGATGCGCAACCGCGGCATCTGAACCGATTGCCCCCCATGCCCGAGCGCTTCAAAGCCCAATCCCTGCAAGACCTGCGCCAGGTGCAACAAGCCCTGCGCGCCGAGCGCGAACGCCAGGAGGCCCTGGCGCGCGCCCAGGCGGCCCGCGCCGAAGCCGAACGTGCGGCCCGCGAGCTGTTTTCACGCGCGGTTGGCCCGGTCAAGGCCTTGCCCGATCGGCGCCGCGCGGTGCTGCCCGTCCCCCCGGTGCCGCCCGTGCCTGTGCAGCGCCAAAAAGATGATCAGGCGGTCATGGATGCCCTGTCCGACGGCATGGACGTGAGCACGCTGCTCGATACCGACGACGCCCTGAGTTTTCGTCGCCCGGGCATCGGCCCCGACGTGACGCGGCGCTTGCGCAAGGGCGAGTGGAGCATCCAGCGCGAGATCGATCTGCATGGTCTGCGCAGCGACGAAGCGCGTGTGGCCCTGGCCGAGTTCATCCGCCTGGCCTATCGGCAGGGCTTGCGTTGCGTGCGCGTGGTGCACGGCAAGGGCCTGGGTTCGCCCGGTCGCGAGCCGGTGCTCAAATCGCGCGTGCACAGCTGGCTCGTGCAGAAAAACCAGGTGCTGGCCTTTGTGCAGGCCCGCGCCGACGAGGGTGGGGCCGGCGCGGTGGTGGTCTTGCTCAAGTCCAGTGCCTGAGCCGTCCCGCCTTATTGGCTGATTTCGCGCGCCGCCTCGATCTGCACCTCAAAGTAGCGCTGGAAGCTGTAGACCAGGCTGCTCATCAACAGCGCCGTGCCAATCAGCAGCGCCGCGGCGACCCCGCCAATGGTGAACCAGGTGGTGGCCCCACCCAAGGCGTCGGGCGGGGCTTTGGGGTTGTAGCGCGCATTGAAGCGCTCGCGGCTCATCAGCCCCAGGACGATGGCCCAGAGCGCACAGCCGGCAATCACAAACCCCAGCAGGGGCACCAGGACCCAGCTCAGGCGGTCATCGATGCCGTATTCCTTGACGCGTTCAAAGCCGTAAAGACCGAGCGCCGTGGGCACGGGCAAGAGCCAGCCCCACAGGTCGGACCAGCCGCGCAGGTAAAAACGGTGCAGGCCCAGGGGACCGCCAACAAAGGCCAGCCACGTGGCCAAGGTTTTGTTTTTCATGAATTGAAAGTCCGGGCCGTCAGGCCGTTGGGGGCGTGCTCGCGCCGGCGCCCAGTTGTTTTTGCATCATCACCACATCCAGCCAGCGGTCGAATTTCCAGCCACAGGCGTGCAAGACCCCGGTGTGGGCAAAGCCCAGTCGCCGGTGCACGCCAATCGAGCCCGCATTGCCCGAGTCACCGATCACCGCGATCAACTGGCGCACCCCGGCGCGCTCGGCCCGCAGGCACAATTCGGCCAACAGCGCGCTGCCCAGGCCACGGCCCGCCAGGCCATGGTCCAGGTAGATCGAGTCTTCGGCCGAGAAACGGTAGGCCGGGCGCGGTTTGAACCAGTTGCAGTAGGCAAAGCCCATGACCTGGCCATCGACCTCCAGCACCAGCCAGGGCAGGCCGCGACCGAGGACTTCGGCGCGCCGCTTGGCCATGTCATCGGCCGTGGGTGGGTCGATTTCAAAGGTGCCGGTCCCATGCAGCACATGGTGCTGGTAGATCTCGGCGATCCGCGCCACATCCTCGTCGCGGCTGGCGCGAATCAGCGTGGCGCCGGTGTTGGCCGGCAGGGGGGATGCGCTCATTCAGACTCCGGGTTACAATCTTGGGTTTCAGTGTGTCACTGGCCGGGTGGCCAGTTGCGTGTCTCAAACGCTGAAAGACATCCAGGCGCCATTGTGCCGCGCCTGGGCCACCCTAGGATAAATCATGGTCGTTATTCGTTTGAACCGTGGCGGTGCCAAGGCCCGTCCCTTCTACAACATCGTCGTTGCCGACAAGCGCGTGCGTCGCGATGGTCGCTTCATCGAGCGCATCGGGTTTTACAACCCCAGCGCCGTTGGCGGCGAGCAGGCGCTTCGCATTGCGATGGATCGCCTGACCTACTGGACCGGCGTTGGCGCGCAAACCTCGCCCACCGTCGACCGCCTGATCAAGCAAGCCGCCAAGTCGGCTGCCTGATCGCGGCCCGAGCCCCATGCGTCCACCCCTGGAAGCCGCCCAGCTGCCAGCCGATGCGGTGGAGGTGGGGCGCATCCTGGATGCCTGGGGCATCCAGGGTGGGTTCAAGGTCCTGCCCCATAGCGCCTCGCCCGAGGCGCTTTTTTCTTCCCGCCGCTGGTTTCTGCTACCGCCCGAGCGCACGCAGCGTCCAACGGCCGCCGCTTCGTCGACGGCGGATGTCTGGCGCGAGGGGGCGCTGCTGCTGCCGATTGGCCGGGTGCGCGAGCATTCCGATGCCCTGGTGGCCACCAGCCCCGAGATCCGCGACCGCAACGCGGCCGAGACCCTCAAGGGCGCGCGCATCATGGTCTCGCGCGCCATGTTCCCCACCCCCGAAGCCGATGAGTACTACTGGGTCGACCTGATCGGCCTGCGCGTCGTCAATCGCGAATCGGTGGTGCTGGGCGAGGTCCGTGAGCTGCTGAGCACCGGCCCGCAAACCGTGCTCGTCATCACCCCGCCGGCCGAGGGCGTGGCCGCGCGAGCCACCGATCACCTGGTGCCCTTTGTGTCGGCGTACATTGACGGCGTCGATCTGCAAGCCCGGGAAATCCGCGTCGACTGGCAGCCCGACTACTGACGCCGCCATGCGCTGGGACGTCATCACCCTGTTCCCCGAATTTTTTGCGCCCCTGGTGCAAAGCGGCATCAACCGCCGCGCGTTTGAGCAGGGGCGGCTTCAATTGCACCTGTGGAACCCGCGCGATTTTGCCGACGGCCAATACCGCCGCGTCGATGACCGCCCGTTCGGTGGCGGCCCTGGCATGGTCATGATGGCCGAGCCGCTGGCGCGTTGCCTGCAAGCCATCCGTGCGGCGCGCGCGGAGCCCGAGGGTCAAACCGCCCCGCTGGTGTTGTTCTCGCCGCTGGGCCAGCGCCTGAACCATGGCGCGGTGCAGCAGTGGGCCGGCAGCGCAGGTGCTGTCTTGCTGTGTGGCCGCTACGAGGGGGTGGACCAGCGCTTTGTCGACACCCATGTGGATGTGCAGATCAGCCTGGGTGATTTTGTGCTGTCGGGAGGCGAGATCGTGGCCCTGGCCTTGCTGGATGCGGTGGCCCGTTTGCAGCCTGGTGTGCTCAACGACGAGGGCAGCCACCAGCAAGACAGCTTCAACCCGGCCCTTGATGGCTTGCTGGACAGTCCCCACTACACCCGACCCGAGGTCTGGCAGGGTCAGCCGGTGCCCGAGGTGCTGCTGTCCGGGCATCATGCGCACATCGCCCGCTGGCGGCGTGAGCAAAGCCTGCAGCTGAGTGCCCGCCTGCGGCCCGAACTGATCGATGCGGCCCGTGCCCAAGGGTCGCTCAGCCGCAGCGACGAGGCCTGTTTGCGCCAGATCGGCCCATCGGCCCAGCGCGAGTCCGATTGAAGCCCGCTTGGCGGCCAGCAGCCCGCGCGCTATAATGCGCGGTTTGCGGTCCTCTGGTCGCCGCGGTGGGCCCCTTGTCCGAAGTTGCAATGCGCATGCCTTGGCAGCGCCAACAACGATACCGGCTGGCATCCACCGCCCCTAGTGCAGCGGTCATGAACGCAAAAGCAAGTTGGAGTCCAACATGAACCTGATCCAGACCCTGGAACAAGAAGAAATCGCCCGCCTGGGCAAGCGCATCCCCGAGTTCTCGCCTGGCGACACGGTGATCGTGAGCGTGAACGTCGTGGAAGGCACCCGCAAGCGTGTGCAGGCCTACGAAGGCGTGGTGATCGCCAAGCGCAACCGTGGCCTCAACAGCGGCTTCACCGTGCGCAAGATCTCCAGCGGCGAAGGTGTGGAGCGTACCTTCCAGACCTACAGCCCGCTGATCGCGAGCATCGAGGTCAAGCGCCGCGGCGACGTGCGCCGCGCCAAG